>NZ_JBKQQD010000309.1:0-10761 GCF_052144515.1 Mycobacterium sp. | reverse complement strand
ACCTACCCACAGTCCGCGCTGCACTCGAACGCGAAACCGCCGAACCTGTCGTGCACAATGACCAGGTGAGCGCAGCCTGATGCTCACCGGACCGCCACCGAAGTTCCACGGAACTCGGGACAACCTCTTCGGCGGGCACAACGTCGCGCTTGCGTTCGGCAGATACTGACTTGATCTACATAACGACGGGTGGCCACATTCGGCTGCAACGGGTTAAGTAGCGGCATTCAGTGGGGGAACTGCTAGCAGCAGGCGGACGCGGACGCGACGGTGGACAGGAGAATTGGGGTCGATCCGAGGTGACATATGGCATCTGCGTCCATCACACAAGGAGGCACCTTGAGTGAACCCGACCTCACGCCGAACGTCGCGGACGTCCAGTACCACTACGACCTGTCCGACGACTTCTACCGGCTTTTCCTGGACCCCACCCAGACCTACAGTTGCGCATATTTCGAGCGCGAGGACATGACGCTGGAAGATGCGCAGATCGCCAAGATCGATCTGGCGCTGGGCAAGCTGGGTCTACAGCCCGCTATGACGCTGCTCGACGTCGGCTGCGGCTGGGGCGGCACCATGAAACGCGCCATCGAGAGGTATGACGTCAACGTCGTCGGTTTGACGTTGTCCAAGAACCAGGCCGCCCACGTCGAGAAGATGTTTGCCGAGATGGATACCGCCCGCTCCAGGCGGGTGTTGCTGGAGGGCTGGGAAAGGTTCCATGAGCCCGTCAACCGGATCGTCTCGATCGGTGCGTTCGAGCACTTCGGTCTCGAACGCTATCCCGCGTTCTTCAAGATGGCCTACGAAGCACTGCCGGCTGACGGTGTGATGCTGCTGCACACCATCGTTCGCTTGACCTTCAAAGAGGCCAAACAGCTGGGCCTCTCGTTGACGCGCGAACTGGTTCATTTCTCGAAATTCATCTTGGCTGAGATCTTTCCCGGCGGCTGGTTGCCGTCGACTCCAATGGTCGAGGAGGGTGCCAAGAAGGCAGGATTCACGGTGACCCGGGTCCAGGCGCTGCAGCCCCACTATGCGCGGACCCTGGAAACCTGGGCGGCCAACCTGAAGGCCAACAAGGATCAGGCGATCGCGATCCAATCGCAAGAGGCCTACGACCGCTACATGAAGTACCTGACCGGCTGCGCCAAGCTATTCCGCGAGGGATACATCGACGTCAAGCAATTCACGCTAGAGAAGTAGCTCACGATGTTCGGGTGATGTTTGACTTCCTTGATAGCAGTAAGGAACCTTCTCACACGCTGATAAAGGTTTCCGCCGTCGGGCAAACACTACCGCGTTCATGTTTGGCACGTATCTGGCACGCGGCCCGCACCATCGCTTCAGAAACATGCTTTGACCTGCAACAACACTGGTGCGCGATACTGGGATTGAATTTTAATCGGTCAATTTGCTGACCAGCGGAAAACGGCTCTGAACTGCGGGAACAAGTTGCAGCCGGGGGAAGCTCAGGCTAGCGTGAATCATCTCGGCAGTTCACGATGAGTTCACGACGGGACACGACGCCGCCTGACGACAAAGGAAACCAACAATGCGAGGAACAAACCGGCGCGACCAGGACCGTGGCGCATGGGGCACCGCCAGCCAACTCCCGAGCGGCAATTGGCGCGCGATGTACTGGCACGACGGACGCCGCCACACCGCGCCGCACACGTTCAAGACCAAGACTGAAGCGCGCGCCTGGCTGGCCGCTGAGCGTTCCCGTGTCATCGGTGGCACCTGGCAGGCCGCCGACGCCCCGGCGAAAAGCAAACCGGAGTTAACCCTGGCCGACTACGCCGAGCAGTGGATGCGCCACAAGAAAGCAGACCTGACGCCGAAGACGGCCGCGCAGTACCGGAGCATTCTTGACCGCGCCATTTTGCCCAAGCTCGGCGCTCTGCCGGTCAACGGAATATCCGTCGATGATGTCAAGGCCTGGTATGCAAAAACGGCGACCGGCAAGCCGACGTGGCGCGCGCAGTCTTACAGTCTGCTTCGCAACATTCTCGGCGACGCGGGGCGGGAAGGGAAACTGTTGGCTCAGCCGTGCCAGATTAAGGGTGCCGGTTCCGTGAAGCGCGCCCGGCATATCAAGCCCGCCGAGAATGGCGAATTAGCGAAGCTGGTTGACGCCATGCCCGAGCAATACCGCGCGATGGTTGTTCTGGCCGCCTGGTGTGCGATGCGTTTCGGTGAGCTGACCGAATTGCGCCGCTCCGATGTCGACGCCAAGCGCGGCGTTATCCACATTCGGCGCGGTGTCACACACACCGGCGGGAAGTTCATTGTGGGGCCGCCGAAGACCGCCGCCGGTTCTCGTGACGTGAACATTCCCTCGAATGTTCTGGAAGCGGTGCGCGCGCACCTTAAAGACCACACCGGACCCGACGCCGACGCGCTGCTATTCCCGGCTATGGGTGTCGACAAATCGCAACACCTGGCATATGCGACGTTTCACCGGCATTACGACAAGGCGCGTAACGCCATCGGACGCGGCACCGGCAGCCCGTTCCCGCTGAACTTCCACGCGATGCGCCACACCGGCGCGGTGATGGCCGCCCAGGCTGGCGCGACGCTGGCGGACCTGATGGGGCGGCTGGGCCACACGACCCCGCAGGCGGCGATGATTTACCAGAGCACGAGCGCCGAGCGGGACCGCAAGCTGGCCGAGCGGATGGCCGAGCTGGCGGCGTCCGGTGGGTTTGCCTAACGCTCGACAGCCGCAACCGCAGAGCGCCGCCTGGGTCCGCCTGGGCGGCGTTCTCGTTTGTCGGCCAGGGTGGCCCGTAACGAGCTGCCTGCCGAGAAGTGACCGATGTCACGCAGCGGCACCACGCGGCACCGTTTGCGCAGGTCACAGCCTAACTCCTGTACGTACAGTCTAGCGCGACTGTACGGACAATCGTTGTGGCGCAACGGAATTGGGTTTGCAGAGACGGGCAACGCCCCATTAGCGTGCAAAGCACAACAAGCCGGCAGAACCAACCCGAACCGAACGGAAGGCATCGTGTGACCCGCAAGTTATCGCCAACGAAATACCTCACCCTCGGCCAGGTGGCCGAGAAGCTCAACATCTCCAAACGCAGTGTGCGGCAACTCATCGCCGACAAACGGCTACCCGCCGTCGCCCTGAATTCGCGCCTAATCCGCGTGGCCGAGTCCGACCTGGCCGACCTGCTCGCCCCGGTCGTTCCTGACTAAGACCCGGCTCGCCCGGCGGCCAGCGAACCGAAATCCGTTGGCTGGCCGAGTGAGTCGGGACCCGCCCACTTACCCACAACAACGAAACCAGGAGAAACCAGTGACAATGACAACCGAGGAAATCCTCGCGACGATGAACGAAATCGACGCGCACCACGCCCACGGGCTCGCGGCTCGCGTGGTAGCAACCCTGATGCGCGGCGGAGGCGAAGTCTTTTCCGTCACCATCAACTCCGACGCCGACTACGTCGGGCGCAGCAGCATTCGCGTCAAAATCTTCGATGCCCCGTTCATCGAGTTCGCGACCATCTGGGGCGATGGCTACTACCAGTGGTCCGCCGACGACGATTACGACGGCGACCTGGCCGACTACCTCGAGGAGTACGCTGACGTGCTGTTGGTCACCGAGGCCTACGAAGCGGCCCGCGCTAACGACCAGTGCTGCGCCGCCATCGACGCAGGTTTGATGCCCACTATCGACCGCGAAGGCAATCAGGCGGGGGCTATGACCCGCGAGCGGCAGGAGTCTGGTTGGCGTCGCGAGCTTTCCGGTCAGTGGCGCGTAATCAAGGCGGTCGGGACCGCGCTGCTGGACCTGCGCACACTGACCGGCGAACAGGTCCAGGCGATTGTTTCGTCATTCGGCGGCGAGAACACCGAGTGGACTCACGCCGACTCATGGCGCGAGTCGATTAACGACACGTACAGCTCCGAGGGACTCAGGGCGTGCATTGACGACCTCAACTTCGAGGCCGAGCGGACGACCGGGGAGAAGGTGCAGCATGACCTTGACGCGACGCTGGACGCTCTCGTTAAGGCCGCGCGTGCCCTGCGTTGCGGCACACCAGCCACGCTCACGGGTGAAGAGCTGGACGCGGTGCGCCACTTCATGCCAGCGCACAAGGTGCACCAGTCCGGCTCTGTGCGTTGGGTTTTGGAATGGGTGCTGACCCACTACGACGTGTCGTCGCTCGGTGAGGCACGCGACATCGCGAAGGCGCACCACCTGTACGACGACTACGACCTCGACGACGACGGCAGCCACGACGGGAGCCACGACGGGAGCCACGACGGCCCGCTAGAGGCGTGCACCGAATACAACGCAGGGGGAGACGCGTAGCAGCTCGGCTCCGCCCGGCTGGCCAGCGGTCCGGTAAATCCGCTGGCCAGCCGAGTGAGCCGAGGAACCGCCTCGACCCCACTACCCACAACACCGAGAAATGGAGTAGCTCGAAATGACAACGGCAATATATGACACCAAAGGCGCGACACTGAAAGGCATTCGGCGGCAAACCGTTATCGTTTGGGCCATGAGTACCGGCCGGGCTAGAGCGTAGGGCACCCGCCCCGCCCCGTCCCGAAATGGAGAGTTACACAGTGGCCAAGAAAGCCGCCCCGGCTGACCGGTTCGTCAGCCCCACCGAAGCCGCCGAGTATCTCGGCGTTCACGTCCGCACTATCCGCAACATGCAGGCTGATGGCCGCCTGACCGCGTACCGGCTCGGCGGACGTGTCGTCCGCTTCAAGCTGTCCGAGCTTGACGCCGCGATGGTGTCGGCCTGATGGCCGCCGCAACTGAGCGCTGCGTGGCCGAGCTGTTGACACCGGCACGGGAAGCGTTGCGCGGCAAGGCTGGCCGCTGATGACCGCTGACGTGAGGACGCTGCCGGTCCCGCCGCCGGACGACCTGCCGCCGGGCATGACGCCGGAAGTATGGGCGGGACTTACCCCGATGGCGCGCGACGCGCTGCAGGGCATCGCCGCCGAGCCGGACGACCCGGCAGACGGTGACCTGTGCGACGAGTGCCGCGAATCGGACCCCGCTAACGACGTGACCCGGTTGCGTCAGGCTGTCGTCGCACCGCTCGAAATCGGCTGGCATCACTACCTGCCGAGCGAATTGCTCGCCATGTTCGCCATTCTCAGCGAAGCGCACGAGTCGCTCAGCGCGTTCCTGCGCCGCGCCATCGGTGACGGAATGTACGGCGGCGACGCATGAGCGCCGACACGATTCCGTTGGAGCTGTCGGTAGAAGTGCCGCCGGGTGCCGACATTCTCGAGCACCGCAGCCGGGTAGAGACACGGACGCGCGCGCTCGGCTGGCCTAAGCCGCACTCGCGCGGAACGTGTTTCGCGCATGACGTGCCGGTGGTGGACCTGGCTTACGATGTCCCATTCAATTTCGACCGGCTGGCTCAGGCCATCGCAGAGATACGCCGCGCGTTCACGCCGTGACCATCTATGACGCCGCCTAGCCGCTGACACAAATGTTTCACCTGACCTGAAACCTGAACCGAAGCAAAGAAATTAACCCGATGGCAATCGACGCCGAAGACGTGCGCGAACTGCTGGACGAGCTGGACGCGCTGGCGCACGACGCGCACCTGGCCGAAGCGGCAGCGGCGGCAAGCGGAGACGCGACCGCCGCCGATGTCCACGCAGCCAGCGGCGGCGCTTTCGAGACAGCGGCGCAGCTCGTGTCCGAGATGCTCGAGTCCTGACCGCGTAAACGAAAATGCCCCGCCGGGAAACCAGCGGGGCATTTTCGTATGTCGGAGTCCAGAACCTGAGACGCCAGTCCATCAGCCGCGCTCAGTCTAGCACGGCGGGCTGAAATTACGGGTCTGGAGACCTATCGCAGCGGCAGCGTAAGGCATTACGCGGCAATCGAATTCGACACAAAACTTACGCTAGATACGTGCAGTAGTATGCGAAGCAAGCCAGGTTAGAGCCAGAGCCTGAAAATGCGAGTCATCAGCCCAATCCGACACCCACGCAACGGCTCCGACCGGTCACCTAATCCGACCGATGACGAAACGAGCTGAAACATCGCATGTCTGATTCATTACCACCCCTCACCCTTGACGACGACCTACGCACGGGTGCCACCTTTCATGAAATCATCACCGGCTCAGCGGAGTTTGCGCACGAGCTGGCCAAGCACGCCCAGCGTTACCGTGACCAGCGCCACATTAACCCCATCGGTATCCGCCGGGAAATCTTGCGCGGCGTCGTCGCGTCGGCGTTCAACAACGGAGTTGAACCGGACCTGGTCCGCAACTGCGGGCTTGGGAGTTTGTTCGGCACCGAGGAGGAAGCCATCGAAACCATATGGGCCGAAGAGGTCAGGCGGCACGCAACGGCGAACCGTAAGGCGGAATTCCTCGCCGAGGCACTGCCGAAGCTCAACCACTACGAGTGGTTGGCGGAGCGGATTTTTGAGGCTGTCTGGGCCGCCGAACAGTCGCCCGTTGACGCGGTGCAGCACAACACTGCGCACAAGCTGGCCGAAGTGTTCGCATGCATGGCCGAGGAGCTGACCGCAGACGCCGACCACGCCGCCGCCCTAGCGGTGCTGGATGATTCGTATCTTGGTGCCTGCCTTGTCCCGCACGGCGGCGTTGCGCTGGCCTGGCGGGACTACCGGCAGAAGAAAGCACTCGACCGGATGGCCGCACGGGGCTACGCCCGTAGCGCCCTCGAGGGCCGCAGCGGCGACGCCGGGACGATGCTCGCCGGGGCCGCTTCCGCACCGCATGCGGCAATCTGGGGGAGCGGCAACGCGGTGCTGTGGGCTTCCGGCGAGGCGCTGCTGATTTGCGCAGGCGTCGGAGTCGGGAAGACCACGCTCGCCGGTCTCCTGGTGCGCGCGTTGCTCCTTGGCGGCGAAGTGCTGGGCCAGCCCGTGCGCCAGCTCGACCACGGCGAGCGGGTTTTGTATCTCGCCCTCGACCGGCCCGAGCAGGTGAAGCGGTCCATGCTCCGGCAGTTCACAGCGGCACAGCGCGCCCAGCTCGGCGACCGGCTCGTTATCTGGGAAGGCGAACTACCCGCCGACGCCGCCGAGAATCCGAACGTGTTGCGCGACTTGGCCGACTACCACGACGCCGATGTTGTCTTGGTCGACAGCCTGAAGGATGCGGCGCTGGGTTTGACAGAGGACCGCGCCGGAGCGGGCTACAACACCGCCCGTAAGCGGCTCCTCGAGTCGGGCCGCGAGCTGGTCGAGCTGCACCACCTGACGAAGGGCGGCCAGGACTACGGGAGCGTATGGCTTACCGCCGGGGCCGGTTCGGTTCTGAAGCTCACCGGCAAGGCTGGGGGCCAGACTTCCACCCTGAAGCACGAGAAGGCACCGGCTCACCAGGTAGGCCCGCTCCGCCTGGTACACGACCGCGACGGCGGCGAGATGGAGCTACGCCGCGCGGGCCAGCTCGGCGACGAACCGACCGGCGACGCGGCCACCGGGAAACTAAGCCTTCTCGACTGGGCGAAGGCTCACGGCTCCGAGGGTGTTACCGCCGTAGCGGCGGCAATGTTCCTCACCGGCTCCGCTGACCGGGCCGAGGTCGAGAAGGCACGCCGCGCACTCGATAGGCACGCGGGCAACGGAGGCGAGCTTGTGCGCGTCGCTGGCGAGCGCGGTCGCGGCGGTAAGCCTTCCCGCTGGGTATCGGTCGAGGCGCTCGAAGTCTAGGGAGATGAGCAACGCCGCCACCGGGAAACAATCACGCACGCTTCGTGATTGGCCCGGCGGCGTGCGTGAATGCGTGTTTTATCTACCTGCGCTTTTGCGTTCTAGCGTGTATTTCCCGAAGCGTGATTGTGATTTAAAAACCGCAGGTCAAACCCCATTTCTATATGACCCGCGTCCGACGCTCCCTAGGCCCCTCTTTACAGGGGGCCGTGGGGCAGCCGTCCGCCAGCCTCGGGCGGCGCGTCCGGAGGGGCCTGGAAGGACTGAGAGCAAAATAAAATTTCAACACCCCATCGAGCGAAGCGGCCTGACTTACCAACGCCCCGGCGGCTTCGCCAGAGTCACGCCGACGCGGCCACCGGGAAGCGGCGACAGCGGCGAACGGGCGCTGCGTTATCGGGAGCGCGCCTACCTCGCGAGCCTGCTTTAGCTCACACGAGTTGACACGCGCTCACGGTGTTAACTCCCCGTGGTAAACTCCGGAGCGGAACGCAGGACGGCCCGAAACCGTCCCGAGCGCGAAAACGGCGAAAAGCCACCATAGTTCGTAGACCCTCGGCAGGGTCCGGCTATCGGCGCGCACCCTGTCACCACTCGACAGGAGACCAGCCCCGATATGGCCCCCAACCCGCGTAATCGCTCGATTTTTTCGGCCTTCCCAAAATTCGACAACGGCCTTCCTGGCTTGAATCAAGTCGATGGCGGCACCAACGTGCTTGACACGCAAGTAAGCTCGGCTCCCGCCGGAACCGACCAAGGGTCGACAGACACGTTCGCCCAGCGCCAGGCCGAGGCGAACGCCTACCGGCAGGCCCAGCGCGACGCCGGTCTAGTCACCGGGGCCGGAGCCGCCGGGACCGTTGTCGCACCCGCTGGCCAGCTCGAGACCTACGGCGGGCAGAACGACGGCAGCGGCTCGACAGTAGTCGCGCCGAACGCCTACTCATACAAGAGCGAAGGCGGCGACTCCGGCACTGATGGAACAGGGCGCACGGTTGGATAGCCACGATGACAACGATTGCAGGATGTGCCCACCCCATGACTGACATTCCGAACGGCTCAACCGAATTCATCGGTTTACGGGAGGCCTGTTCCCGTTACCCGGTGGCATACAGCAGTATCCGCGCGTGGATTCACAGCGGACTACTGCCAGCATGGAAGACACCGAACGGGCGCACCTGGGTTAAACCTGGTGATATCGAAGCGAACCTGTTCGCCGCATCACCCCAACGCAACCAACACCAACACCGGAAGGTTTCTAAATGGCGTACATCAATAACGAATTCGGCGGCGGGTCACGGACAACACCAGCGGAGCCGCAGCCCGTCACCTGGAACGCCTCGGCGTCCGGCGAGACACCAATCGGCCAGGCGTACCACACGTTACGCGAAGTCGAAAAGCAGCACGGGCAATTCCTCGACCGGGTGCAAACCGTTGCCAGCCAATTCACGCCGGACGGGTTACACCAGCAGCTCAAGGGCTTCGCTGATAGCGCCGCCGGTAACCGGGCCATCGACGCCGCCGAGCGGCTCGCCGCCGACGTGGCCGAGCGGGCGGACGAGGATTACGCCCGTGCGCTTCAAGGTCTGTCGACGCCCGGCGACGCCGCCCAGGAATTGCGCAACCAACGGGCCATCGACCGCGCCGGGCGTCAGCTCGCCGCGCTGCCCGAGGGGCAGAGGGTCGGCGCGGCAAGCAAGCTCGTCGCCGAGGTGGACCGGGACACGCTCGGTGCCCTGGTGGCCGAGCTGCCATCGTTCGGCGTTGACGCCGCCGTGGTCGAGCAGGCTGCCGTTAGGGCGGTGCCCGAGCTGGGCGAGGCGGTAGCTCGGCGCACGAAGGCCCATCAGTCCGCCGCCATCATCCGCAACGATGCTCGCCGGATGCGGGACTGTGTTAACGATGGACGCAAATTGCAAGTGCCCCTTGTCAATCCGGCGGCGTACGACCCCGGCCTCGCCCAGTAATGCTAAGGCGCGCAACGTCTCCGGTTGCGCGCCTGGCGCTCGTGCCCCGTGTCGAAGGGAAGTGCAAGCGCCAAGTGACCCCCGGCCACGGTTCGCCGGAGTCTGGACAACGGACGGCCAACCGGGCCGGGGGCCACACCGATAACCAACCCAGCTCGGCGACGCTGTGCCTGATGAGCGCAAAGCTCGGGGCGAACCGATAACGGCGAAACGTAAGTAGCCGCCGGTTCTAGTTGTGCAGCAGCGCCGCCGGGCTGGGTCTTACTGAAAGCGCAAGCGATGGAACACATTTGCAAACTACCCAAGAAGACTCCCGCACGTTGCACCGCGACAGATTGCGACGCCAGCGCAACCTACTTGCTCGCCACGCCAGACCGGAGCGCGGTGCCCATGTGCAGTAAGCACGGAGCGGCGGCGTTGCAACATGCCACGCGCTAAACACCGTTGCCTAGACTGCCCCGCGCTGGTCGAGGCAGGCGTTAGGCGTTGCGACAAATGCCAGCCCGCGCACGCTAAACAGCAAGTGCAGCAAGGTGGCTCGTGGGGCAGCAATCGCACGAGCAGCACCGCGCACAAGGCATTCCGCGACGCCGTGCTGACCCGTGACAAGCGGGTCTGTCAACTGCGTTACGACGGTTGCGAATTCATCGCCACTATCGCCGGGCATATCGTGCCGGTGGCCGCTGGCGGCATTACTGACGCCGCAGGTCGCAACGGGCGTGCGGAGTGCGGGAGTTGTTCGACTATCCACACCAGGCGGGAACGCGCGTACATCCAGCATGGAACCGGCGAGCAACCGTGGCCGAATGACCCCACATTGACTGCACCGCCAGCACCGTCGAAACCCGTTGGCGCGCGGCGACGCAGGCCGCAGTACGACGGCGGCCAGGTGCCGCGCTCGATAGGTTTGCGCTACTGACACGCCAGGGTTAGCGCGCGGCCAGAGACGGCGGGTAGTTCCTTGACTGCCGCGACGGCGGGTAGTTCCTAGCTCGGCCAGCGCCGGGGTAGTTCCTGACCCATGTCACGAGCTAGGAGCCTGGGTCGGTAAATGGCTCGGCGGGTCCACCGGTGCTGCGCGGCATGGTCGGTTTCATTGTGCGGTCAGGG
>NZ_JBKQQD010000308.1:0-9278 GCF_052144515.1 Mycobacterium sp. | reverse complement strand
TGCACACCGATCGTGGATCTCATTTCAGGTCAAGGAGATTCGTGCACACGCTCAGCCGATACGAGATGGTTTGCGCCATGGGCCGTGTCGGAGCCGCCGGCGACAACGCGGCGATGGAGAGCTTCTTCAGCCTCCTAAAGAAGAACGTCCTGGACCGCCGTCGCTGGCACACCCGAGACACACCGACCGCCCGGTCATCTGTGTCACCTCCTGGGCGATTACGAGATCCTTCTCGACATCGCGCGGTGCCCAGGCGGCGGCTGCGCGGGTAGATGCGTTGGCGCGCCGCCCATTCCAGCCCCATGCCTAGATGATCGCGGCGGCGTCGCCGGCCAGCAGCTGCTGTGGGATTTGGGAGAACACGTACTCGGCTGGTGAAGCTCCGGGTTGGAGGCTGAAGGACCAGATCACATCGAACCGATCACCCGGCCAGGCGGCGGGGATCTGGGTGCCGGACACGGTCGGCAGGGCGGTAGCGATGGCGGGTATGTGTTGGTGTTCCCAGCAGATGAGCACCACACCGGTGTAGTCGGCGACGACAGCACTGGCGAGCGCCGCCTCCTGGCCTTCGGCGAAGGGAGAGTTGATCGGCACCGCGAGCCGGCCGCTGAGGCCCTGAATGGTCTCATAGGTGCGGTGCTCCTTTGTCTTATCGGGTTTCCCATAGTCGGGCGAGAACAGGGTCGTTGGTGTGCGCAAGCCAGCCTGCAGTGGGCCGACCGCAGGCGCAAACAGCACCGCCAGCGCGCCGGAGCGTTGCCATCCACGCGGTAGGAGCGAATGGATGCTCTGGTTGCCGTTGACGTCGATCCCAAAGGGAGGGCCTGGTGCCGCCGTTGGGGTCGGCGGATCGGCCGGCTTTTCGCCGTGGCGAATGACGTAGATCTGCGCCGGGGGCCCGGCGGTGGCCGGCGAGGGAGCAGTCATCACGGTCTCCAATCAGTGACGCGACGGGGATGGCAGCCTTACGACGATGCGGTGGCCCCGGCCGCTGTCCACGCCGCCGAACGTGACCTGATGTAGTCGTGGTAGTCCTGCTCGGTCGTCAGCGCGGGCATAGCGGCGTGGGTCTGCCCCTGGGTGTCGTTCACTGGCAGCGCGGAAACCAGTTGGGCGTATACCTGCTGAATGTGGGAGGGGGTGCCTATGACAGGATTCGCGACGGTCGACGTCGGGACGGTGACGCCGGCCAGCGGGTCGTCGGTGCGTGGCTGCGCCAGGGTCAGAGCGTCCCCGACGTCGGGAGCCGCTGCGTCACGCGCGGTCAGAGCCGTTAGGCCCCAACGGGTTTCGACGGTTTTGAGGATCGAGGTGTGGTCAAGGGGGACCGTGCCCGATGGACGAAAGACCGTGCCGGCAGCGATCAGAGGCGAGACCAGCACGGCGGGCACTCGAACACCGAACCGCGTGAAGTCGAATCCGAACTCGCCCGCACAGCTGTCCGGCGGCACCGCGCCGGACGGCGGTGGGACATGGTCATAGCAGCCGCCGTGCTCGTCATAGGTGACGATCAGCAGGGTCTGGTTCCAGGCGGGGCTATTGCGCAGGGCGTAATAGACGTCGTGGATCAGTTGCTCGCCCAGGGATACGTCGTAGTTGGGGTGCTGGCTGTTGCCAGACGATCCCCAGCTGGGCTCCAGAAACGTATAGGCGCCAAGACTTCCCGCCGCCGCAGCCGCCTGAAAGTCACGAAAAACGCCGAAGTGCGACTCCGGGGCATCGGTGGTGTCGGGGAAATTCAGGCGGGTCAGTGGTGGGTTGCTGTAGCCGTAGATCGACCAGGCGATGTTGTGCCCGCTCAATAGCCCGAAAATGCTCTGCGAGGTGTACTTGGATGTCGAGTCATCCATATGGCCCTGACTGGTCGCCGCGCATAGGAAGGCCCGATTGGGAAACGTCTCGGTCGGCACGGAGCTGTACCAGTGGTCGCACACCGCGTAACCGCGAGCCAGCCCCGACAGGACCGGCAGCAGCTCGGGGGTGAATATCCCCATGATGTCGGAAGCGGTTGTGCCCGAAATGATTGGCCGGTGCGCGTCTATGCCCTTCAGCGTTGCCGCGAAGTCCGTGACGAATCCGCTGTTGGTCGCCGAACTCCCGGCAGGTGGGCTGGCCTCTCCGAAAAGTTGCACATTGGTCGCCACGAACCCCTCGCCTGGGTCCGCCCCGGGCGTGAAATAGACGTTTGGCGTCCCCGGGGCCAAGGCACTCACCGGTATCGACGCACCTGTGGCGTCCGAATTGGACTCCTTACCCGTCAGACCCTCGAACGGCTGCTTCGTGATAGGCGAGACGTTTCCCGAGTCGGTATAAAGAAACCCGAGCATGTGGTCGAACGAGCGGTTCTCGAGCACCAGCACCACGATGTGCTCAACCAGTCCGAGTTGGTTAGCGGCGGCCGTCATTTCGCGTCCTTATTACGCGTCGAGGCCGCTAACTGAGCGCCCGGGCTGGTGCTCGTTGCTTTGGGCTGACAGTTAACGTCGAGTGGAATAAGTGGGCCGCCCGATCGCAGAGACAGCAGATACAGGTACGTGGCGATCACATGGAGGTTGTCCCGAGTTCCGTGGAACTTCGGTGGCGGTCCGGTGAGCATCAGGCTGCGCTCACCTGGTCATTGTGCACGACAGTACGCCACCAGCGCACCCTACGAGCCCAGAATTAGTGTGCAAATTTCGGCCCAACAACGACCAAAGCCCCAGATCAGCGCCCTGCAGCTGGAGCTAGCGCCGAAAAATGTCCTAAGTCAGGTGGTAGTGCCGGGGCGGCGACTTGCCGCAGCACCTTGGGAGTTTGAAAAAAACAAAAGCAATAACAAGAAGAAGTCTGATGACGCCGCCGCGCGCCTAACCACGAGTCTACCTGGCAAACTCGAACGTCGTCACGCTAAGGTGCAAATGCTCCATCCGGATCAACAGATCCTGGTCGTCATGGCTGAACTCGTCAATATCCCCGTACATACTCATGCCGGGCATGTTGTTGGTCCTCTTCTTCAATTTCTGCCGCTGATCGTATTCGTAGGTGCGTTCGCCCAATTGTCCAGCGGTCACGCACACGAGAAGTCCCAGCTGGTCGTAGTTATACGAATCCACGCGGATCACTTGCCCCGCCGAATCTATGTGATTCGTCCGCAAGAGCCGGCCGCTTGTATTCCTGTCAGCCACGACCCGATATTGCACGTGGTCTTGTCGAGAGTACATTCGTTTTTCTGTCCAGCCCTGAACCTCCTGCAGGACGTCTAACCGGTAATCGATGTCGCCCCTTGCGTCATAGGTGACCTCCTGGGAAAGTCGGCTGCGGTCATCGTAGAACCACTGTCTTATGACTTTGCCGTCACGATCGAACTTTAAATGGCGGATCCTTGCTCCGGCGCGATCATATTCGAGAAAATAACTTCGGAAGTGGCTATTTGATGGCGTTCCTAGGACAAGCGGCGCGGTGTAGCCGGTTATCCTTCTCACGCCGGCCCGGTGGGCGTTTTCGTCGTGGATCGGCACTTCGTCCTGCACGAACAGCGGATCCTTCGCTATCGTCACGGGGCAATCTTGGCGGTGATGGGCCTGATCACAGGGTCCAACAACACTCCGCCACCGTCAGCAATTAGGTCCGGCACTGTCTTCGACAGAGCAGGCGAAGCGCCGTTGTTGTACTGGTTGACCAGTTCCTGGTCCAGGTCGTTCTCGGACATGGTCGCCACTCCGAAGCCGCGGTACATGCCGCCACCCATGTAGATCGCATTCTCGCCTTGCCAGTAACCGGTCGGAACCCTGGTCAGGTAATCGTGGAAATTCTTGAAATATACCCAATCGCCCGGAAGAATCTCGGATTTGCTGCTGACAGCGACAATGTCGTATTTCTTGCCAGGTCCTCCACTCGTCAATGGGGTCGCGTTGGTGGAGATCTCGATGCCGCCTGCGAACTGCGCGTCGAATTTCGCGGCACCGATCGCCTTGAGCATCGAATAATATTCGATGGCGAGGGTCATCGACAGGCATTCCAGCCGGGTATGCGCGGTCGGAGAAAAGATCGCCTCGATTGCGTCCGAGGGATGCTTGCCGGGCGGCAGCGGCGACTTCAGCTTGAAATCCACACCGCTGCCGACCTGGTCCCAGTATGTGCTGTCTAGATACGGTGGATCGGCGTCGCTGAAATAGCCGCAGCATCCCGGGTTGGCATTGACCTGGTCCATGCCCTTCAGGGCGTTGGACCTAATGCGGACCTCGAAGCCCATCTGTTCGAAGCTACTGAACGAGAAAACCGGTGGACTGCCCCCGTTGTGCATGTGCTCGACGAACTCCCGCATAGCGGGACCGAATTTGGTGTTGAGCCAGCTAAGGTATCTTGCTGAGGGCGTGTAGTCCTTGCCAGCAACAGAGATCTTTCGTTGCAGCTGTTGGCCAGCCTGACCCTGCTGGATCACATGTGTCAGTTCATGAGCAAGCAGCCGACGGCTGTCAGCGCCGCCGTTTGGCGCGTATTCTCCGTCGGCGAAAACGACGTTCCGGCCGATGGTGAACGCGCGGGCGTTGATCCGCCTAGCCAGCCTTGCCGCCGAAGCGTCGGCATGAACGCGAACGCGGCTGAAGTCGTGACCGAATCGGCCCTCCATGTCGTTCCGCATAGCCGGCTGCAGCGGCTCGCCCTGACCTTCCATTGACTGGATGCCCGACTCCAGATGCGCATCCAGCCGTCCCGGTTCTGGACCCGCAAGCTTTGCCTGCATCAAGATTCGCTCGCCCGTCTCGATATCGTCGTCAGGCAGCGGGCCGGCAGCCTGTCGCTGCAATGTGTCCTGAGCGTTGAGAAACGCTTTTACCAACTGCTCCTGGACCTCATCCTTACCGATATCGCGCTGGGCCACTTCAGCGACAGCAGACCGGTCGAGTCGCTGCCGGGCGATCGGTTTGGCTGATAGTTCGCCCCGAGCAGAACCATCGGCCTGGCGCGGGGTCCCGTCTTCCCCGTCTCGCGACGCGTCGCACGCCGCGCCGGTGCGACGCACAACCGCGCCGCCGACCAGGCTTTGACGTGCTGACGGTCCGACGGCCGGCATGCGCATCACCTGATCGGCGACGCGGTCCGCCTCGCGTTCGAACGGATCATCGACCTTCCCGACGGCGAGCTTCGCCTGGACGGGGCCTCGGATCTTTCCGGCGTGCGCTACCGATAATGACGGTCGCAGGAATGGCAGTGCACCTCCGTAGGAGGAACCTGCGAGGCCACTGAAATACCCCACGTGGTTTGTGACTTCGTGATCAACCAGATTGGTCGGGTTGCTCCGCGTCGAGTGACTGCCGTCGGTGCGCTGGAAAACGATCGCACGTTCGAGCGCGCTGCTATGGAGTCGGCGGCCTGAACGCCTCGAGCGCTCCATAACGCTTGTTGTGGATTCAGCGGCTGCGGTCGTTCCCGGGGGGGCGCTCTTCAGAACGAACATGCCTGGTACTCCTTCGATTTGGTCACCCGTGCTCTGATCATTCTCGCCCTCGTCATGCGCCGAGTCGACGCTGATTCTCTTGTGATACGCACCTCGACACGCTCCGTTGACGCAACGATGATCCTTCGCCCGAGCCCTGGCACAGCGGAAGAGAGCGGAGCGTCGAGATGCCCGCTGATCCAGTCGACGTGTTTGGCTCCTTGGCAATCATATTCACCAGCAAAGACCGAGACCAGAAGGTTGTTTCGCCATCTGCACTGCAGTTCAGCGAATTAGAAGCGCAGTTAAAGCAGACTGAACACGTAAGACTCATGACGGACCACTGCTGGCTGGCATTCGAGGTGATTCGATCAGTTGGTCGAGGGACAACATAGCCGAGCTGGCGGGCCACACGCGACACTGTGCCCTGCTCGGTACCCAACTCCGCGCGCAGCGCCCGGACCATCCGCACGGCAGCGGCCTTCTCCGGGCTGTACCTGCGGCTGGTTGGCTTCTTTCCCGACAACGATTCTTTGGGCATACCTGCATCCTCGTTTCCAAGGGCAGGAGCCTCCGGGATTTCCAGGGCGTTTCAGCCAGTGGCTGCCTTCGTTTCCGTGGCGACCTTCGCAGCCAACATGGCTCACGCCCCTTACCGCGTGGCAACTGCGCAGATCTGCGCGCAGTTAACCCGGCCTAAACATTCTGACCTTCGACGTCGGGCGTTGTCGACACCACCATTTCTCGTTTGATACGCGGCGAGACATGCGACATCGACGGCCCGATGACGCTCCGCCGACACGATGGCCCAGCGGATCAGGGCGGAACGGAGCGTCGCGGTGTCGGCTGCCTCAGACGACGTGGCACTGTCTCCGGAACCCGCGAAGGGAATCGATGCAAGTCGACTCCACTTACCGGTCAACAGATTCCGATCTTCCGGCTGGACCATGCCGAGTGCCGGTGCCTCCCAGATACCTGCTACGAGCAGTCAGGCGGGCCGCCCGGGCATGTAGCCGGGCGGGTCGGTGCGGGCGGATCGCCCCATCCAGGGTAGTTCCCGGAAGAAAATGGCGGCGTCGTAGTTATGTCCGCGCAACAGGCACTCGCGAGGGTGAAGGCGAAGGTGTTGCTATTGGGGCCGGTTGCTTTATGCATAGTCGGACTGTTATAAGCGGTGTAGGCATTTCGCAGACATTTCTTGACATCGGTCACGCCCCGCTTCGGCCGGCAGGCAATGCATTCGGGCACGGCTGCCCCAGGATCGCAGGAGTTGTCCCATTTGTGCGCCGCCGTTCCCAATATCAGATTATCGAATCCGCCATCCGTCGGCGTGCACAGCGGCGCAACGATCGCGTAGTTATCGGGCGGAGCATTCACGTAGGCATGGTTGAAAACCAGGTTCAACCCAGGGTAATTCAGACGACGTCCGCATACATATGCGTCGGCGGGGGCGGGGGCAGTCACGGGAGGGGGTACGAACGCCGCGGCGCCCTGACCCTCTCCAGCCGCTGGCCCGCCGGCTCCGTCATTGTCGGTTCCGTCATCCTGTCGTTGCAGATGGGGCGCAAATGCCGTCCCATCCGCCGCAGGTGCGCGTCGAACAGCGCCCTGTTGCAGAACGTGGGCGAGTTCGTGAGCCAGCAACCGCCGTCCGTCAGGGGTCGTGGGCGCATAGCGCTGCGCCGCAAACACGATGTTGTGTCCAACTGTGTAGGCGAGAGATTTCACTTCCTGTGCGGATTGCGCTGCCTGCGGATCGGTGTGTATGCGCACAGTGCTCAAATTCCGGCCGAAGCGCGGCTCGAAGAACGCTCGGATCCCTGCGTCGAGCGGCTGCCCCTGCGATCGAAGGACATCATGCACGACGCCAGGCACCTCGCCGGATTGCGGCGGTGACGCGGTGGCCGGCTTCATCTGCAGCTTTTGTTTCCCCGCGACTTCCTCCTCGCAAGCGGCGCACTTGCGCGAAATGTGCAGCGGCGCCACGCCGATGGGTGGCTGTCTATGCGATCGAAGGACATCATGCAAGACGCCACGCGCCTGGCCGGTTTCGGCCGGTGACGCAGCGGCTGGCTTCATCTGCAGCTGTTTCTTGCGCTCATCCTCCTCATCGCACTCGGCGCACTTGCGAGAAATTTGCAGCGGCGCCTTGCCGACGCGCAGCGACGGATCAGGCATGCGCATCACTTGCTCAGCAACGCGGTCCGCCTCCAGCTCCAGCGGATCGTCGGTCCGCCCGATCGCGAGCTTTCGCTGAATGTTGCTTGGGCGCGGAGGTGCCGCGACAGGAATCGGAGTTCGCAGTCCGTTCGGCTGGTCACCACCGAATGCCGGCGGCCTGCTGAAATCCCATGACGCGCTGCGCCGTGCCGCAACGACCGTGTGGCCGATCCCCCCGTGGCGGATGGCATCGACGGTGACGGGCGCTGCCGACAAAGCGGACCGCAGGAACTGCCGCATAGGGTGCTCTTGTTCTGCCTGGGAGCCGGTCAGCGTGGTGAAATCCAGTGATGGGCTGTGGATGGGTTCGCGTGTCTCACAGCGGCAGCCCTGCGATGAACGCCTCGAGCGCGCCTCATCGGCTGTCGATCCGGTGACCGTCGTCCTTTGCTGTGTAGCGACACGCGGAGCCAACATGGCCGATGCTCCTTGCCGACGCGGCTGTGCGCGTCTTTCATGTTCGCGCAATTCACGCTCGTCTGACCATTCTTAAACCTGACAGCCCATGCAGTCGACACCATTCCCCGTTTGATACGCCTGCAGACATGCAGCATTGACGCCCCGGTGACGCTCCGCGCGCCACGATGTGACCACGGATCGAATCGGAAGGGAGCGTCGCGATGGCAGCTTCAGTCGATGTGGTCGGCCCGTCGCCGATCGGCTTCACCAACAGCAATGGTGACCAGAAGGTTATCCCCTTGTCCGCGTTGGAGTTCAACGGCTCCCAAATCGCGCTGAAGACCGCGTGGCAGACGCCATTATCCAGCACCACCGATCAGACGATACTTCTCAAGCTCGCCCAGGCCCTCGCCACCGCGGGCGTGCTAACACCACCACCCGCGCCACCGCCGGCACCGGCGCTCGGATTTACTGCGGCGCGCACAGGCCTGGAGACGAACAACATCAACGTGACCGCGACCACGGCGGGTACCGGGGGCCCGCTGGCGATCCAGATCACGCTCACGGCGACTGAGGCCGACACGTGGTCGAGTCTGGGGAGCGGCGCCAACGCCGCCAAAGTGATCGGCGTCGACAAGCCCACGGGCAAGCCGGGCGATCCGGCGGTCGGTACCGGCCTGATCGTGGTGGTTCAGGGATCCGCTGGTCCTGGCATTCCCGTCGCGTCCAGCGGCACGTTACAGAAGGGCCAGACCGCCGACCTTCTGGAATCGGACGGCAAGACCAAAGTCTGCACCATCGCAGCGCGCGCCGACTACCAAGGAGCCGCCGGACTGAAATACACCGTTGTCCTCGACTCGTCCGGACAGTCGTTCACCATCACCGCCAAATACGACTCGAGCAAAGAAAAGGGCGGGACAACCGCGATCACCGTATTGACCCTGTCAAAGCTGCCCGATCCGCTGGCGTATCTGGTCTCGGTCAGCGTTCCCCCAACGGGCGCTCTTGTGCCTGCGAACAACAGTTCCGTCCAGCTCTCCGGCGGTGCGCCCGGCATCGCCGCCACCGGCCTGCTCTACGCCTGACGGAGGGAACTCAGCATGCCCGTCACCACCACCTATCCCGGCATCTACGTCGAGGAAATCCTCAGCAATGCGCACACGATCACCACAGCACCGACCTCGGTGACCGTGTTCGTCGGCTACACGCACCCGTTTAAGACCAAGACGCAGCACTACGGCGA
>NZ_JBKQQD010000307.1:0-44803 GCF_052144515.1 Mycobacterium sp. | reverse complement strand
CGCGCGGTGTCGTGGCTCTGGACATGGAGACGGCCGCGGTCGCGAAGGTGTGCGAGCAGCGCGGTGTCGCGTGGTCCGTGGTGCGGGCAATCAGCGACCGGGCCAGCGTGGACGCCGAGATCGCGGGCCTCATCCACTCGGATGGCACGGTGAACCTGGCGGCCGTGGCCGGCTTCCTGGTCCGGCGCCGCGGCGCTCTCCCCCGCCTGATCCGGCTCGGCAGACACGCCACGCTGGCGACCAGGAGGGCGGCCGAGGCCGCGATCATCGCGGTTGCTGAAAAGTCTTGACTGATTCCAGATAAGAGCGGCATATTGGGTTCGTGTCGTCGACGTCGACGGATTACTCGGCACAGCTGCGGATGGCCGATCTGCGGGTGACCCGGCCCAGGGTCGCCGTCTTGGAGGCGGTCCACGCTCGTCCGCATGCTGACACCGAGACGATCCTGTCGGCGGTGCGGACCGGGCTTCCCGATGTCTCTCGCCAGGCCGTGTACGACGTTCTCAACGCGCTGACCGCCGTGGGTCTTGTTCGGCGGATCCAGCCGTTAGGCATGGTCGCCCGCTATGAATCGCGGGTCGGCGACAACCATCATCACGTCGTGTGCCGATCCTGCGGGATCATCGCCGACGTCGACTGTGCAGTCGGTGAGGCGCCGTGCCTGACCCCGTCGGACGATGACAACGTGCTGGATGGTTTCGTTCTCGACGAGGCCGAAGTCATCTACTGGGGTCTATGCCCCGACTGCTCGACGGCAAATTCCGGATCACAGCCGTGATCACAGCTCAATTCACCTAACCCTGAAAGGAATACTGTGTCATCCGATACAACCCATGGTGGCAGCGAAAGCGAAAACCCGGTGATCTCCGCCCCCACACCGAAGGCGCATGCTCCCCTGACGAATCGCGACTGGTGGCCTAACCAGATCGACGTGTCGAAGCTGCACTCGCACCCGCTCCAATCCAACCCGCTCGGCGAGGACTTCGACTACGCCACGGAGTTCGCCAAGCTCGACGTCGAGGCGCTCAAGGCTGACGTAATCTCGGTGATGACCACCTCGCAGGACTGGTGGCCCGCCGACTACGGTCACTACGGCGGCCTGTTCATCCGGATGAGCTGGCACGCCGCGGGTACCTACCGCATTCACGACGGCCGCGGCGGCGGGGGCCAGGGCGCCCAGCGCTTCGCCCCGATAAACAGCTGGCCGGACAACGTCAGCCTGGACAAAGCTCGCCGGCTGCTGTGGCCGGTCAAGCAGAAGTACGGCAACAAGATCTCCTGGGCGGACCTGATCATCTTCGCCGGCAACGCAGCCCTGGATTCGTTCGGGTTCAAGACCTTCGGCTTCGGCTTCGGCCGCCCTGACATCTGGGAGCCCGAAGAAATTCTCTTCGGCGAAGAGGGCACCTGGCTGGGCACCGACAAGCGCTACTCCGGTAAGCGGGACCTCGCGCAACCCTACGGTGCGACCACCATGGGTCTGATCTACGTGAATCCCGAAGGCCCCGAAGGCAAGCCGGATCCAGTCGCCGCGGCAGTAGACATCCGCGAGACGTTCGCCCGGATGGCAATGAACGATGAAGAGACCGCCGCACTCATCGTCGGCGGCCACAGCTTCGGCAAGACCCATGGCGCCGGCGACGCCGATCTGGTCGGCCCCGAGCCGGAGGCCGCCCCGATCGAACAACAGGGTCTGGGCTGGAAGAGCTCCTACGGCACCGGCAAAGGCAAGGACGCCATCACCAGCGGCCTGGAGGTCGTCTGGACCACGACCCCGACCAAGTGGGGCAACGGGTTCCTGGAGAACCTGTACGGCTACGAATGGGAGCTGACCAAGAGCCCCGGCGAGGCGTGGCAGTTCACCGCGAAGGACGGCGCCGGCGCCGGCGCCATCCCCGACCCGTTCGGCGGGCCGGGCCGCGCCCCGACGATGCTGGTCACCGACATCTCGTTGCGCGAGGACCCGATCTACCGCGAGATCACCCGGCGCTGGCTGGACCACCCCGAGGAGCTGTCCGAGGCCTTCGCCAAGGCGTGGTACAAGCTGCTGCACCGCGACATGGGCCCGATCAGCCGCTACCTCGGGCCGTGGATTCCCGAGCCACAGTTGTGGCAGGACCCGGTTCCGGCCGTGGACCACGCGTTGGTCGACGACCAGGACGTCGCCGCGCTGAAGGCCAAGGTGCTCGACTCCGGTCTGTCCGTTTCTCAGCTGGTCAAGACAGCCTGGTCAGCGGCGGGAAGCTACCGCAACACCGACAAGCGTGGCGGTGCCAACGGTGGACGGCTTCGCCTTGAGCCGCAAAAGAACTGGGAGACCAACGAGCCCGCCGAACTGGGCAAGGTGCTGCCGGTCCTGGAGAAGATCCAGCAGGACTTCAACGGTTCGGCCTCCGGCGGCAAGAAGATCTCGCTGGCGGACCTGATCGTGCTGGCCGGCTCGGCGGCCGTGGAGAAGGCGGCCAAGGACGCGGGTCACACCGTCACGGTGCCGTTCACGCCGGGTCGCACCGACGCCTCGCAGGAGAACACCGACGTGGAGTCCTTCGCCGTGCTCGAGCCGCGGGCCGACGGGTTCCGCAACTACGCTCGGCCGGGCGAGAAGGCTCCGCTCGAGCAGTTGCTGCTGGAACGGGCCTACCTGCTGGGTGTGACCGGTCCGGAGCTGATGGTGCTCATCGGCGGTCTGCGTGCCCTCGGCGCCAACCACGGCGGCAGCAAGCACGGCGTGTTCACCGACAAGCCGGGCCTATTGACGACCGACTTCTTCGTCAACCTGCTCGACATGGGCACCGAGTGGAAGCCGTCGGAGACTGCGGAGAATGTCTACGAGGGCCGCGACCGGGCCTCGGGCGCTCTCAAGTGGACGGCTACCGCGAATGACCTTGTGTTCGGCTCGAATTCGGTGTTGCGCGCACTGGTCGAGGTGTACGCGCAGGACGACAACGCGGGGAAGTTCGTGGAGGACTTCGTCGCGGCATGGGTCAAGGTCATGAACAACGATCGGTTCGACGTCAAGTAACACCGGCCTGTTCGTCGACAACGGTGCGACACCCCCGCAAGCCAGTGGCTCGCGGGGGTGTCGTCCTCTGTTCGATTGACTGGTTCCGTCAGCATGGAACAGGATGACCCCAAGCGGTCAGGGGAGGCTGGGAGTCGAATGGCTGACATCACCACGTTGATCCTCGCCGACCATGATTGGTTCCGCGAACAATTCGCCGAGCTGGATTATCTGCAGGCGCAGACGCCGGTTAACCGCGCTGCACTCGAACGGGTTTGGCGTCCGCTTGCCGACAAGCTGGATGTGCACGCCTACATCGAAGAGAAGATCTTCTACCCGCAACTGCTGAAGCGGGGCGCCGACGATCCCGAAGGCGAAACGCTCGATGCCATCGGTGATCACAATGACATTCGCGATGGAGTCCGCACCGCCAACGCGGCCCGGGTCGGCACTGAACAGTGGTGGACGGCGGTCGGCCGCACCCGGGTGGCCAACGACGACCACATGGGCGAAGAAGAACGGCAAGGACTCTCGGACTTCCGTCGCCATGCCCCCGTAGGCCTTCGCGAAGCACTCGGACGGCAGTACAGCGAGTTTATGGATCAGCACCCCACCACCGAGGGATTGCCGATCGTCGATCGCGACCCGCAGCGCTACGTCGAGGACCTCGAGAACCCCTCGCCGAAGCGCACCGACGGTTCCCTTAACATCGGCAGCCTGAAGGGCGTCAAATAGCCCCAAATAGCGCGAGCCGCAGCAGGTTTCAAATTACGACGACGTCAACTCGGCAAGAAGCTCATGACAGTGGTGCGCCCGTTGTGAGTCTTGGGACATGACATCTTCAAAAAACGAGGCAACGTCATCCAGCCCAGCGTTTTTCGCATCACGGACATAGTGTCCGTAGTCATGGCCGGCTTTGAGTGAGTGACATTGCAGTGGGATGAGGTCGAACGTGACGTCGCTCAATCCGGCTGACCCAGTGGTGCGTCCCGTTCGTCGATGACCTAAACGCGTCAGCTCGCTGAACCGCACTATGTCGGAAACGTGCGGGCGCCGTGTTCGAGCGGCAGACGCACCGCATTCACGAGATAGCTTACGGTTCTATAGGTTCCGGCAAGCATGAGTAGCTCGAGGATGGCCTCGTCGCTGTGGTGTGTGCTCAACTGCGCCCATAGCTCGTCGTCGACCGTGCAGTTGGTTTGCAGGCTGTCGCAGAGCCGGATCAGGACGCGATCCCCGTCGTCCCAGCACGCATCCTGTGGTCCTCCTGTCGTCAGCGAAGTGATCTGCTCCTCGCTCAACCCGGCTTTGGCGGCGAAGGTGCTCACGTGCACTCCCCACTCGTACTCGGCGCCGCAGGACGCGGTGACCCGATCGATGACGATCTCGCGCTGGCGGATCGTCAGGTGCCCCCGGTCGAGCAGGCCGGAGTTGAAGAACTTGAAGAACAACCGGTGGTCGCGGGCCAACGTGGTGAACAGCACCAGCGGGGGGTTGCCACGCATGATGGCGTCGATGGCCTGCTGGACGTCGGCGGGCAAGGGTTGCGGAGCGGGCGCAATGCGCGCGCTATGGTTTTTATAGCAATTCATCCTGGCACTCTACGCCGCGATGCTACAAAATATGAAGCATGTCAGCTCCGCGGATCGGCAAGCCAGTACGGGGATCCATCTCCGGACGGCCCATCATGGTCGCCCTCGATGCCCTGGGCCGGCGCGGCGCATTGCGCATCCTGTGGGAATTGCGCGGCGATCCGTTGACCTTTCGCGCTCTTCAGGCGGCGTCCGAGATGAATCCCGGCTCGCTCAACACCCGCCTCAAGGAACTGCGAGCGCTGCACATCGTGGAGCACTCCGATGGCGGCTATCACCTCACTGATCACGGCCAGGCACTCATGAACGCATTGAAGCCACTCCAAGCCTGGGCCGACGACTGGGCGCAAGGGAGCTGTGAGCCCCGCCACGATATTACCTACCAGTAACCTACGAAGGCGTAAGTTATTCAATATGCGTATGCCTCGGTCCTTGTCGCCGCAGCGCGACTCCGATTAACGCTTCCAGCCGCCGAGGCGACTGACCACCGAGACGGATGAAACGATTCACATGAGCGAATTGACGTACCTCGAATTGCACGGAGACCGGATCGCCTACCGGGATGCCGGCGTGAATCCGGAAGGCCCCGCGCTGTTGCTGATCCACGGGATGGCCGGGAGTTCGGCCACCTGGCGGGCGATCATTCCGCAGTTGTCCACGAAATACCGTGTCATCGCGCCGGACCTGCTCGGCCATGGCATGTCCGCGAAACCGCGTGGGGACTACTCGCTGGGCGCCTTCGCGGTCTTTCTTCGCGACCTCCTCGACGAGCTCGGGGTGCACCGGGCAACCGTGGTCGGCCAGTCACTCGGCGGCGGTATCGCGATGCAGTTCGCCTACCAGCATCGGGATTACTGCGAACGGCTGGCCCTCATCGGCAGCGGCGGTCTTGGCCCCGACCTCAGTCCGATGCTGCGACTTCTGTCTGCCCCCGGCGCAGAGTTGGTGCTTCCGGTGGTCGCGCCGCAATCGGTGCTCAACCTCGGCAACAAGCTGGGCTCTTGGCTGACCTCAGCCGGGATCCGGGCGCCGCGTGCCGGTCAGATGTGGCAGGCGTACTGCTCACTGTCGGATTCAGCGGGCCGCCACGCGTTCTTGCGCACATTGCGCTCGGTGGTGGACCACCGTGGTCAGGCCGTCAGCGCGCTGAACAAGCTTCACCTGACTGCCGGTCTGCCCGTCGTGCTGATCTGGGGAGATCACGATCGCATCATTCCGGTCTCGCACGCCTACGCCGCACACGACGCGCTAACCGGCAGTCGTCTCGAGGTGCTCGAGGGGATCGGACACTTCCCTCACGTCGAGGCGCCGATGGCCGTGGCGAACATTCTCGAAAACTTCATCGCCACAACCACACCCGCGACGGACCTGGCAGCCCTGCATTGATGTTGCCGAGGCGGTAGCCGACTCAGCGCAGGTTGGTCGGGTTGAGATCCTCGGGCATCTGCTGGCCCGCGTCCTCGTAGGCCTTCTTGATCGCCGCCATCGCCGGCGCGCCGTAGTCGCGCTTCTTGGCCACCACCATGTCGTAGCTGGCCCTCAGCGGGTCCAGGTGCCCGCGAAACTCGGGAATCACGTAGCGGCCCATCAACTCGTAGCTGCGCAGCGTCGCCTCGCGGTCGGCCCAATCGCCGGCCAGCACCAGGAACCCGCCGAATCCGCCGGTGATCTTCTGCAGTCGGTGCAGCGCCTCGATCATGTCATCGGGCGTGCCAACGATCGCGGCGTCTTTGGCGATCTCCTGCTCCAAGGTGTAGTCGTTTTTCAGCCCGGCGACGCGCTTGAAGTAGCCGACGCGTTCGGTTTCCCGCCCTTCCCGCACCTCGGCGATCGCCTGCTCTCGGGTGTGCGCGAGATGCGCGCGAATCACCAGTCGCCATTCTTTGCGGCGAAGCTGCTTGCCGCTTTCAGCGGCGGCCTTCTCCCCCAACGCCCAGTGCGCGGCCAGATCCTTTTTGCCGCCGATCAGCCCGGCGCCCAGCGAAAGCACACCCACTCCGTGCATGCCCGCGGCCGTCATCCCCGACGGTGAGGTGCTCGATGCGACCGCGATCGGCATCGAGCCGTTTACCGGAAGCATTTGCAGCCGAGCCTCATTCAAGGTGAACCAGTCACTATGGTGGGTGACCGTCTCACCCGCGAGCAGCCGGATGATCACGCCGAGCGCCTCGTTCATCCGCGGCCGTTGCGTCACGGGATGATGCCCATCATGGTCGCGTCGGAGATCAACGCTCCGGGGCCGACACCCAGCATCGCCCGGCCGTGCGTGAGGTAATCGAGCTGGAGGCCGACGTGCTTCCGGCGGCGATGTCGACCGCCGTCCGGCTCACGCAGCTGGCGCCCCAGGCCGTAGAGGGCACGAAGATGGCGGTCAACCGCCTGCTCGCCATGGCGTGGGCGCGGTGCTGCCGTTGTCCCTGGCGTTGGAGGTCGCCGCGATGACTCGGCATCAGTCGGCACGCTACGACGCCGCCACCAGTTTGTCAGCGTCAACGTTCACGTTGATAGCTGTGTCTTTCCGCAGCTCCGGGCCCTGATGGCGTAGGTTTATTAGCGCGATACGCACGAGGAGGACGAACGATTCCAGCCACACGCCCGCAGAGCGACAACGCACGTCGGCGCCATGAACGGCGCAACGCCGACCGCCGAGCCTCCGGCGAGCGGTGGCAAACCATCCTCAAAGGAGCTGCCGAGGTCTTCCGCCGTGAAGGATTCGCGCGAGCACGCCTCGAAGACGTCGCTGTCGAGGTCGGCATCAACCGTGCCTCGCTCTACTACTACGTCGGCACCAAGGAGGAGTTGCTCGTCGCACTGATCGAGCAGCCGGCCTACACGATGACCCGGCACTGTCGCGAGGCCCTTGAGTCCGATGCGCCGGCGGACGAGAAGTTGCGGCGCGCACTGCGGGCCTACATCGAGGATCTGGTCGCCAATCCGGAAGTCTTCCTGCTGTTCAGCGAAAGCCAGCACCTTGCGGCCATTCCCGAAGCGCGTGACATCGTCACCAACGCCGACGCGTACGGCAAAACGCTGCTCGCGATTGTCGAGGAGGGCATCGCGTCGGGCGTCTTCCGCAAAGACCTCGACCCGCGGCTGGTGATGCTCGGCATTCTGGGCATGCACAACTGGATTCACCGCTGGTATGTGCCCGGTGGACGCAACACGCTGACCGAGATCGGCGATGCCTTCGCCGCCATGGTGCTCTCCGGCCTGCGCCCCTGAATCCGCGAACTGTACGCAATCGAGGCTTCTGATTGAAGCTTGAGCTGCTGGATTGACGGGTTTCAATAGGGACTACGGCGGCGTTTCGGGCGCCGTTTGCGGCTTTGTATGCAATTACGCCCTTCGGTCCCACCGCTGGTGTGAACCGGTCGGGTCGTGTACAAGAGTCTGGTGGAGGACCCGCCCCCCAGATCTTTCGACGCGTCGGTGCTGCGCGAAGCGATGGCCCGACGGTTGCATCGCCGAGCCGAGGCCGAAGGCAAAATCACGGTACCGGCGGTTCCCAGCCTGGTCGATGAGTACGTCAAGATGTGCGAAAAGGTCTTTGCCGGCATGGGCATTCAGTACACGGTCGAGCAATCCGCTCAGCTCAAGAGGGTGCTGAAGGGCGAATTAACGAAGGCCTACAAGACCTCCCCTCGTTCGGTCGTCGTCATCGAGTTCAACGCGCCCTGGGGCACCACCCTCAACTATCGCGTCAAAGCGGATTGGCTGACGATCGAGGAGGATTACGACCGCTGGGTTGCGGTTCGCCCGCCGCCGCTCTTCGGCAGCGAACCGGACGCACGGGTGTGGGCGCTGGCCGGCGAAGCAGCCGATCCCGCCACCTACCGCGTGCTCGATATCGGCGCTGGTACCGGGCGCAACGCCCTGGCCCTGGCGCGACGCGGGCACCCGGTGGACGCGGTCGAGATGACCGCAAACTTCGCCGACACCATTCGCTCGGAGGCCGGAAGCCAATCTCTCGACATCCGCGTCATCCAGGGCGATGTCTTCACGGCCACGGATGGTGCCGAGTCGGAATATCAGCTGATCGTGGTCTCGGAAGTTGTTCCCGACTTCCGCACGCCGTCGCAGTTGCGCGGGCTGTTCGAACTCAGCGCCCAGTTGCTGGTTCCCGGCGGACGCTTGGTGCTCAACACCTTCTTGCCGCGCCCCGGCTACACCCCCGACGACGCGGCGCGCGAACTCGGGCAGCAGTTCAACAGCATGATCTTCACCCGCGACGAAGTGACCGGTGCCGCTGACCAGCTACCTCTTGAGCTCATTGCCGACGACCCCGCCTACGAGTACGAGAAGGCCCACCTGCCCGAAGGCGCTTGGCCGCCCACGGGCTGGTTCGACGGATGGGCCAGTGGCCTCGACATCTTTGACGTCGAGCGCGAGGAATCCCCGATCGAATTGCGCTGGCTCGTCTACCGGAAAACGGGTTGAGGCGTCAGGTCACCGATCGAGATCCCACTGCCCATAGTCGGGCGCAAGGACGTCGTCGACGTCCACGTTGATGCCGCCCAAGAGGGGACCGTTGATGATCGCCTGGTAAAGCACCGCCGTGGGCTCGCGCTCGCCATTCGACCATGCCTTCGTCTGCCACGCCCACCGGAACCCCGGGGTGGTGGAGTGCCCAATCACACCGTCCCTGACTGCCCACCCACACGCGTTGGAGTGTCCGTAGATACCGGTGCGCTCCACGCCCAGTACCGAGTTGATCCCCCGAAACCATTCGACCGCAAGGCTATTCCACGTGTCGAGGTCGATGTTGTCGTCGACGCTGAAAAAGATCGGAGCCGAATTCGTGCCACCGGCCGCACCGTGCAGGCGCAACGCCGTCTGAGCGTCGGCCACGCCGCCGTCATGCCCGCGGGTGAAATCCGACGGTGTGGGCCAACCTGGCTTGCCGTACTGGAAGTTGCTGACGATGTGTAGCCCCGCTGCGCGCAGCGCGTCCGCGTAATCCCGGGTGATCGGCTTTGCCTCGAAGTGCGCGCCCGGGCGCTCTTCGGACACGTAGTTGACCACTCCGTCATAGCCGGCCGACTTGATTTCATCCGGCGCGATCCTGCGCTCCGCAAAATCGATCAGCCTCGTGGCGGCGGCTGATGCTCTAGGCCCGCCGGGCGTTGCGGCAAGCGTCCCCAGGCTGAGCAGAGCCGGTGAAAGCGCATACTTGAAGACGTCGCGTCTCGAGACGGATCGCCGTCCGTCGCGTTCACCTGAAGTAGCCGAACCGGGCACCGCGCGATGGTAGCAAAACCGCAGGAGCACCTGTTCCGGCCGCCGAGCGGGAGTATCGACTACCTCTGCCGATCCGAAGAACCGGCCCATGACATGCTGGTTCAGCTGATTGCGTGGCGCGTGGCGGCGGTGTCCCGGGGGGCCCGCGTTGCGTCGATTAGGTGATCGAACTATAGTCTGGACAGGTGTCCAGTTTGCTATCGCGGAGTCGGGAGTCCGGTTGATCGCGATGGATGGGGGGCACACTTCCGCCGTCGTTCATCCAGCGCAGAAGGGTTGAGTATGCGGATTGCCCTGCTGTCCTATCGGAGTAAGACCCATTGTGGCGGACAGGGCGTCTATGTGCGCCATCTCAGCCGCGGTTTGGTGGAACTCGGCCACGACGTCGAGGTCTTCTCCGGCCAGCCCTATCCGGACCTGCTCGACCCGCGGGTGCGCTTGACCGAAGTACCCAGCCTTGACCTCTATCGTGAGCCCGACCCATTCCGGGTGCCGCGACCCAGCGAGATCCGCGACTCGATCGATCTGTTGGAACTTGCCACCATGTGGACCGCGGGCTTTCCCGAACCACGCACGTTCACAATGCGTGTCGCGCGGCTATTAGCCGACCGTGCGGGCGATTTCGACCTAGTCCACGACAACCAGAGCCTGGGAACCGGGCTGCTCACCATTGCCGACGCCGGCCTGCCGGTGGTGGCCACGGTGCATCACCCCATCACCCGCGATCGGGTGCTCGACCTGGCAGCGGCACGATGGTGGCGAAAACCATTGGTGCACAGGTGGTATGGATTTTCCAATATGCAGAAGCAGGTGGCGAGCCAGATTCCCGACCTGCTGACCGTCTCGTCGTCGTCTGCGGCGGACATCGTGACCGACTTTGGTGTCTCGCCGGATCAACTCCACGTGGTGCCGTTGGGCGTGAACACCGAGTTGTTCAAGCCGGGATCGCTGCCGCGCCAACCTGGCCGGGTGATGGCCATCGCCAGCGCCGACACCCCGCTGAAGGGCGTCAGTACCCTGCTTCACGCGGTCGCCAAACTTCGCACGAGCCGGGATCTCGAGTTGCGGCTCGTCGCCAAGGTGGAGCCCAACGGGCCCACCGAGAAACTCATCGCCGAGCTGGGTATTTCCGACATCGTCCACATCAGCAATGGGCTGACCGATGCCGAGTTGGCGGCGCTGTTCGCATCCACCGAGGTCGCCTGTATTCCGTCGCTCTACGAAGGGTTTTCGCTGCCGGCGGTGGAAGCCATGGCGAGTGGCACTCCGATCGTGGCCAGTCGGGTGGGCGCGTTGCCGGAAGTGTTGGGGACGGATGGCGCGTGCGCGGAACTCGTGCCGGCTGCCGACGTCGATGCGCTGACCCACGCGATCGGCGAGCTCCTCGACTCGCCGGAAAAGCGCCGCCGCCTGGGGAACGCCGGCAGGGTACGTGCGGTCAACGTGTTCAGCTGGGAAGCCGTGGCCGCCCAAACCGTGCGGGTCTATGAGCGGGCAATCGCGCGAAAGGCCGTCTCCGAAGGCGAATCGCAGTGCTGACAGTCGATTTCGACCGGCTGGGCATCGGGGCGTCCACCAGGGTCATCGACGTCGGTTGCGGAGCCGGCAGGCATGCCTTCGAAGCCTATCGGCGCGGCGCCGACGTCGTCGCGTTCGACCAAGACGAGTCCGAACTGCGCTCAGTGGACACCATCCTGCGGGCGATGGCCGAAGACGGTGAGGCGCCGCCTACGGCGTCGGCCAAGGTGATCGTCGGTGACGCGCTGAGCTTGCCGTACCCCGACGAGACCTTCGATTGTGTCATCGCCTCCGAAATCCTGGAGCATGTGCCCCACGACGACGCCGCCATCGCCGAACTGATCAGGGTGCTCAAAGTCGGTGGCACACTGGCGGTCAGCGTGCCGCGGTGGCTGCCCGAGCGGGTGTGCTGGTTACTCTCCGACGAATACCACAGCAACGAGGGCGGCCATGTGCGTATCTACCGGGCCAGCGAATTGCAGGACAAAATCGCCAGCGGCGGAGTGGAATTAACGCATTCCCACCATGCGCATGCCCTGCACTCGCCGTTCTGGTGGCTGAAATGCGCTGTGGGCGTCTCGAAGCCCGACCATCCCGTGGTCGCCGCGTATCACAAGCTGCTGGTGTGGGATCTGATGCAGCGTCCGAAGATAACGCAGGTCGCCGAGTCACTGCTCAACCCGCTGGTGGGCAAGAGCGTGGCTATGTATTTCATCAAGCCTCAGACGGCAGAAAGCCAAGCGACAATGGGACGTTCAGTTGCGTCGGTTTAACTCGCCGGCGGTTCCGGGCGTGCTCACTCGCGAGCAGTGCAGGCAAACCGCAGAATCTATCGCCGCCGCGCAAGAACCATCGGGCGCTATCCCCTGGTTCGTCGGCGGGCACACCGATCCATGGGATCACGTGGAATGTGCGATGGCACTCACCACGGCCGGATTGCTGGAGCCGGCGCGGGCCGCCTTCGAGTGGAGCCGTCAAACGCAACGGCCCGACGGCTCCTGGCCCATCCAGACCCGTTCTGGCACAGTCGAAGACGCTAACAGCGACAGTAACTTCTGCGCCTACATCGCCGCCGGCGTCTGGCACCACGTGCTGATCACCGGCGACAAGTCTTTCGCCGCGACGATGTGGCCGGTCGTGCACAAGGCGATCGACTTCGTTATCGACTTGCAGGTCGGTTACGGTGAGATCTGTTGGGCCCGAAGCGAATCCGGTGCCCTTCCGGAAGCACTGATGACCGGGTGCGCCAGCATCTTCCACAGCATCCGGTGCGCGCTGGCCCTTGCCGCCCTGATGGGCGAACCGCAGCCGGAGTGGGAACTGGCGCTGGGGGCGCTGGGCCACGCGATCGCCGCACATCCGGAGGCCTTCACCGAAAAGGACCGCTACTCGATGGACTGGTACTACCCCATCCTGGGCGGGGCGCTGCGCGGCCCGGTGGCCGCCGCGCGGATCAAGCAGCGCTGGGACACCTTTGTGATCGACGGTCTGGGAATCCGCTGTGTGAGCGACCGACCGTGGGTGACCGGCGCCGAGACGTGCGAACTGGTGATGGCGCTCGATGCCATCGGCCACCGGTCGGCCGCGCATCGTCAATTCGCCGCGATGCAGCACTTGCGCGAAGACGACGGCTCGTATTGGACGGGGCTGGTGTTCGCGGACGGGAAACGGTGGCCCGAGGAGTGCACCACCTGGACTGGGGCGGCGATGATCCTGGCGGCCGACGCGTTGTCGGACACCACCGCGGGCGCGGGGATCTTCCGGGGCGACCGCCTGCCGATGGGCCTGCAGACCGACTTCGATTGCGAATGTGTCGCTACTGGGCCGGGCCGCTGATACGCTCGAGCACCCGCAGCGACCCGGTGGCCGAGACTTCCCGAAACTGACCGGAATCGATTGCGCGGCAATAGATGTGATAGGGCGGCCGACCGCCGTCCTTCGGATCGGGAAACACGTCGTGGATGAGCAGCGCGCCGCCGACGGCGACCCACTTCGCCCAGCCGTCGAAGTCCTGATTAGCGGCGGCTTCGCTGTGGCCGCCGTCGATGAACAACAACTGCAGCGGCGACCGCCAACCCTTGGCCACGATCGGTGACTTGCCCACAACGGCGACAACGTGGTCGTCCAACCCGGCCGCGTCGAGCGTGCGACGGAAGGTCGGCAGCGTGTCGAACAGGCCGGTGACTTCGTCGACCAGCGACGTGTCGTGATACTCCCAGCCGGGCTGGTGTTCCTCCGAGCCGTGATGGTGGTCGATCGTGTACAGCACGCTGCCGGTTTGCTGCGCCGCCGCGCCGAGCAACAGGGTGGACTTGCCGCAGTAGGTGCCGATCTCGACAGCGACGCCGCCGTCGAGGTATCGCAGCGCCGCGTCGTGCAGCGCGCGTCCCTCGTCGGCCGGCATAAAGCCCCGCACCTGTTCGGCTAGCGCGAACAAGCGCTCGGTGGAACTTGCGTCGACATGGCTCATCAGCCGAACCTATCGGTCGACGTTTGGGCCCGGTCGGGTGGTAGCGCAGCTCAGTGAGTCAGGAGGGCGACCGCACTCCATCGCCAGCCGCCCGGGTTCCGCAGATCCGGCTGTGGCAGCCGCGCAAGCGGGCGCATGAACAGCGGGAGCCGACGGAGCCGGTGGGCCGCCACAAACGCCGATTGCGCTTCGACGACGCGCCAGCCGAGGTCTTCGAAGTAGGCGACTCCGTTGTCGGGTGCGAACTTGAACGGCGCATTCTGCAGCAAGCCGGCCATCTTCTTGTTCATCATCTTCTTCAGGCCCGGGAAGGCGAAGTCCAGCATCCACCAGGCGACCTCGGGTCGGGTCAGCGCTTCCGATAGTGTGGCGATGTCACGGTCTTCCAGATACATCGACAGGCCTTCGGTGAGCACTAGCGCTTTCGTCGCACCGGCCAGCGCCTCGTTGAGGAAGTCGTCTCGGGCGCGTGCGTCGGCCAGGTCGACGGCTGTCCGAGTCAACCGGCAGCGCGGTGTCTGGTCGGCGAGAAGCTCTGTTTTCTCCTTGAGCAACTGCGGAAGATCCGCCTCCACCCAAGCGAAATCAGACGGAAGGTCCAAACGATAGGGTCGCGTGTCCAGGCCGGCAGCCAAGTTCAACACCCGGTCGCAGCCGTCGGCGATCGATTGCGCAATGACGTCGTCGATGATCTTGGTGCGCGCGACGAGCCACCAACCGTTGCGGCTCGTGCGAGGAGTCCTGGCGACGATGGCGTGGCCCTGTTCACCGGCGAGGCGCTCGGCGAGCGGGTCGCTGAACAACGCATTCGGACGTGCCGTTTCGGCCGCGCGATACAACGCGGTCCATCGGGCGGTATCGGAAACGTGGGTGATGTGCCCAGTGCCTGACATACATTGCGTTATAGCACTCACCGACTCCCCGCCTTCCTCAGCTCGTGGGTGTCGCAACCAGGGCCGCCTTCGGTACGGTTCGCTCATGCCCGCTCGAAACCGTCGCTTCCTCCTCCGCGAACGCCCCACTGGACGCATCGGTCCCGATACCTTCGAACTCAGCGAGGAAGCGGTGCCCGAGATCGGCGACGGCGAGGCGCTCGTGCGAGTCGACTGGATCTCACTCGACCCAGCGAACCGTGGGTGGATCAACGACACACCGTCGTACCTGCCTCCGGTCGGCATCGGGGAGGTCATGCGCGGGGGCGGGCTCGGCGAGGTTGTCGCGTCGAAGAATCCGAACTATCCGGTCGGTCAGACCGTACAGGGTCTCGTTGGCTGGCAGGAGTACGCGGTGGTTTCGGACGCGATGCCTTTGTTCCCCGTCGATGTTGCCGAGGGTGTCTCGCCGTCTGCCTATATGGGTGCGCTCGGGGTGACCGGGCTCACCGCATGGATAGGGATCCGCGACATCGGCAAGCCGCAGCCGGGTGAGACGGTCGTCGTGTCGGCCGCTGCCGGCGCGGTGGGTTCGGTCGCCGGTCAGCTTGCCAAGGCCGACGGCGCACGTGTCGTCGGGATCGCCGGTGGCCCGGAGAAGTGCGCGTTGTTGACCGAGCAGCTCGGCTTCGACGCAGCCGTCGACCATCGCGCCGACGACTGGCGCGCCCAGCTCGCCGCGGCGACGCCCAACGGCATCGACGTCGACTTCGAGAACGTTGGCGGCGACATCATGGACGCGATCTTCGCGCGCCTCAATATCCGCGCGCGCGTGGCGCTGTGCGGCCTGGTCTCCGGCTACAACTCTGCCGACCCACCGCCGGGACCACGCGCATTCGGGAACCTGCTGATCCAGCGTGCGACACTGCAGGGCTTCATTGTGTTCGACCATTTCGGCCGCGCGCCCGAGGTGAGCGCTGAAATCGCCAGCCTGATCACCGACGGCAAGCTCATCCCGCTCGAAACGGTCGTGGAGGGCTTCGAGCAGCTACCGACGGCGATCAACATGCTGTTCGACGGCAAGAACGTCGGCAAGCTCGTCGTGAAGACGTCCGGCTAGGCGCGGTGCTACCGGCTCGACGCGGCGATGAGTCTTTGATTTCCAAACGCGCACCGTCTGTTTGGTGAGTCAGTCCTGCGCTTCGTACGTAACGTGGTACCAGTGCCGGACCGGCTTGTGGTTCTTGTCGGCTTGACCCGTGTCCGTCGCGCTCAGCACGTTGACGTCGGTCACGTCGGGATTGTGGGCCTCGATGTAGCGCTCCAGCTCGCGGACGAGCGCGCTATGCGGCAGATCGGGGTTGGCGAGGGCCTTCGCTGTGCGGGTTCGCGTCACGCAACTAATTATGCCGAGCACCGTGCAGGGGCGCTCAATGGAAGCGCTGCAGCGAAAGACCACTCCGCAGGAGGTGAAGCGGCTCAGCGAGTTTCAGCGCCAAGGTCAAATGGTTTCGCTGGACACGGCGAGCACTCATCAACAGGATCAGGCTCAGCGCTGCCCTGGCCAGCGCCGCGCGGGATGTTCGTTTCTTCCAGGTCGCAGGCGTCGAGCCCGCGCGGCGGCCGAAGTGGTAGCCGATACACAGTGCTGTCAGCGCTACACAGATAACCGCGATCGGCGTCATGAAGATGAGGGTCCTTTGTTGCTGTAGCGGGCAGGTCACGGCCAGCCAACAAGTAAGGCAAGAAGGGTGGGGCCGATCGCGTGATGCGGCGAACTACTAAGGTGCCCGAGTGTCGGTTTCCGGCGTTGTCTTGATCGTCTTGGCCGGGCTCGGCGCCGGTGCGATCAACGCGCTCGTTGGATCCGGAACCCTGATCACTTTCCCGACGCTCGTCGCTCTGGGCTATCCGCCGGTCACGTCCACCATGTCGAACGCGGTCGGGCTGGTGGCCGGCAATGCCTCGGGCACCTGGGGCTATCGCGCCGAGCTTTCCGGTCAGTGGGATCGCTTACGGTGGCAGATCCCGGCGTCGGTGACCGGAGCCGTGCTGGGCGCCTTCCTGCTTCTGCATCTGCCCGAGAAGGTGTTCGCTCAGGTGGTTCCGGTGCTTTTGGTGCTGGCTTTGGTCCTCGTCGTACTCGGGCCGCGGATCCAGGCGTGGGCGCGCCGGCGGGCCGAGGAGGCGGGGCGCTCCGCCGAGCACATCACCCCGGCGCGGATGACCGCACTGGTGGTCGGCACGTTCGCTGTCGGTGTCTACGGTGGCTACTTCACCGCCGCGCAGGGCATCCTGCTGGTTGGCGTGATGGGGGCACTGCTGCCGGAGTCCGTGCAACGCATGAACGCGGCGAAGAACCTCCTGGCGCTGCTGGTGAATATGGTTGCCGCGGCGGGCTATACGTTGGTCGCCTTCGACCGGATCAGCTGGCCGGCGGCCGGGCTGATCGCGGTGGGTTCGCTGGTCGGGGGATTTTTGGGCGCGCGCTATGGGCGTCGGCTGTCGCCGAATGCACTGCGCGCGACGATCGTGGTGGTCGGCCTGATCGGGCTTTACCGGCTGCTCACGGTGTAGGGCCCGGCCGCCGTGGGATCGCGAGATCTCTTCGCTTGACGCAATCAGCAAACAGCGGAGGACGCCGACCTTTATTGTCATCGCCAAGACGGCGCTGCGCGATTTCTCGTTCCGGTTGGAACCGGCGCTCCACCACTGACAAGGACGCCATAAATGTTGAACGAGGTCGCCGCCCCCAATCCCGGCGGAGTCCCCGAAGCTGCCTCGCATCTCCGCCGGGGCCTTTCCAACCGCCAAATTCAGCTGATCGCGATTGGAGGCGCGATCGGCACCGGTTTGTTCATGGGATCCGGGCGAACGATCTCCCACGCCGGCCCGGCCGTACTCGTGGTGTACGGAATCATCGGTTTCTTCGTGTTCTTCGTGCTGCGCGCGATGGGCGAACTGCTGCTGTCGAACCTCAACTACAAGTCGTTCGTCGACTTCGCGGCCGACCTGTTGGGGCCGGCCGCGGGGTTCTCGTCGGGTGGTCGTACTGGTTTGCCTGGGTTGTCACTGGTGTCGCCGAGATCATCGCGATCACCGGCTACTCGAAGTTCTGGTGGCCCGACTTGCCGCCATGGCTACCGGCCGTGGTCACGGTCGGTTTGGTTCTGCTATTCGACTTGTTCAGGGTCGCTAACTTCGGAGAGATCGAGTTCTGGTTCGCCTTGATCAAGCTCGCCGCGATCTTCTGCCTCAACATCGTCGGTGCGATCTTGGTGGCCACCAGCTTCGTTTCCCCGCACGGTGACCGCGCGACGATCGAAAACCTTTGGAACGATGGCGGATTCTTTGCCACCGGATTCATGGGCGTGATCAGTGGCTTCCAGATCGCGTTCTTCGCATTCGTCGGTGTGGAGCTCGTCGGCACCGCCGCGGCCGAGACGGCCAACCCGCGCCGCGCCCTCCCCCGTGCGATCAATGCCGTCCCGGTGCGCGTTGCGGTCTTCTACATCGCCGCGCTGCTGGCGATCCTCGTTGTCATCCCGTGGCGGCGGTTCTCCAGCGGCGAGTCGCCGTTCGTGATGATGTTTTCCCTGGCAGGTCTTGGCGCCGCAGCGTCGATGGTGAACTTCGTCGTGATCACGTCCGCCGCGTCGTCGGCCAACTCGGGCGTATTCTCCACCGGGCGCATGCTTTTCGGACTTGCCGACGAAGGCAGCGCGCCGTTGATCTTCGGCCGACTCAACCGCGGCGGTGTGCCCGCGCCGGCGCTGCTCGTCACGGCTCCGCTGCTGCTGCTGACTTCGGTCCCGCTGTTGTACGCGGGCGGTTCGGTGATCGCCGTTTTCACGTTGGTCACGACCGTCGCGTCGCTGCTGTTCCTGTTCGTGTGGACGATGATCATCGTCAGCTACCTGGTCTACGCTCGCCACTACGCTGACCGTCGCGCCGGCTCGACGTACAAGATGCCCGGCGGAGTGGGGAGCTGCTGGGCCGTCCTGGCCTTCTTCGTGTTCGTCATCTGGACGCTCATCACCGAACACGAAACCGCGATCGCCTTGGCGTGGTTCCCGCTGTGGTTCGTCGCCCTCGCTGTCAGGTGGCTGGTCGCTCGGCGCCGCCCGGGCCGTGCGGAGCGATACCGGCAGTTCCAGGCCGAGATGAACCAACCCTTGGACGTGAGGTAGCCGCGAGGTAGCGGGACGGCCACCACTGCTCAGCGGCGGGCCCGGACGGAGTTGTTGGGATCGGTAGCCACTCCGACGGTCTGTACTTGCCGTAATGACGACGCCAACAAGGCGGCGCATCACGAAAGGAAGACATCACATGCAACTCCTGCCGACCAGCATCCAAGAACACGTCAACCGCATCGATCGCCAACGCAGCCTGATGATCGGGATCAGCGCCGGACTCGTCGCGGCGTGGAGCTTCTTCCGCCTGATCTGGCTGCTGTACATCGCCGCCACTTTCGGTTTGTTCCTGGGCTCGCTGGTGTTCCAGTTTGTGCTGTGGGGCGTGGTCGGTACCGTCGCGGCGATCGCGGCCATCGCGTTGCTGACCCGCTATAGCAAGGGATCTTGACTCTCTCGCCAGACACCGGGATGGTTCCGAACCTGCCCTAGGTTCGGAACTTTTCGGTTTTGCGGTAGATTGCCGTCGCGACCGGCTCAGGAGGACGCGATGGCGTGCTGCGAATTCCCAACCGCTCCCGAGGGCTGCGACGGAGCCTTCACCGTCGACGCGTCCCGGGTCACCTTCGGGCGCGGCTGCCTGGCGGAGGTGGGTGACCGAGCCCGCGCGCTCGGGCTGCGGCGGGTGGCGCTGTTCTCCGACGCCACCGTGGCCCAACTGCCCATCTTCGCCAAGGCGCATGGTTCGCTTGTCGCGGCGGGGCTGGACGTGATCACCTACACCGACGCGCACGTCGAGCCCACCGACGCGTCGTTCCTCGATGCGGCGCGCTTCGCGCAAGAGTCGAATCCCGATGGCTACGTGTCGCTGGGCGGCGGATCCGTCATCGACACCTGCAAGGCCGCCAATCTGTATGCCACCTATCCCGCTGATTTCCTCGCCTATGTCAACAAGCCCGTCGGCGAGGGCAAACCCGTACCGGGTCCGCTCAAGCCGCACATCGCGTGCCCCACGACGGCGGGCACCGGCAGCGAGGTCACCGGCATCACGATCTTCGACCTGCTGTCGCTCAAGGCAAAGACGGGCATCGCTTCTCATGCGCTGCGTCCCACCGAAGCGCTCGTCGACCCCGACTGCACCGCGAGCCTGCCGCCCGAGGTCGTCGCCTCGGCGGGCCTCGATGTGCTGTCTCACGCATTGGAGTCCTACACCGCGAGGCCCTACGTCCTCCGGTCGGCTCCCGAACGACCGAGCCTGCGGCCCATGAGTCAGGGCGCCAATCCGTGGAGCGATCTGGGCTGCCGAGAAGCGCTGCACCTGTTGGGCAAGTACCTGGAGCGAGCGGTCAATGACGCCGCCGACACCGAGGCCCGCGAGCAAATGATGTGGGCCGCAACGCTTGCGGGCATCGCCTTCGGCAACGCGGGCGTTCACGCCCCACACGGCATGGCCTACGCGGTCGCGGGGCTGGTACGAGAATTTCGCCCGCCGGGCTACCCGGTCGACGAGCCGCTGGTGCCGCACGGGATGGCCGTGATCGTCAACGCGCCCTCGGCGTTTCGTTTCACGGCGGAGGCGAGCCCCGAGCGGCACTTGGAGGGCGCACGGCTGCTCGGCGCGGATACGAATGGCGCCGATGCCAAGGATGCGGGCGAGGTGCTTGCCAACGAACTCATCCGCGTCATGCGGGCGGTCGGCATGCCGAACGGGCTGAGCGGTGTGGGCTACACCGAAGACGACGTGGCGGCCCTGACGGAGGGGGCTTACCCTCAGCAGCGCCTGTTGCAGAACGCCCCGCGAGAGATGCCCAAACCGGTTCTGGCGGAACTGTTTCGGCAAGCCATGCGCTACTGGTAGCCAGCCAAAGTCAGCCGTCATGTATCGAATACGGCGGGTTCCCGGTTAAGCAGGGACACCGCACTGCATGTCAAAGATTATCGACCCATCAAGCTTGCGCAAGATAGATTCCGGGGATGGACCTTGACGGCAGGAAAGTTCTTCTCACCGGCGCGACGGGACGCCGCCAAAGTTCCCCGCTCGCTGGTGGAAGAGTTGTTCGCGGTAGGAACGCCAGATGAGGTCATCGCACAGATCGCAGAGTTCCGCGACCGCGGCATGCGCCATGTCGTGGTGGGCAATGGAGGCGCGCTTCAACCGAGTCTGCGCAAGAGCGCGGCGACCACCGCGCCGTATATCAAGGTGGTGCGAGGTTTGAGAAAGCTGTGATCCCCCAATGCCGATGATCGATTTGACGTTCGTGCGTGGTTCGTTGCACGACGAGGCCCTCAGCAAGCTGACCGACGAACTGGTAACAGCACTGCTGCGTGCCGAACGCGCCCCGGACACCGCGTTCATGCGGGATAACACGGTGGTCTACCTTCACGCGCTGGAGCCCGCCGCGCAGTTGCTGGGCTGGGTGGCCGCCAACCTGGCGAGCCCCGATTTCGGGCCGACATGACGGTGTTCGAAGGAGCGCTGAACAAAGAGCGCAAGGAACGACTCGCCGCCGATGTGCACGCGGCGATCTGCGCCGCGGCAGACATCGACCCGTCGGGCCCCCGCGCCTATCACGTGTGGACGTTGATTCACGAGATACCCGAAGGCAATTGGGCGGGCGCCGGCAAAATCGTCTACTAACAACAGGTGAAGGGACTCGTCGCAGACGAGTAGGCTGGCCGGCTAGTTGCTGAACACGGGCGCATACTTCATTCAAGAGCAATGATCACCATCGCACTGGTTTGCTAGCGCAAATCGCGTTTTAACTTCGTCCGGGGTGGGCTGCTATCGTCGCTTGCTTATGCGAGAGATGGATCGTCGCACCATGATGTTGGTGGCGGGTTTCGGGGGGCTGGCAGCCGCGGTTCCCACTCCCGCGGCGAGCGCTAACCCGTCCCGTCCGGCGCCGCCGCCCGCCGCGCCGTCCGGTGCCGGTGCCGGTGCCTACATATTCCAGGACGAGTTCGACGGCCCCGCCGGCTCGGCCCCCGACGGCTCGAAGTGGCACGTGGCGCGAGCCCGCGAGCCGATGAAAGATCCGACGTATTGGGAGTTGCCCGAGCATGTCGGGCAGTACCGGGACGATCGCCAAAACGTATTCTTGGATGGCAACTCCAACCTTGTCATCCGCGCCGCGAAGGACGGTCCCACCTTCTACAGCGGCAGGCTGACCAGCAACTGGCGTGGAGGCGTCGGCCACACCTGGGAGGCCCGGGTCAAACTCGACTGCCTGACCCCCGGCGCCTGGCCCGCCTGGTGGCTGGGCAACGACGATCCCGGTGGCGAAATCGACATCCTCGAGTGGTACGGCAACAGGAGCTGGCCCTCGGCCACCACCGTCCACGCGAAGTCGAACGGGTCGGAGTGGAAGACCCACAACATCGCGGTCGACAGCGGATGGCACACCTGGCGATGCCAGTGGGACGAGGCCGGGATCCGCTTCTGGCAGGACTACTCCGACGGCGCGCAGCCGTACTTCAACGTTCCGGCGAACTCACTGCCGGACTGGCCATTCAACAACCCCGGCTACACCGTGTATCCGGTCCTGAACCTCGCGGTCGCCGGTTCCGGTGGCGGCGACCCCGGGCCGGGGACCTACCCGGCGCAGATGCTCGTCGACTACGTCCGCGTCTGGTAGCGGGGGCCGATCACGAGCCGACCAACGCCGGGTGGAACTTGGCCGCCATCCGTCGCAGCCCGTCGCGCCAATCGACCGTGGTTTCGCCGATGAGCTCGTGCATCCTGCTCGCGTCGGTGGGGTTCCCGCGCAGCGCCTGCTCGCTCTCCTGGAATACCGGCTCCTTGCCGACGAGCGAGCCGAGATAGCCGCACCACTCTTGGATGCTGACGGTCTGGTGGCCACACCAGTTGACCGTGGTCGCCGGGATCGACGCCACCTCGAGCAGCTTCGGGAGGGTCGCGATGATGTCGTCCTCGTGGATCGGGTTGTAGCGCGCCGGGCCGCCGGGCGGAACCGGGATCGGGATCCCGGCCAGGATCATTTCCATGTGATAGAACGGCCACCCGCCGTTGTCGCCGTAGGGGACGTTGAGGCGGGCGATGGTTGTGGGCAGGCCCAGGACGCGCGCCATCGACCGGGCAACGACCTCGCCGGCGATCTTGGAGATGGAATAGGTGGGGAACAAGACCTTGTGGTTGTCACCGAGGGCGGCGTGCTCGGTCCGGGGTTCGTCGCCCGGCGGGTCATACACGGCCCCCGACGAGCAGTGCAGGAAGCCCTTGGCGCCGCGGCAGTGCGCCATGAGCAGGCCCACCGACTCCGCGTTGGCCCCGAGGTCCTTGTCCCAGCTGCCGCTCTTGGCCACCGCCAGGTTGAGCACGTAGTCGAAGTCGGACGGGATCTCGGTGAAGTCCCCCGCGGCCAGGTTGACCGTATGGCACCGCACCCCCGCCTTCTCGAGATCTTCCCGGACGGCGGGGTTGGTGAATCGGGCGATGCCCCAGACTTCGTTGTCGGTAGCGAGGGTCTTGGCGATGGGGGTGGCAACCTGGCCGGTCGGACCGGTGATGAGGATCTTGGAGCCGCGCATGGGCTGATGGTAGGCGACCTTCCGTTGGCCATTCGGCGGCCCCATGACTTACTATCTGCGTATGCATGCAGATAGTTGCACGAGCCATGTCCATGCGGACGGTCATCATCGTCCGCACGGTCTGCGCGGGACGATCAAGGAGATCGTGACTCCCCATTCCCACGATGCGGCTGACAGTGTCGACGATGCTCTGGAATCCAGCGCCGCTGGGATCCATGCGGTCAAGATCAGCCTGTTGGTCCTCGGGTTGACCGCGATCGCCCAGATCGTGGTGGTGGTCATCTCCGGGTCGGTGGCGTTGGCCGCCGATACCATCCACAATTTCTCCGACGCCCTGACCGCGGTGCCGTTGTGGATCGCGTTCGCGCTGGGCACCAAGGCCGCGACGCGCCGATACACCTACGGGCTCGGTCGCGCCGAGGATCTGGCCGGGTTGTTCGTTATCGCGATGATCACGCTGTCGGCGATCGTCGCGGGATACGAAGCGATCATGCGGCTGACCAATCCCGAACCGATTGAACACATCGGCTGGGTCGCGCTCGCCGGGTTGATCGGGTTCATTGGCAACGAATGGGTCGCGGTCTACCGAATCAGGGTCGGGCGGCGCATCGGCTCGGCCGCCCTGGTCGCCGACGGACTGCACGCCCGCACCGACGGGCTCACCTCCCTGGCGGTGGTGCTCGCCGCCGGCGGTGTCGCGCTTGGGTTCCCGTTGGCCGACCCGATCATCGGCCTGGTCATCACCGTGGCGATCCTGGCCGTGTTGCGCACCGCGGTGCGTGATGTGTTCCGCCGCTTACTCGACGGAGTGGACCCGAAAATGGTCGACACCGCCGAACAAGCGTTGGCCGCCCAGCCCGGGGTGCAAGCGGTGCGCAGTGTGCGGATGCGCTGGATCGGGCACCGCCTGCACGCGGACGTCGAACTCGACGTCGATCCCACCCTCAACCTGGGGCAGGCGCACCGCATCGCACACGACGCCGAGCACGAGCTCACGCACGCCGTCCCCAAACTCACTACGGCATTGATCCACGCCTACCCCGCGGAGCACGACCTCGCCGCGCCAGGAGGTGCGGCGTAGAGTCCACAGGGCCATGGTTGATGGGATCAACTTCGTCGACGCGAACGGGCTGAGATTCGCCTATCTCGAGGAGGGGTCGGGACCGCTGGTGCTGCTGCTGCACGGGTTCCCGGACACGGCGCACACGTGGGACGAGTTGCGCCCGCGTATCGCCGCGAAAGGGTATCGGGCGGTGAGCCCGTTTATGCGCGGGTACTCCCCCAGCGGCATTCCGGATCGCGACACCGATCAGGAGACCTTGGCACGCGACCCGCTTGCGTTGATCGAAGCGCTGGGCGCCCGCGAGGCCATCGTCATCGGACACGACTTTGGTGCTTCGGCCGCGTACGGCGCGGCCGCGCTCGGCCCGGATAGGGTGAAAAAGCTCTTCGCTATTGCCATTCCGCACCCGGCGGCGCTCAAGCCGTCGCCGAAGAAGCTGTGGGGCGTTCGCCACTTCGCGGTCTATAAGCTGCCGGGTGCACCGAAACGTTTCGCGCGCAACGACTTCGCCGCGCTGCCCGCCATTTGTCGGCGATGGTCTCCGACGTGGAATCCGGACCCAACGGAGTTCGACGCTGTGCGCGAGAGCTTTTCAGACCCGGCGAGCTTGAATGCGGCGTTCGGCTATTACCGAAAGCTCTCTCCCATACCCAGCGCATCGTTGAAGGCGCGGATCACAGTGCCGGTGGTCGCCTTTGCCGGGCTCGATGATCCGATGGCGGAGCCGTCGGACTATCGGGGCGCCGCCCGGATGTTCGACAATGAGTACATCGTCGAGGAAGTCCCGGGCGGGCATTTCATGCATCGGGAGCATCCCGAGGTGTTCGCCGAGCGGCTTTTGACTCATCTGTGAGCAGAGCGGAAGCGCTCCCAGCTAATTAAAAGGTGCATTAACCACCCCCGCAGGTCACTTAGAATTGTTTTAACGCCAGTTTCCCCATGCCGATCGGCCCGGTCCGAGGTCGCAGTTGCCCCCCAAGCGCATCCCCGGACCGGGCCGATCCTTTTCGCTGCGTGTCACCGCTGGCACATGAAGGTCGCCGTACGGTGAGGTGTGCGATGGATCGTCGACGGCATGAACGTGATCGGAACTCGCCCGGATGGTTGGTGGAAGGACCGCGGCGCTGCGATGATCGCGTTGGTGGACAAGCTCGACCGTTGGGCTGACGGGGCTGACGGCGACTTTGTGACGGTGGTGTTTGAGCGGCCCCTGTCGCAGGCCATCCCGACATCGCGGATCGAGGTAACGCATGCGCCTAGGGCGGCGGCCAATTCGGCCGACGACGAAATCGTGCGGCTCGTGCAAGCCGACGACCGGACGCACGAAATTCGTGTCGTGACATCGGACAAGGGGTTGGCCGACCGGGTCCGAAGCTTGGGTGCATCCGTCTACCCGGCGGATCGCTTTCGTGAACTCGTCGACCCGCGTGAGGTGCGATGAACGCCACAGTATTATCTGGCCCCGAGAGCCCGGCACCCAACCGGGTCTGCACGCTCGCCCGCATCGACATCCCGATCATTCAGGCGCCGATGACCTACATCGCCGGTGCGCAGTTGGCCGCGGCGGTATCCAACGCAGGTGCGCTGGGCATCATCGAGACCACCTCCGATCAGGGCCGTGCCGACCTCCGGCGGGTACGCGACCTCACTGACGGGTCGGTCGGAGCCAATATCGCCCTACTCTTCAACCGCGATCCGGGCATGGTGGACCTGCTCGTCGCCAACGGCATTCGCTTCGTGACCACTTCGGCGGGCGACCCCGCACTGTTCACGGCACGGCTCCACGACGCCGGCATCACGGTGTTCCACGTGGTGGGAACCCTGGCGGCGGCCAAGAAGGCCGTCGACGCCGGCGTGGACGGCCTTGTCGTCGAGGGCGTCGAAGGCGGCGGGTTCAAAAATCGGTTCGGAGCCTCGACCATGGTGCTGCTTCCGTTGGTGGCGGCCCATGTCGACGTGCCGATCGTGGCGGCCGGCGGGATCCGCGACGCCCGGTCGATGGCAGCGGCGTTTGTCCTCGGTGCCGAGGGCGTGCAGATGGGCACGCGGTTGCTCGCGTCGTCGGACTCGCCGGTGCACCGCAACCTCAAGGAAGCCGTTGTGCGCGCAGACGAGACCGCCACCGTGCTACTCCCCCTCGACGGCAAGCGGATGATGCGGGTGATCAGAACGGCCGCCGCGGAAAAGATCGACGCCTCAGCGTCTTTCGATGAGAGCGGTGCCGCCCTTCAACGTGTTCAGCGCCTCTACTCGACGGCGACATGGACGCCAGCGTCGCGAATACCGGTCAAGTGGCCGGGCGTATCGAAGACATTCCGCCGGCCGCCGACATCATCAGGCAGATGTGGACCGGGTGCCGAGAGGTGTTGGCCGCCACGGCGGATCGGCTGGGCCGGGGAAGTAAGACGCGTACAGGGCCTGGTGTCGGCGATCGGTGCCGCGACACTTAATCCACGTACACGACACGCCGGAAACAGCCGCGGCAGTTTAAGTCTCGGCGCAGGCTAGGCGTTCAGGGCTGCCAGAGCCGCGTCGTAATCGGGTTCCTGCGCGATTTCTGGCACCAGCTCCGCGTACGCGACATTGCCGTCGGCGCCAATCACCACGACGGCACGGGCCAGCAGCCCGGCAAACGGACCATCGGCAATGCTGACGCCGTAGTCCTCGCCGAAGCTATCCCGGAACGCCGACGCCGTCGTCACGTTCTCGATGCCCTCCGCGCCGCAGAAGCGCTTCTGCGCGAACGGCAGATCTTTTGACACACACACCACGGACACACCGCTTCCGCCCACGCGCTCGTTGAATTTCCGCACGCTCGTCGCGCAGACCGGGGTGTCCACGGACGGAAAGATGTTCAGCAACACGGGCTTACCGCTGAACTGCTCGCTGCTGACCGGGCTCAGGTCGGCGCCGGTCAGTGAGAAGCTCGGGGCCGAAGATCCGACGGCGGGCAGTTCGCCGACAGTGTTGATCGCGTTTCCGCGCAGGGTTATCTGTGCCATAGGCACACAGTCTGCCAAGGCCCGGGTGACCGCTGTCGGCCAGGTCCGGTATGTCCTGATTTGTGGGGTACATGGCGTAGACGACACGCCGTGGTCTGGCCAACACTGAGTCCATGGCTCGCAAGGTGGTGATCGTCGGCTTCCCCGGCGTGCAGGCGCTCGATGTGGTGGGGCCGCACGAGGTGTTCAGCGGCGCATCGCTGCTGACTAGGGGCGGATACGACGTCGTCATGGCCTCGATCGACGGCCAGCCGGTGACCACCGCGACCGGGCTGGGCTTCATATCGGTGCCGCTGCCGGAAGCCGGCGATCCTGTCGACACCGTCGTGCTGCCCGGCGGCGGCGGTGTGCATATGGCACGATCCGACGGCGAACTCGTCGACTGGATCAAAGCCGTCTCCCGCACCGCCCGCCGCGTCGTCACGGTCTGCACCGGCGCCTTCCTGGCGGCCGAAGCCGGCCTACTGGACGGCCACCGCGCGACCACGCACTGGGCCTTCGCCGAACGGTTGGCTAGCGAGTTCCCGGCCATCGACGTTGATCCAGACCCGATCTTCGTCCGTAGCTCGGAGACGGTATGGACTGCCGCCGGTGTCACCGCCGGAATTGACCTGGCGCTCGCGCTGGTCGAGGACGACCACGGCACCGAAGTCGCGCAAACGGTCGCGCGCTGGCTCGTCCTGTATTTGCGCCGTCCCGGCGGCCAGACCCAGTTCGCGGCGCCGGTGTGGATGCCGAGGGCCAAACGGAACTCCGTCCGCGAGGTGCAGGAAACCATCGAGGCTGAACCGGGTGGCTTACATAGCATCGATGAACTTGCCCGCCGCGCGGCAATGAGCCCACGCCATTTCACTCGGGTGTTCACCGACGAAGTCGGTGAGGCCCCCGGCCACTACGTCGAACGCGTCCGCACCGAAGCCGCGCGCCGGCAGTTGGAGGAAACCGACGACACCGTCGTGGCAATCGCCGCCCGCTGTGGCTTCGGTACCGCGGAAACCATGCGGCGCAACTTTATTCGCCGGGTAGGCATCTCGCCGGACCAGTACCGCAAAGCTTTCGCCTGACTAGTGAGGAACACCGATGACCCAAATCGCATTTGTCGCCTACCCCGGATTCACCGCGTTGGACATGATCGGCCCGTATGAGGTGCTGCGAAACCTGCCCGGGGCCGAGGTGCGGTTCGTCTGGCACGAAGCCGGACCAATCACCGCCGACTCCGGCGTGCTGATCATCGGCGCCACCCATTCGCTGGCCGAAACACCCTCCCCCGACGTGATTCTCGTGCCGGGCGGCCCGGCGACTCCGGTGCACGCACGCGACGAGGCGCTGCTCGACTGGCTGCGCCGGGCCCACCAGACCGCCAGCTGGACGACGTCGGTGTGTTCGGGCTCGGTGATCCTGGCGGCTGCCGGACTGCTGCAGGGCCGGCGCGCGACGTCACACTGGTTGACGATTCCGGCGCTCAAGGCATTCGGCGCGATCCCGGTCGCCGACGAGCGGATCGTGCACCAGGGCAACATCGTTACGAGTGCGGGCGTGTCCGCGGGGCTTGATCTCGCGCTGTGGCTGGCCGGGGAGATAGGTGGCGAAGGCCGTGCCAAAGCGATCCAACTCGCGATCGAATACGACCCGCAGCCCCCGTTCGATTCCGGTCACATGTCGAAAGCGTCGGGGACCACGAAAGCCGCCGCCACCGCGCTGCTATCCAAGGACAGCGTCAAGCCGGCCAACGTGAAGGCCGCGACGATGCTGGCATGGGACCAGGCCCTGGCGGCGGCGCGGTCGCGGCGACGGAAGCGTCCGGCCTAACCCGCAGTTAGGCCTTGGGCTGCAGAAACTCGTTAGACGCGAACTTGCCGCCGGCCTGCAGCCAGGCGCCGACGACACCGGGTGCATCACGGTCGGGGTTGTAGATGTCTTCCTCACTGGAAAACAGGCCGTCACCCGCGTAGACCAGCCGCGTCCAGTTCGGGAACCAGAAGGGCTCCCCGTTCTCGTCGGTCGGATGGTCGAGCAGGTTCTTGATCATGATGACCACGGCGTCGTTGTCGTCGTCGTAGGCAATCCAGTCCGAGGGAAAGCGCATGTGCGGGAAAGGGGCCATGACGGCGACGATCCAGTCGCGCACCTCTTCGCGTCCGTGATAAACGCCGTAGTGGTGCTCGGTGTAGACGACATCCTCGGTGAATAGGTCTGCAAAAGGCCGCCAGTCGCCCGAAGCGCTGCACCCCTCGACGACGGTTGTGTAGTGCCTGACAGCTTGCTCAACCTCAGCCCTGCTGAACTTGCCCATAGCGGACAGACTAGAACGTGTTCCGGTTTGTTGGCGACAAGATCGTCGCCGACGAATCGGCCCAGTCGGCTGGGTCGACCTCCAACATATAGTGCGGAGCGTCAATCGCCGATCAAATTCCAGACCGCACAAGAGTTTCAGCGGGCTGACGTACTGGAAGGTGCCGATAACGAATGAGCGTGTTGGACTTGTTCGACTTGCATGGCAAGAGGGCCCTGGTCACCGGGGCGTCCACTGGCATCGGCAAAGGGGTGGCCATGGCCTATGTCGAAGCCGGGGCTCAAGTGGCCCTGGCAGCGCGGCATGCTGAGGCCCTGCAGATGGTCGCCGACGAGATCGCTGCCGCCGGCGGTCGAGCCGTGCCCATCCGTTGCGATGTGACCCAACCAGAGCAGGTCAGCCGGATGCTGGACCAGGCGACCGCGGAGTTGGGTGGAATCGACATCGCGGTCTGCAATGCCGGCATCATCACAGTCACCCCGTTGCTGGACATGTCACTGGAAGAGTTCCAGAACATTCAGGACACCAATGTTGCCGGCGTATTCCTCACGGCCCAGGCGGCGGCCCAGGCAATGGTTCGGCAAGGACGGGGCGGGGTCATCATCAACACCGCCTCGATGTCGGGCCACATCATCAACATCCCGCAGCAGGTCGGCCACTACTGCGCGTCGAAGGCCGCGGTCATTCATCTGACCAAGGCCATGGCCGTGGAGTTGGCTCCGCACAAGATCCGGGTGAACAGTGTCAGTCCGGGTTATATCCTCACCGAGCTCGTGGAGCCCTATTCCGAATACCACTCGCTGTGGGAGCCGAAGATCCCGCTGGGGCGGCTAGGCCGCCCGGAAGAACTCACCGGGCTGTACCTCTACCTGGCCAGCGAGGCTTCCAGCTACATGACCGGTTCCGACATCGTGATCGACGGCGGCTACACCTGTCCCTGACTTGAACGTCACGCAACGAGGCACGGGCGGCCGAAACGGGTTCGGACACCTGGCGAAAACAGCGCGCGCAAGCGATCGCCGGCGGGTTGCACGCCGCTGGCATCGAGTAGCTCGTCGTCGAGTTCGATGATCTCCGCCGCGTACAGCGGCCACGGTCCATGCTCGTTCGGTATCCACCACGTCCGGCCGGCTTTGCGGGTGTGCGCGCCCCATCGGGCGGTAAGCCAGACCTCCAGCGGAGTCGCTTCGACCACGTCCCCAACGGTGATCGTCAGCCGGCTGTGCAGGCCGCGGCGCGGCCAGCGCCGCACACTGTGATACGTGATCTGGTCGCCAGAGCGCGTCATCCGCATCTTCGCCCAGGTGTAGGGGACGCCGAGGCCGATACGGGTGACGGGCACGACTGCCAGCCGGGCAGTTTCCAGCGACCGGAACAGGACTCCGTGGCGCCCGGCGTCATCAATCGAATACAGCCGAATGTTGGTCTCCAGGAAGCTGCCGAAATACGGAAGCGGCAGTGCGGTAACCAGTTTGGTGCTGCTCATGACGAACGGGACCAACCCCACGTAGGTCATTCCGTCGGCGAAGACGTCGGGACGGGTCCCCGGCGGGTACAGGTGCGCGACGCTCTCGGGCCGCACCGGCCAGTGGACGAACGTCAGCTCACCCCAGCGCTGGTCGAAGGTAACCGGTCCGGGCAGGGGCGGCGGAGTGACCGGGTAGCCCGCAAGGGCTGGGCTCCCATCCGACTCGGCCGCGGGCGGGCCGGGCATCGCGGTCATCTCACCATCCTGGCACGCGCGGATTTGCCGACATATCAGGAGTTTGCTCGTGGCGGCCGCGCAATTTTCATTCACTCAGACGAAGAATTTCGGGAAACATCGGTCATTTGCAGCCTAAAGTGTGCATTACGGCGGGTGACTTTGAAGGCTGTAGTCGCCCGAATGAGTGATGGAGCACAAATGAAGATCACCACGATGATAAGAACGGCAGTGGCGACCGTGAGCATGGCAATGATTGCTGTCGCCAGCGCACCGATCGCGACATCTGCCTATCCCGTCAACGGTAAACTCGGCACTGAGTTGACGATGACTGATTCTGTTGGCCAAGTGATGCTCGGTTGGAGAGTCAGCGATCTCAAATCCAGCGCAGACACGATCCCGGGCTATCCGGTCGCCGGCCAGCTGTGGGAGGCCACTGCCACCGTAAACGCGATCCAGGGCACCGTCACCCCCGCCATCTCGCAGTTCAATGCCCGCACCGCCGACGGCATCAATTACCGGGTCTTGTGGCAAGCATCAGGTCCGAACACCATTAGCGGAGCCACTATCCCGCAAGGGGCACAATCGACCGGCAAAATCTACTTCGACGTCACCGGCCCTCAACCGACCATCGTCGCAATGAACAACGGAATGGAGGACGTGTTGGTTTGGGGGCCGTAGAACGCCGGCCCGCCCTATTCCTCTAGTTCACCGGAGATCCCACGCTCAATGCTGGCCTGCGTCATGGATGGAAACACGATGAGGCCGTCGAGTTCTTTACGCGCTAGGTCGTAAGCATTCTGGCGTTCGTGCGGTGCCGCGGCGGAGTCCGATGCCACGCGTAACAGGCGCTGAGCGCGGGCAATCCGCTGCTGGTCCTGTCGTGAGAAGTCGTTGCGGCGTCTGCGGATCGCTTCGGCCTCAGCGACGTTGAATGCCGTCACGTAGTCCTCCACGGCGGCCTGATACTGTGCCGCGGCGTCCCGGTCATCGAGGAGATCTTCGGCTTTGACAGGCCGCAGGAAGTCTGCCCGGAGCTTGGCTTTGTGGAAGCCGATCGTGAGCGGATCGCGCATGTCGGTCATGAGTGGGAAGTCGAGAAGCTTAGCGACGTCGAGTTCATACTCGAGCCAGCGTTTGTCGGTGCGACCGTGCTCCTCTATGACGCGTCTGATCGACCGCCACTGGTTGGCTTGATTGCCGCCGTTGGGTGCGGGAGGCACGGTAAGGGTGGTGTCGTCGGGGATTTGCGCCCGACCGGGATCGTGCGATTCCTCAACTCGCCGCCTGGCCGCACCGAACGCTTTTATTGCCGCGACGACCATGCCCGCCAGCGGCAGCATCACGATCAGCAGTTCCGCCAGCCGGATTAGCAAGCCCACATCGCCAGGATGCCACTGCAGGCTGGAAGAGGTCGTTTACCAGATCCCGAAGCCGTGCAGGGCCTTGATCCCGAACCAGATCCCGAACACCAGGCCCACAACGATCATGATGGGTCGGTTGTGCTCCTGCAGCCAGCGCAAGGTCCGGTCCAGCAGCGAGCGCGACCGTTCACCGAACAACGCAGCCATGCCGATGATGAGCAGATTCGCGCTCATGGCAAGCAGCACGAATACGCCATAGGAGACGACGTTTGCGACCCGCCCCAAATCGGCGTTGCCGATCACGCTGATCGCAGCCAGTGTGAAGACCCAGGCCTTCACCGAAACCGTGATGACGCCCACGCCGATGAAGAAGGCCTTGGCGGGAGTCGCGGACATCAGCATGGTCATCCATTTCGGCGGTGGCACATTGGGATCGTCGTCGCTGAATAGTTCCCGCGCCGCGGTGACCAGAAATAGCAGGGCCACCACCAAAAGGACGGTCGACACGATCCAGTGGTGCGAGCGATTCGAGTCGGCGCTGTGGGCTCCCCAATGCAGAATCGTTCCAAAAATGAGGCCCTGGAGCAGGCGCGTGCTGCCATGCCCCGCGATCCAAGCGCTGGCGGCGCGAAGGTGCGAAGGCGTGCCCAGCAGCATGATCGTGATTCCGATCTCGATCGGTTCCAGCGCGCTACCCAGAATCAGTGGGATCAGACTGCTCCACATATCGCCCACCGGCCGAGGATACGAGGCGGCGCATCTTTTGGACCTATTGCGCGCCCAGTGCCGCGCGTACCTCGGCCTCGGCCATCGCCGCGGCGAGATCAACGGGGTGGGGGCGAACGCTGACGTCGATCCGGTCGATGCGACCCGTGAACCGGAAACCGTGGCCGTACGGTGCCACCGGCGAACCGGTATCGACTCCGACATCCAAGGTTTCGCCGCTCATCGAGAACCGGAACGGAACTGTCCGCTCGATCCGGCCGCTGGCCACCGCGGCGTCGTTGACGCGCAGCGAAACCGAAGCACCCTTCCCCAGTCCGCCGCCGTCGTAGTCGAACGAAAGGCGTAGGGCAACTTGGCCTTCCCGCAGCCGTTCGGTAGCGGCAATCGTTGTGAGCTCGTGGCCCAGATAGTTGTAGGTGAAGGTTGGAACGCTGTCTTGCAGGTACAGTGTCCAACCGGCCATCGATCCGCCCATGCAGACGATCACTCCCTGTGCACCGCCCGGCGGTATCTGCAACTGTGCGCTTAGTTCGAACGAGGTGCTCGTGTAGGTCAGCGTCACCGATTCGGGGATGCGCACGTGTCCGGTGTAGTAGGTGGCCGAGGTGCGATCGCCGAGCAAGCTGGGCCGGTTGGCGGGCAGCGCGCGGGCCAGCGTTGCATCGCTGAGCGGGTAGACGTCGTATTTGCGCGCTTCAGCGTCAAAAACGGCCTTTAACTCGGCGAGCTTGTCGGGGTATCGCTCGGCGAGATCGACACCCTGACTGAAGTCGTTGCCGAGATGGTAGAGCTCCCAGCGCTCGGTATCTCCGAACGGGTTACTGCTCTGGGTACGGATCCAGGGCAGGCGCCCATGAAAGCACGACGCGATCCAACCGTCGTGGTACACGGCGCGATTGCCGAAGATCTCGAAATACTGCGTGGTTCGACGGCTGTCGGCGGCGGCGTCGTCGAACGAATACCGCATGCTGACGCCCTCGATCGGCTTCTGCTCGACGCCGTTAACGCGTGCGGGCATCGGGATGCCGGCGGCGTCGAGGATGGTGGGAACGATGTCGATGACGTGGTGGAACTGGCTGCGCTGCTCCCCTGCCGCACTGATCCCGCGCGGCCACGAGATGGCCAGTCCGTTGCGGGTCCCTCCGAAATGGGATGCCACCTGCTTCATCCACTGGAATGGTGCGTCGAGCGCCCAGGCCCAGCCGACGTTGTAGTGGTTCTCGCAGCGCGCGGTGCCGAAATCGTCTATGTGAGCGAGCAGCCATTCGGGGTCCTCGGGCAGCCCGTTTTGGAACGCCGGCGAACTCCGTGCGCCGTGTATCGTTCCCTCCGCCGAGGCGCCGTTGTCACCGCACACATAGATGAACAACGTTTCTTCCCACTGCCTGAGTTCGGCAATGGCGTCGATGACCCGTCCGACCTGCGCATCGGTATGGGCCAGGAAGCCCGCGTAAACCTCCATCAGGCGTCGGGCTACTGGCTTGTACCGGTCGTCGTAGTCCGCCCACGCGGGTATCTGCTCGGGTCGTGGCGTCAGCTCGGTACCGGGGGGAATGATGCCCATCTCGATTTGGCGGGCATATATCCGCTCGCGCAACGCATCCCAGCCATCGTCAAATTGGCCGGCGAACCCATCTGACCACTGCGGCCACACGTGGTGGGGGCTATGTGTCGCGCCGGGCGCGAAGTAAAGGAAGAACGGCTTGTCGGGCGCCGACGTCTTCTGCAGCCGGATCCACTCGATTGCCTTGTCGGCGAGGTCCTCACTGAGGTGGTAATCGTCGCGGCCAAGGAAGGGCTCAATGGGAGTGGTCTGGTCGTACAGTGCCGGCTCGTATTGGGAGGTGTCACCGCCCAGGAAACCGTAGAAGCGTTCGAATCCGAGTCCGGTGGGCCAGCGGTCGAACGGACCGGCGGGGCCGATCTCCCAGGTCGGGGTGAGGTGCGCCTTACCGAACAGCGCAGTGCCGTAGCCGCTCATGCGAAGAATCTGCGCGACGGTGGCTGTGCTCGGCGGTATCACGCTGTCGTAGCCCGGAAATCCGTAGGCGATCTCGCAGATGGTGCCCATGTGCGCACTGTGATGGTTGCGTCCGGTCAGCAGTGCTGCCCGCGTCGGCGAGCAGAGCGCGGTTGTGTGGAATTGGTTGTAACGCAGACCCGAACGGGCGATACGGTCAAGCGCGGGCGTCGGGATCGGGCCGCCGAACGTGGTTGGGGCACCGAATCCGACGTCGTCGAGCAAGACCACGACGACGTTCGGAGCGCCGGCAGGTGGGTAGGTGATCGATGGCTTGACCGGGATGGAGTCGGCCATTGACGGGTTGATGATCCCGGTGAACCGCTCATCCTCCCGTGGTAGGTCGACCACCATGCCTCCCTGAATCAATGTGTTGGAGCGGATTTTTCTCGGCTAGCCGCCCGCTCGATGGTGATCTGCCCAGATTTACACCTCTCGGAATTTGCTTGTTCACACACCTGTATTCAAAGCGTTGGCGGCGAGGATCCGCGATCTGTCGGACCCGATCCGAGATGGGGAGATTCGCGAGGCCACTGCCGCACGTCAAAAAGCTGAAAAGGGTCTGCACATGAAGCGAACTCGTGCTGTCAGCGAAAAACCTGCGGAGCGACGATCCCGCGCTAATGCGTGCCCAACACGCCGCTGAGGTATTGGGCGCGGCAGGCATGGCGAGCCAGCTTGCCGCTGGTGGTGCGCGGGATAGCGCCGGCGGGGAGGAAACGCATATCGGAGACGGCCAGACCGTGACGGTGTAAGACAGCGCCGGCGATCGCCTCGATCGCCGGCCGGGGATCGACGCGGCTGGTGCCCGCGGCGCGTTCAGAGATAATCACCAGGCGCTGGCCCGTGTCCGCGTCCGCCGGCACGGAGAACGCCGTCACGTATCCGCGCCGCACCATCGGCGAGGCGTCCGCGGCGGTGGCCTCGATGTCCTGCGGATAGTGGTTGCGTCCGTCGATGGTCACCAGATCCGCGATCCGTCCGGTGACGTACAGCTCGCCGTCGACATACACGCCCAAATCGCCGGACCGCAACCAACTGCCGTCGATGTCAGAGCCGTCCGCGTGGCTGTGTTCGGCGAGCGCCGTTTTCAGCTTGGCGCCGAACGCGAGTCGGGTTTCGTCGGGCATTCCCCAGTAGCCGCGGCCAAGGTTGTTGCCCTGCAACCAGATTTCGCCGACCTCACCGTCGGGTAGTTCCGCGTGAGTGTCGGGGTTGACGATCAGCGCCCACAGGCTGCGGGCCACCCGACCGACCGACACCTGCGCCACGGCGTTTGGGGCATCGGCCGCGACGCGCACCGCGTGACCGGCGCCCAGTTGCTCGCGGTCGAAATACGCGACCGTCGCCTCGGCGTCGTGATCGATGGTCGCGACGAACAGCGTCGCCTCAGCGATGCCGTAGGAGGGTTTGAATGCCGTGCGCGGTAATCCATACGGCGCGAACGCCTTATTGAAGGTCCTGATAGCATCGATGCTGACCGGTTCGGACCCGATGATCATTACCACATTGCTGAGGTCGATGTCCTCGCCCGGTGTGGGCAGGCCGCGCTGCGCGGTCCACTCGTAGGCGAAGTTCGGCGCGGCGGTGACCACGCGGCCCTGCCGCGACCCGTCGGACATGGCGTGAATCCACCGCTGCGGCCTGCGGACAAATGCGATGGGCGACATCAAGGTGGAGTGTCCGCCGTATACCGCCGGAAAGCCGATCATCGACAAACCCATGTCGTGGTAGAGCGGTAACCAGCTGACGCCGTGGGTGTTACGGTCCAGCAGGTCGATCGACAGGATCATCTGCACCAGGTTGGTGCCCACCGCACGGTGGGTGATCTCCACCCCGACCGGGGCCCGTGTCGCGCCCCCGGTGTACTGCAGGTGCGAAACATCGTCCATGCCTAGCTCGGTGTCGACGAAGTCCTCCCCCGCCGCATCCGGTATCTGATCGATGACGATGACCTGTGGTCGACGGATGCGCGCGACATTGATCAGGAAATTCTCGACGGCAACCTTGGCCGCCGCGGTCGTCAGCACGACGGTCGGCTCGGAATCGCGAAGCGTCGTATCGAGACGTTCGGCGTGCCCGGGCAATTCGGGTGCGAACAACGGCACCGCGATGGTGCCCGCCTCGATCGCCGCGTAGAACCCGGCGACATAATCGATGCCCTGCGGCGCGAGAATCGCCACGCGCTCACCGCGGCTCGCGGCCTGTTGCACGAGCGCACCGATGGCGTGCAAGCGGACGCCGAGTTGGGCCCAGGTCACTTCGAGGGCTTGCCCGTCAATCGCGCGGCTGTAGTCGAGGTAGCGATACGCGACCGTGTCACCGACATTCGCGATGTTGCGCTTGATCAGCGATATCAGCGTCGTGCCCGGCGGCATGGCGACGCCGCCGTCGGCATCCAAGCAGTCCTCGATCTTGAGCATGCCTTTCGGAGGCTCCAAGTTCTGCCGGGAACCGCTATCCATACCGGGCAGTCTAGGCAAGCCTGGTGCACTAGAGTCCGTGCCGTACCGCCCTGTCACGCGCTGATGAAGGTGGGTCGATGTCGAAAGAACAGGACCAAAAGGCCGAACGACCTGGCGTGATGCGCTGGCTCACCGCCCTGTGTGTTCGGTACGTCGAACGCTTGATGCCGGACCCGTACTTGTTCGCGGTCATCCTCACCGTGGTCGTGGTAGGACTCATCGCGCTGCTTGTCCGGGGCGCGACGCCGTCCGGCGTGCTCAAGGCGTGGTACGGCGGCGTATGGGGACCGCAGAACATCTTCACTTTCGCGTTCCAGATGGTCCTCATCCTGGTGACCGGCTACACCCTCGCCGAGGCGCCCGTCCTGAAGCGGGCCATCGTCTTTATCGCGAGTAAGCCGAGGAACCAGGTTGAAGGCGCCCTGTTGTGTTTCGGTGTCAGCGCCATCCTTTCCCTGCTGAACTGGGGACTGGGTCTGGTATCGGGCGCGTTGGTCGCCCGGCAGGTCGCGAAGCGGCTCACCGGTGCGCATTTCGGCTACCTCATCGCCGCGGCGTTTATGGGCTTCGTCGTGTGGCCGCAGGGCTTGTCGTCGTCGATCGCGCTGGCGAACACCGACGCGAGTAGCCCAATCAACGTGATACACAAGATGACTGGCGCGAACGTGCCGCTGACGCTCACGATCTTCCAGCCCTACAGCTGGGTGTCGGCGATCGTGGTGCTCGCCCTACTGGCCATCGCGATCTGGCGGATGGCGCCGGCGGAGAGCCTCGAACCCGATCCCGCGGTCTTCGAGGAGGAGCCGGAAGCTGCCCCGCCCGCCGGCAAGCAGACGTTTGCTGAGTGGCTGGAAAACCTGTGGATCCTCAACGTTCTCGTCTTCGCGGCGGGCATAACGTACTTCGTGCTGAGCGGCTTTCAGCTCAATATCTCGTCGATGATCATGCTATTCACCGTGACGAGCGCGTTGCTGCACCGCACACCGATTCGCTTCATCCGCGCATTCTCCGGCGCGGCGAAGGTGTCTGGTCCACTGCTCTTGCAGTATCCGCTCTACGGCGGCATCGTCGGTCTGCTGGGCTATCTGCCTACGGGTTCGGGGAAGCCGCTGCAGACCGTGCTCGCCGAGGCGCTCGTGACGGGCGCCAACCAGTACACGCTGCCGTTCCTGACTTTCGTGGGTTCGGTCACCATCTCGTTGTTCGTCCCATCCGGCGGCGGCCACTGGGGCGTGCAGGGGCCAATCGCCGTTGGTTCGGCACTTGCCCTGCACCAGCATTCGCCTGCCTACCTCGGGCTGATCTCCATGGCAGTCGCGGTCGGCGAGGGGGTCGCGAATATGATTCAGCCGTTTTGGCTGTTGCCCCTGCTCGCGATCGCGAAGCTGAATGTCCGCCAGGTGATGGGCTTTACGGTGATTGCGTTCCTGATTGGTTTCGCGGTGTTCAGCGCCGCGGTACTCATTGCGCCGCATGTGCTGTGAATGCGAGGTCGTTGGCGGCAGCGGATCCGCGCATCACGGGGTGCGTATGGGCCCCGGAGGCGTTGTCGTTGCAATATTTCGCGCCACTAGCCGGCGGGGTAGGGTACGCGGCAGTGCCATTCAGGGTCATTCGGCTGATCTCATTAGGGAGTCAGGCATGTCGGGTCGGAAGTTTACGTTCGAGGTCACCAAGACCAGCACCGCGCCCGCCGCAACGTTGTTCCGGCTGGAGACGGACGGTGCCAACTGGGCCAAGTGGGCCAAGCCGATCGTCGTTCAATCGAGTTGGGCGCGCCAAGGCGATCCGGCGCCGGGCGGTATCGGGGCTATTCGCAAGGTGGGGATGTGGCCGATGCTCGTGCAGGAGGAGACCGTCGAGTACGAGCAGGATCGGCGCCATCTGTACAAGCTGGTCGGGCCCGCGAGCCCGGCCAAGGACTACTTCGGTGAGGTGGTCTTTACGCCGAACGCGGCGGGCGGTACCGAGATCCACTGGAGCGGTTCGTTCATCGAGGGGGTTCCCGGGACCGGTCGGGTGATGCGGGCCGCGCTGGGAGGCGCGGTTCGGTACTTTGCGGGTCGGCTGGTAAAGGAGGCCGAGCGTCAGTCGGGTGGCGGGCGCTAGCTTCCTTATTGGGGTTCAACGCTTTTCGCCGGTCATTTGACCGCTGATCCGTAGATGAACCGCGATGTCGCGGCGAAGTCGCTGACCCAACCCAGCCGCCGCAGCCGCTCGGCGAGATCGTCTGGCTCATAGAACACCTTGACCACTCGATGCTCGGAGCCGTCGTTGAGTCGGCGTATTTGGACATCGTCGACTTCCTCGATGATGTAGGGATCTTGCGCTGCGCGAGTGGGGTCTCGCCGGTTATCGATCAGGAAGGCTCTTCCGCCGGGCCGCAGGCATGATCCCACTTGTGCCCAGAATGTCTCGAAGAGATGCCGAGGCACGTGTGACAGCCAAAACGAGAAGAACACCGTGTCATAGTGCCGGTCCGGGCGCCAGCCGAAGATGTCGTGGACCACCACCTATCTCGCCGACACGATCGGCGCGCTGCGGGCAGACGGCATCGAGGTCACCGAGGAGACCGCGGCGCACCTGACTCCTGCCCAGCATGACCACATCAACTTCTACGGCACCTGCTCCTTCGACATTGACGCCGAACTCCGCCGCAACGGCCACCGCCCTCTACGCATCCCCGCATAACCCTCGCGAAATCACGAAAACCTGACTTTTATCGCTGTCGGCGGTCCAGCAATTCTGTAGGGCTGTGACCTGGGTGTTCGTGGGTATCCCGGTGCGGATGTGCGCACTAGCCGGCGGCCGGTAGGGTGCCTGGGTGGCCTATGTGCGCACGGGGAAGACGTCTTCGGGGGCGACGGCGGAGGGGCGGAAGAGGTGCCCGAGCTTCGTGATTTGCCGGCGGCAATCTCGCTCCTCTCTATGTCTGATGCGCGCTTTCGAGTTCAACGACAGCAGGTCCGACCAAGACAGGACCTCACTGAACCGAACCGGGAAGTCGGTGTCGGTGTTGGCGACGTTGTTTACGAAAAGTTGCTATTCGGCTTTCGCGCCGGCGCTCAATCTGGGACACATACCTAGCCAAAGCGGGCGCTGATCACTCACCCGTGCGAAAATTGGAGGCTGTGGAGAAGACTCACTCCAGCTGGGTGGGCGCTATCGCGCTGACCGCGATGCTTATCGGCTGCACCGACGAAAAGTATTTTTATCACCCCCCGAGTTCCTCCACGTCCGCACCTGCGTCCGCGGAACCGACTGTGCCCCCGACGATTTCCGCAGCCGGCCCATCGCCGCTGACAGAAACCATAGCCGTGTCGTTTGATCCTTCGGGGCTGATATTTAGCGCCTCGGTCAACAAGTTGTACGTATTTGCTGTCTGGCCAACAGATATGGTGCTCGTCGTTTCGCTGTCCGCACCGACGCAGCCACTCAAGCGGCTCGATACGGCGATCGGCGCGTTGCCCCATTCCATCGTTATCAATGAGAAGCTGCGGCTTGGGTACGCCCTCACGATAACGGGGTCTATCAAGGTGTTCAGCACCGACTCGGACACGCTCGTGTCGACCAGCCGAGAGCCTTCGTGCCATGCAAACCTGCTTGCAATTAACCAGGCGACAGGCATGGTGTACGGCGGCGGATTGTCGGACAAGGGCGTATGTCTCGTTCAATTCGATTCCGACGGACGCATAGTCCGCGAGAATGTGTTGTCAGACGCCGGGACCAAGAACATGACGGTGCAGCGGCTCGCGGTGGATCCAGTGACTGGCGACGTCCTGTACACGAGTCCGTCCGCTGTCGGGCGAGCGGACCAGATGTTGACCGAGAAATGGCGCACGCTGATAGACGGGCCCGGCGAAGCACACGACCTGGGCTTTGAGCCCAAGACAAATACGGTCTACGTTTCAGTCGGCAACATCCCGGTCACTTCGCCCGCACGGATTGTTATCTTCGACGGTGGCACCGGCGGACAAAGAGGGGAGTTCGGCGGGCCGGGATGGACGAGCCAGTTTGCGGCAACCGGTGATGGGCGGTTGTTTGTCGCATTCCACGGCTCGAAGGACCTGTATTTGCTCTCCGACGGAACCAGTACCCTGACGAAATTCGCTTCACTCGACGACATTGTCGGATCGTCGCCCGACTTGACGGTCGATACTGCGGGGCGCCGACTGTTTGTCGTACCCCGCTTCGATGTCCGGAAAATCTTCGTCTACCAGTATTGACTTGCGCTTTTCGAGCGACACTTTCGCGCACGGTAAGCGGCCACATCGAAGCCACCGAACTCCCCAATAAGATCCACGGCGTAGGTGCGCACTAGCTTGATAAAAGTCAGGTCTACGCATCCCCGCATAACCCTCGCGAAATCACGAAAACAACCAGATTCGTTCGTTGCTAAGCCGACCCCCTGAAGCCACGCGTGCTTTCGCGTGAGTTCCGCGATAGCCTTCGCGATTCAGACGGCAGCTGCGGCCAGCCGTCCGCGGAAGCTAAGCTCCGCGATTCGCGCCCCAGTCGGCGGGCCGGCCCAGTTCCCGTCCGCGATGTTGTCAAGGACCTGGACTAGCGCCGAAACCGAATAGCCCGTCATTAGCGGAGATTGGCTCCAGATAGTAATAAGCGAATCGCTCTCGAGGTTACTGGTTTGAATCCCGTTCATGATGGTCCCGCCGATATTCATGATTGTGAATAGTTCTCGTGCCGACCAGTCCCCGGTGGCTATCGTGCCATCGCTAAGTGTCGGTTGGCTCTGGTTGCTCGGCTGACTCGGGTTGCTGAGGTATCGTAGCCGTTGAATAGTGGCCCACACCTGGTCGTAGCCGTTCAGTAGGTATATCGCTTTCCACCGCGCCATCCGTGCCAAGGTCAATTTGTTCTGCAGCCACGGAAGAACCCAGTCCTCTAACGTCGCCTGCATCATGTAATTAGGGCCGCCTTGGAGCTGCGCAGGCCATATATTAGCCTGTCGCCATTCGTCGAATAGGCTCTTCCCCGCAGCTTCGGCATCGATAATGTCGATCACGGACGAGGGCAAAGCCCCTGGGACGGGCACGGGAAGTGACGGGTAGAATCCATATTGTGGGTACGTGTCGATCGCCCCATATACGCCGTTCCAACAATATCCCGCGGTCGCCGCAGTTGTTTCGACGTTCGGCGGGAGTAAGTTTAAGTCCGCAGTCGGAAGTTCCGCGGGCGATGGCTGGGATCCGGAAAACATGGGAAACATAACGAAGCTAAGCATAAAGTTCACGAAACCAATGAGGTCCGCAATACCAGGAGCATCGCTCTTTAGGATTCCATTCACCCCCAACAAGTACTCTACATTGAGAAACTCCGCGTAATCCTTCAGGTCCGTGGGGCCATACTGTTGCAGGAACAGGTCGAACGTGAGTTGGCTAGGACTGATCAACGGAGCGAGCATTTGAAGTGATAGGTAGGATTGAATTCCCAGCAGCAAGTAGGGCAACATCGTCTTGGGATCGCACACATTCGCGGTGGCCGTCGCGGGTGCGGGCTGGGGTTGCGGCAAGTTGCCATACCACCCCATAGTGCTCCAGTTTTCGATCCCTCCTGGGTTAAGACCCGGTGCCGGATAAGGCACCATTTGCGCGAAAAACACTTGGGGAAGAACCGGTCGCAACCAGAACGTCGGCGGTCCGAGAGACCTTGGTGTAAAGTCGGCGGGCGCACCGGGAACAGCCTGGATGAATTGATTCACAAACCCCATCGCGTTAGTATGAAAATCGACGACATTCTGGTTTACATAAGTCGCCTGCGGTCCTATTCCCTCGGATGCAAGGTTATCGAGGTCGTCGCCCAAGCCGCCGTTTGAAGAAGTCCACAAGCTGTTCAAGTCAGTAAACTTACCCTGCCAATATTTACCCAAGTCGAGTGCGATGAACTCCTGCTGCAACTGGTCCAGGGCGTCAACCAACTCGTTTAGCGCTTCAGTCTGCGCCGATGCGGAGGTGTCCGACAGAGCGGCTAGAATGACGGAGAACACCAGCACGATGGCAGCTCCTATCCCCGCTGTCGTTGCCCCAGCCGCTAAATACGCCCCCTGCGTCGATAGCACGGCCGCCGTTCCAGCCGTAGTCGCCGTCGCCGCCACCGCCGCGGCTCCCCCCGAAGCCGCAAGAGCACCCCCGGAATACGCAATGGCGAGCGCTTGCTCAATGGGACCTGCCGCCGTACTGAGGAGCTGTGCGTAATTTGCCGCAGCGCCTATGAGGGAATTACTATCGCTTAACGCACTCGAACTCGCATTGACATTCTGGCTAGTATTTGATTGAGCTTCAGACAGAATACGCTGAATTAAGATGGCGGTAATGTCATCTGTCATTAGTATCGCTCCTCTTGTGCGCTGATCAGAGCGTGTCGACCCATTCAATTCCCCATCAGCGTGGGCTTACCAGAATCGGGATGAGTCCGATACCTGCATCCAAGTTCGCTAACCCGGATCTTTCGTACGGGTGATGTGGTGGCCTGACTGGTTTCGGATTGGCTTGTTGATCTTGAATTTTGTGGTTCGGGTTCGTTGAGGCGCCCGGTCAGCGGGTTGTGTCGGGTTCCCAGGCCCGGGGTGAGATTGTCCTTTCGGCTCGTGGTGATGGGTTGGTGCTTGGTCAGTCGGGCTGTAGTCGGGTCAGTGCGGTGGTGAGCAGGGCTGCCCAGGGGGCGTGGGCGGCGAGCCGGAGTCTGGTTCGTCGGGCATGTCGGGCGATGCGGCCGGCGATCGAAAACAGCCGCAGCCGTAGTCGTTTGGGTTCCCAGCGGCGCGCGTCGTGGCCATGCA
>NZ_JBKQQD010000306.1:0-2805 GCF_052144515.1 Mycobacterium sp. | reverse complement strand
TGCTGTCCTTCGGCATCCCGTTCGCCCTCATCCCGCTACTACTGATTACCCGCACCCGCGAGACCATGACCGACATGGTCAACCGCCGCCTGACCAGTGCCTTGATGCTCCTGATCACCGTCGTCATCACCACACTGAACCTCTTCCTGCTCTACGACACGCTCACCAGCCTGATCTGACACCACGGCTGTATCCGTCTTTCCCGATCGCGCCGGTGAAGAAATCGCAATCGTCGGCAGTGGGGCCCTCCACCACGAACGAGTCGAACCGCCGGCATTCAGCGACATGCACGTCGGGATCGACCCACAAGGGCTGCCCGGGATCGGCTCGCACGCGCTCACGCTAGACGCGCCCACCGACACCTAGTGCGTGCGACGCAGAGAGCGCGGATGCCGCACCATTCACCGTCGCGGCATCCGCGCTCTCGGGCGCGCCTAGTGCATCCGGCGCCGCGACCGGTTGTGCGGTCGTGGATTTCAGCACCGTCCGCACGTCGCTGACCTTGACGCCGGCCAACTCCGCAATCCCGGTGAGAGTTTCACCTCGCTGCTGCATCCGCGCTACCGCCGCCGCCCCCGCCTGGCGGTGTTCGTGCCGGCGCCGCTCCCCCTCCGCACGAATCTCAACGATGCGGCCTTGCTCCCACTCATCGACCGCTGCCAGGCGGCCTAGCTCGACCAGAAACGACGCGGCGTCATCGACGTTGTGGCGTTCCCGTTCCAGGCGAGCCTCGTTGGCTCTCGCCTGCACTTCGCGAACCCTTTTGCGCGCTGCCGCTTTCGAGTTGATATTGCCCATCGCTGCACCATACGACGCCCGCGTCCCGCATCGCTACCATCACCACCAACAAAACCCTGTCCACATTTGTCCACATACCCGTTTCCCAGTTACCCTGCCCGCCAACACAACCCGAACCACCCCACCACCACCGACCACCAGCCCACCGAGCCACCAACCCTTTTCGAGCACCCCAGACACCACACACCTCTTGCTCGAAGGCGAAAGCGAAGAGCCGGTCCGCGGAGTCTGTGTCGCGCGTGCGACACGACTGGCGCACTTCTACCGGTAACCCTCCATATTCGATCCCGCCGTATTCGGTCTGCTTCGGAGCGTCAAAAACCGCGCAGACGGCGTGAGCCAATGGGGCCCGGCGGAGTCTCCGCGCGGCTCCGGCGGAGAGAATGAAGTCGTGTGGTTTGGCGAGTCGGGTGTTTGCCCGGGATGATCGTCAACATTAGCTGGGTGTACCGATTCGATGTCGAGCATCCGTCCCACTCGTCGAAGAGCGTTCGCGCACCGACTAGGTCCAGGTCGACGACGGTAAAGCACCTGCGGCATCATCAGGCAAGTCGACCCAGGCGCCGGCCCAGCCGGTCACGACCGCGCGGGCGTCAAGTTGCCCGTTCTGGTCGGCGTGAGGTGACAAGCTGAGCTCGTGCCGGAGGACGACCTCAACCTGTATGTCTCGCAGTACCTCGGCCTCGCGCCCGACGTGCTCGAGCAGTACGGCGCATTTGATGTGTCGGTTGCTTCTGACCTCCCCCTAATTTATCGACCCGTTTCTCCTGTTCCACAGTGACAAGCCCGAGTACCAGCAGTTGCACGAGAAGGTGCTGCGCTACCTGCGTTTCCTGCGCGATAAGGCGTCATCTGGCCCGTTGGAGCCAGCGCTGGTCAGCAGCTTGTTCCGATTTCCGGAGGTGCGGCAGAACTGGCTCGGGTTCTCCGTGCTCGGTAACGGCGGTCTCGGCCTCGGCCCGAAGTTCGCGTCGGCACTGCGTGAGTCGCTAACCAGCATTTTGAACGATTTCGGCGCGGAGCAGATCACAAGGTCGAGTCACCTCGAGAAGGTCGGTCTCATCCGTCCGGGTGTGGGGCGCGACGGCATCTCGGACTTCACTACGAACCTGATCAAGGAATACCTGCTGGAGTACACGCAAACATTCGCTCGCCAGCACCTGAGCCCAGAACAGTGTCGAGACTTTGGTATTCGGCATGTGCGCTTTAACTACGACACCGAAGCGTGGGAGTCGGGCACCTACTACCTGCCGGTGCTCTGGGGCGACTTCGTCCTGCTAACGCCGATCGACATGCTGACTCGAGACGACACCTGGATCAGCTTCGGCGACATGGTCGGCCGCTTTTCCTCGATCCCGGAGGCATTGCCGAACGCGGAACTACGCGCGCAAGTCTCCAACTATTTCGCCCTAGCCCTCGGCGACAAACCGAACCATGAGCGTGTCGTAGCTGCGGTACAGGCGACCGTGCGCGAACACCCCGAGCTGCTCGACTACTACATCCGGCTCCGAGAAGAGGCGGGTGACGAGGCTGAGCAGCAGAGTCTGGAGAAGGTCCGTGACACCTTCGATATCTTCGTCGAGCAACTGACCCGGCTTGTGCGCGACCTAGATGCACGTACCGACTTCTACAAGATCGGATGGTCCAGCTACAACGAAGCACTCACCCGCGCAAAGCTTTTCAAACACTATGTTGAAGACCAAGACGGCTGGAAGCTCGTCAACCGTGGCGACGGCGTATTCGCGAAGGAGACCGAGGTCCAGCTGTACTTTGGCCTCGCATGGTTCGGCAGCGCCTTCGACGTCAACCGCGAGCCGAACAACGGCCGCGGACCCGTGGACTTCAAGGTCAGCATCGGGGCTGCCGACAAATCCCTTATCGAGTTCAAGCTAGCCAGCAATCGCCAGCTCAAACGAAACCTGCAGAACCAGGTCGAGATCTACAAGAAGGCCAACGACACCGCGACAGCGGTCACCGTCATCATCGCCTACACCGCCGCCGAACACG
>NZ_JBKQQD010000305.1:0-41272 GCF_052144515.1 Mycobacterium sp. | reverse complement strand
TATCCGCATTCGGATTCCAACTGGCCGCACACCCGCAAGTTGCTCGCTGAGCACCTTGCCGATGTGCCGGACGACGAGGCCCGAAAGATCGTCGAGCTCAATGCCCGCACGCTGTATCGGTTTTGGGACTAAGGCGCCCGCTGGTGGGAGACACAATGAGGGCGGCTGGATCCGATTTTATGTTCGACCCGTTCAAGCCCGGACCACGAGACCAGCTGCCTGAGGTACTCGCCGAACTGCGGGAGCGATTTCCGGTCTACCGCACCGACTCTGACATCTGGGTGGTGTCGCGGTTCGACGATGTCAAGGCAGTGCAGTCGAATCCGCAGCGGTTTTCGTCGCGACCCAATCCCTACGAGGGATCCGCGCCGCCCGACGAGGAGATGAAACCGGAGGTAGTCGAACGACTGCTTGCGCTGGCCGCGGGCATCCCGGTGGACATGGCCGAGATGGCCTCCGCGAAGACCATCGCCGCAGCCGACCCGCCCCAGCACACTCGGATGCGCCGCATCGTCAGCAGGGGATTCATACCGCCGCGCATCAAAGAGATGGCAACCGCAATCGAGGAGATCGTCGAACGTTGTTTGGCCGGAATCGAAGACCAGCCCGCCTTCGACGTGGTGGAGCACCTCGCCGTCCCGTTGCCCGTCGAAATGATCTGCCACATCCTCGGCATCGACCGCAGCCATTACAGCCAGGCGAAGCGTTGGTCGGATGCGTTCGCCGCCGCAGCGGGTGCGGCGTTCAGCAGCCCCGCTGAGCGAAACGAGTTGATGTTGGCAACGATCAAAGAGTTCAGCACCTATTTCGTTCCACTCATCGAGGCACGTCGCGCCGAACCCAAGGGCGATCTAGTCAGCGCGATGGTCGCCGCGATCGACAACGAGTCGCTGACCAACGTCGAAACGTTGATGGTGGCCATCACCATCATGGTCGCCGGCAACGAGACCACGACAAATCTCATCGGTAACACCGTGGTCGAACTGCTGGCCAACCCCGACCAGCTCAAGCTGTTGCTCGACGATCCTGCACTGCTGCCCAACGCCGTCGACGAAGCCAATCGATTGACCTGCCCGATCCAATTCGCCTTTCGCGAGGCGACCGAAGACAACGAGATCGCGGACACGCCAATCCCCAAGGGCGCCATCATCGCGTTGCACATGGCCGCGGCCAACCGCGATCCGCGCCGCTTCGATGACCCCGACCGATTCCTCATCAACCGGCCACCTGGCAAGAACCTGGCATTCGGGCACGGCATCCACTTCTGTCTGGGCGCCCACCTCGCCGGTCAGGAGGTGCGCGCGGCGATCGGCGGGTTACTTCCATACCTCGACCGGCTCGAGATAGCCGGAGAGCTGGAGCGCAACCCGACTGCGCTGCTGAACGGCTGGCAAAAGGTCGAGCTTGCGTGGATCTAGGGAATTATCCCCGCCCGTGGCGGTTCGGTGCGTCTGAGCGGCGCTCAGGGTCGGCCCCGCTCTAACTGGTCAGTTGGCCAGTGCCCGCATAGCAGTGGCCACGATGGCGTCGGCGTCGGCCGGCGTTAATCCGCCGTGCCCGGTCGCCCGCCGGTACATCGCCGGCCCGAAGATGAGATCCAGCGCCACCTCGGGGTCGAGGTTCGGATTCAGTTCACCGCGCGCCACTCCGCGATCCCAGATCGTCCTCACGGCTGCTCGGCGGACGTTCACCTGGTGTGTTCGTATCCGCTCGCGTTCAGTTGGGTAAAATTGCGACTCGCCGACGAGTTGGGCGTAGATCGCGCCGAGTGGGCTGGCATAGAAGCGCATCATGGCGCGCAACGTCAGGCGGAAGTCTTCAGCCGCCGATCCGGTGTCGGGCACGGGCGCGTCGGCCATCATTTGCTGCAGGAACGCGTCGATAGCCACTGCCGTTCTATTCGGCCACCATTTGTAGATGGTCGCCTTGCTGACCCCGCTGCGTGCGGAGATCCGATCGACCGACGCCCTGCGCAGGTCGTCCTCCTGCATGAGTTCCATGGCGGCTTTCAGGACGGCGTTGCGGTGTTCCTCGCTGCGCGGTCGACCGGGCGCTCGGTTTGGGTTCATTGCTCCAGTTTCCTACGCGGCATTGGTACAAAGGTAATTACCAAACGTCTCGCTGTGAGTACGCCCGTATGAGTTGCCACGGGCCAAACGGGACGTGCAGCATGCTGACGTGCAATTGCTGACCATCCTCCGGCGCGTCGCCCCGAAAAACGTAGCCCGTCGAGAAACTTCTGGCCCAGCGGTGGCGATTCTTCAAGGGAGAACTAGAAAGCCCGCTGTGATATGCCCGGCGACCGTGGATCGAAAAATCGCCCAATTCGGCGCTGCCGTATGCACGGTTGTGCTGACAGTGGCTTCTTGCGGAGCCAACACATCGAGTTCGCCCTCCACGGTGACGGTCACAAAGTCGGCGCCCAGCGTCCCGTCATGGACCGCCAACGCCCCGTCGTCGGTCGCTAGCGCGCCGTCAAGCGCGATCGCGGTTGCGTCGGGTCCAATCACCATTCCAGACTTGACAGGGCAGAACGCGAAGATTGCCGAAGATAAGCTAGAAGCTCTCGGACTTACAAACGTTGAGCTTGCTTCTGCGACGTCGAAGTACCAAAACGTGTTTTTGCCAGCGAATTGGACAGTTGTCGGTATCGAGCCAGCTCCTGGTACGACGGTCAACGCTGGCGATACCGTGGTGGTCAAAGTAACCAAACCTTGACTACGGCCAAGGCTCGGTTGTCCGTCTGCATGCTTGCTGACATGTAGCTTAGCGAAAGCCGTTGACTCCCAACGCAATTTTTCGGATGAGTGTCCGATGTCTATTGCTCCGCGGCCACACTGGCCGCGATCCAACAAGGATGCCATATCCACAAAAGGGCGGCCCACAGCCGCCCAACGCCACTGCACAATGTGCAGATGGAAGCTGGTCGTTCAGTGAGCACCCATACGCCAGTGGCACATGCCACGGCCACGGCGGCGTGCAGCGGTACTTGTAGTCCAGTGATACGAAGCACGCAATCGCCACGGTGGCGGCGTGGGGAGCACTGTTCTTCGAGGCTGGGACCGCCCATGCGGACAATACCGACGACGCCTTCCTGAAAGTGCTTGCACGCCAAGGGCTTGATTGTCGGGCGGTGTATTCGACCTGCCCAAATGGGCCAAACGATCTCATTCAGCTTGGTCATGCCAGGGTCGTTCGTCCAGTTTCCTACCCGTCGTTGGTACAAAGGTAATTACTAAACGTCTCGCTGTGAGTACGCCCCTTTGAGTTGCCACGGGCCAAACGGGACGTGCAACATGCTGACGTGCGATTGCTCACCAACCTCAAGCGCGTCGGACCCGAAACCCTCAGGCGCCGAATAACCTCCAGGAGACGCCACCACGGCAGAACCGCCAACACCGGAACAACAATGAACCACGCCGTACTCGACGAGCTCCGCGTCGAGTACTCGGCGCCATGCCCATGTTGTCGCGCCAACACCGGCCAACCATGCCAACCTGGCTGCTCCATCGCCGCAATCCAAGCCAAACTAGCCGCCAGGTGGCTGTAGGTCCCGGTGTGACTCATCATGGCTGCTGTCGGCGGGGAGCGGCGGGTCACCATCTCGGTGGACCCCACGGGGGGTGTTCACCGCCAGCAAGCACCGATGACAGCGGGTCGGATCGTTCCTATTGTCCTGGGTGCCTCACTGCCTACTGCGATCGAAGGAGCGGTTTGTCTGCGGGACGTAGCTCTGGACGCGCCTTTCATGTTCATCCGTTTTACCGATAGGCCGAGACCTGTTGGGAGCGCAGCGGTGTCGTATGTGGTGGCGGTCCCGGAGATGCTGCGGCGGCGGGGGATGTGGCGGGCATCGGTTCGGCGCTGAGCGCGGACGGGAAAGGTGGATTGGTCTGCTGTCACGAGGTCCGTCGGCATGGAGGCCGGCAGATCATGGCTACCCATAACGAAAGCGATTGAGTAGCGCCTCGAAGGGAAGGATTGTGGATGAGCTACCCACTGTTGCCTCCGGAGGTCAATTCGGTACTCATGCATGCCGGTGCGGGGTCGGGGCCGATGCTCGCGGCTGCAACGGCCTGGTATGGGTTGGCCAACGAACTGCGGACGGCGGCGTCCTCGTTTGCGTCGGTGACCTCAGGCCTATCGGGTCAGGGCGGGCCGTGGCAGGGTCCTTCGGCGGCGGCGATGGCGGCCGTGGCCGCGCCGTATAGAGCGTGGCTCAGCACCGCGGCCAGCCACTCCGAGCAGGCCGCCTCCCAAGCTACGGCGGTGGCGGCCGCTTACGAGGCGGCGCACGCCGCCGTAGTGCCCCCGGAGCTGGTATCGATCAATCGGGCTGTGGCCGCCGCGCTGGCAAATACGAATTTCCTTGGGCTGAACTCCCCTGCGATCGCGCAAAAGGAGGCCGAGTATGCCGAGATGTGGGCCCAGGATGTGACCGCGATGGGCGGCTATCACGCCGGCGCCTCGGCGGCCTGGTCCCAATTGGCACCCATCCAGCAGCTGCTGCAGTGTCTGTGCCATCCGGGTAAGCCGGCACCCGTACTGCCCAAGGCACCGGTGCCCTTGAAACCGCCCCGCGCCCCTTCGGGGTCGTAGTAAGCCCTCACGTCGTCTATTTGTAGGCGCGCCCTAGGTCCCGCCCGGGCGCCGTCGCTGTGCGGCGACCTGTGCCTCCTGGCCGGCGAGGGCGGCTGCCGCGATTCGGGTCGGAGTGCTAAGGGCCGTGGTGGCCGCAACGCTGACCGGAAGCGCGATCGCGACCAGCTCGGCCGCATTGATCATGCGTCAGTGATCACCACCGTGGACACCGACGGGAGCAGGCAACGACAGGGCCGCTGCGCTGAGCGAGCCCGGGGTGTCGCCTTGTTGGCGCGCGAATCGGTACGCCCGGAGCCGGCGTTGCCGATATGCGTATACGACAGGCCGTGGCGCTGCGCGAGCGCTTGCGTCAGGTCACGCGCCTCCCACATCGCCCTAGGGATGCCGCGCTCTCCCGGTGTTGATGCCATCAACACCGTTGGCGATTCCTCAGGTCATTTCGCGTCGTTTCGCGTGCTTTCGCGTACCGAATCTGAGCATTTACGCAGGTCAAGTCGATTTATGCGCCGAGTTCGATTCCCGGCAGCTCTAGTGGCGGGCAGCCCAATGTCGAGGCGTTCGCGAGAACAAAACCGCAGGTAACGAGCGGGACTGAATCGGAACGAGAGGGAGTGAACCTGCAGGTCAGGTGGTATTTCCGCAGGTAGGGACTGGGGTTCGAATCCCCTTAGCTCCACCCGAATAACTACGGCTCACTGCCTAAGCCCTGCCGCGTACCCGCTGCGTACCCAGGAACCGTAATAACGGCGTCCATGTAGGTCAGGCTGGTTTGCTGATCTATACGTCGTAGTAGAGCGCGAACTCGTACGGGGTCACCCGGAGGTTGAACGGCGCAAGCTCATAGTTGCGCTTGTAGCTGATCCACGTCTCGATCAAGTCGGGCGTGAACACGCCTCCCTCGGTGAGGTATTCGCTGTCTTCCTCCAGACGGTCGATCACCGCGGACAGCTGGGTAGGCGCCTGGACGATTTCCGCGGCCTCTTCTGGCGGCAGCTCGTAGAGGTCCTTATCGACCGGGGGAGGCGGTTCGATTTTGTTCTTGATGCCGTCCAGTCCGGCCATCAACATGGCGGAGAACGCCAGATATGGGTTGCCCGACGAGTCGGGACATCGGAACTCCAGCCGCTTGGCCCCCGGATTGTTGCCGGTGATCGGGATACGCACGCAGGCCGAGCGGTTGCGCTGGCTGTAGACCAGGTTGATCGGTGCCTCGTAGCCGGGAACCAGGCGCTTGTAGGAGTTGACCGTGGGGTTGGTGAACGCCAGCAACGAGGGCGCGTGGTACAGCAGGCCGCCGATGTAGTGGCGCGCGGTGTCCGAGAGGCCGGCGTACCCCGTCGCGTCGTACATCAGCGGGACGCCGTCCTTCCACAGCGACTGGTGGCAGTGCATACCGGAGCCGTTGTCGCCGAACAGCGGCTTGGGCATGAACGTCACCGTCTTGCCGTCCTGCCAGGCGGTTTGCTTGACGATGTATTTGTACATCTGAAGGTCGTCGGCCGCGTGCAGCAGCGTGTTGAACTTGTAGTTGATCTCGGTCTGGCCCCCGCTGCCCACTTCGTGGTGGCCCTTCTCCAGAGAAAAGCCGGCGTTGGTCAGGTTGGTGAGAATCCTGTCGCGCAGGTCGACGTAGTGGTCGGTGGGGGCGACCGGGAAGTAGCCGCCCTTGGGGCGGACCTTGTAGCCGAGGTTGGGGCTGCCGTCGGGCTCGTTGTCTACTCCGGTGTTCCACCACCCCGATGTCGCGTCCACCTTGTAGAACGAGCTGTTGATTTGCGAGTCGAACTTCACCGAGTCGAAGATGTAGAACTCGGCCTCTGGGCCGAAGTAGGCGGCGTCCGCAATGCCGGAGCTGATCAGGTAGTTTTCAGCCTTGCGGGCGACGTTACGCGGGTCGCGCGAGTACAACTCGAGGGTGATCGGGTCGTGCACGAAGAAGTTCACATTCAGCGTCTTGGCTTCGCGGAATGGGTCGAGGGTCGCCGTTTCCGGATCGGGAAGCAGCAGCATGTCGGACTCGTGGATCGATTGGAACCCGCGGATCGAGGAACCGTCGAATGCCAAGCCTTCCTCGAACACATTCTCGTCGAAGACGTAAATGGGAATTGTGAAGTGCTGCATGGTGCCCGGCAGGTCGCAGAAGCGGACGTCGACATACTCAACGTTCTCGTCCTTGGCGAGTTTGAAGATATCGTCGGGCGTCGTGTCGGACACAGAATGCTCCTTTTGCTCGGTTATCCGCGGCTGACGGCGAACCCCAGCCCGCCACACTCCTGTTGGTGGCGCCAGCGGCAATCATGCCAACCCCCGTATCCGGGACAGCGCCACTGACAACTCACGCCGCGCCACCACAACGCCCCGACAGACCACGCCAGTATTACCACTTTTCACGTGGGTATCACTGGCGCGACGGTTTTTTCTACACCGCAACTATTTCGTCTTCGTGACGACCGCGAGTCGAACCTGTTGCACCCCAAGAAGGCGCGAGTTTGAGTAGGTCGTCGTAGGCGACTCCGCTTGCGGGACATCGGTGTTGACCTTCGGCTATCTGGGCTGCTCCGGTGGCACTATCCGGCATAGTGACCCATAGTCATATGAACGGGATATGTCCAAGTGAACGCAGGTGTCAGCGGAGGTGGGAGTATTTATGCCGCACAACCCAAAGCCACGGGGCGAATGATGACGACGGTTTCATCGATTCCCCGGCTTGAGTTAGGTCCGGACCATACCCGGCCTACGGCGCAATCGGGTTCTCCCCAAACGCGCGAGATCATGCATCGCGAAATCATCGTCAGCGGTGACGACGCGCTGTCAAAGACGATCGCCGAGGAGCTCAGGGGCGCCGGCGCGCGGATAATCAAGATCAATACTGCCGCCGATCTACACGGTGCCGGCGTACATCGAGCGCGCGCCGTCGTGTGCGCTGGGCCCAATGACGCGGTAAATCTCGAAATCGCTTTGTTAGCAAGGCAATACAGCCCAAATGTCCGCGTGGTGGCACGTCTGGCCAACGACGTGCTGCGCGAAGCGGTGGCTGACGTTAACGGCCCGGGCGCGATCCTGGACGTCGCCGAGCTCGCGACACCATCCCTCGTCGAGGCGGTTCTGTCGCGTAACGCGCACCAGTTCGACACGGCCGGTATCGAATTCGTTGTGTGGGGAGCCGAGGCGCCGTACGACGCGACTCTGCGCGAGATCTACGCCGACCTGACACCGGTGGCGGTGGTGCACGGCAAGAATTCACCTGCCCCCGGCGAGGTGGTTGCTTGTCCGGGACGGGATCTGAAGGTCTACGCCGGCGACTGGACCTCGATGATCGGCGTCAAGGACGAATTGGCAGCCCGCGGAATCACAGTGCCTCCCCCGACCGCGACGCGCTCTAGCCACTCCCGGGTGCGAGGCGTAATCGATGCCGCGCGCAGTATGCGCGAGGACCTGAACCCGCTGCTATTTCCCTCGTTGGCATTCGCGCTGTTCCTGACACTCAGCGCGACGGCCGTGGTGCGCTTCACCTACGTGAACCCGCGGATGTCCTGGATCGACGCCCTGTACTTCACCTCAGAGACGATTACGACCGTGGGCTATGGCGATTTCAGCTTCGGCCAACAAGCCCCTTGGCTGCGATTGTTCGCTGTCGGGTTGATGTTCAGCGGCACGATCGTCACCGCGATCCTCGTCGGGTTCATTGCGGACCTGCTGCTGTCGCGCCGCTTCGTCCAATTCGCCGGACTCCGACGGGCACGCCATATGCGCGACCACGTCGTCGTCGTCGGACTGGGTTCAGTCGGGGTCCGCGTTGTGAGTGAGCTGACGGCTGCCGGATACGACGTCCTAGTCATTGAGGACGACGAGAACAACCGCTTCCTGCCGACCTTGGCCGAACTCGACGTGCCGGTGATTTTCGGAGACTCAACGATGCGCCAGACGCTGGAATCAGCACGCGTCGATCGCGCCCGCGGAGTGTCGGTGGTGACCGACAACGACATGGAGAACATCGAGACCGGGATCGTACTGCTGGAAATCTTGGGATCCGACACGAAGGTGCCGATCGTCATGCGCGTTCAAGGCCGCGCGCTGGGCGCCGCGGTGCATCAGCGGTTCGGCTTCGAAAACGTGCGGTCGATCGTCGACCTGGCAGCGCCCTGGTTCATCGGCGCCGCGATGGGCCTGCAGGTGCTGGGGACGTTCTGGGTCGGGCAGCGCTCCTTCATGGTCGGCGCAATGCTCGTGGCGGCGGGCAGCGAGCTGGATGGACTGCGAATGGTGGATTTGTCTACCCAAGCGCGCGTCATCGCGATCACTCGACCGGAAGGGCCGGTCAGCTTACGCCCCCGCCGCGACTCCCGACTGAAAGCCGGCGACACCGCGTACCTCATCGGCCCGTACCGCGAGCTGATCGCGACGCTGCGCAAGGGCCAGCCTCCACCGCTGACCGCGATCGACGGTGGGCGCTCGGCTGCACTGGCCGCGGCGCGTTCGTTGCATAGGCCACAAACGCGCCGGCCAAGATGGGCGCAGGACTCCGAGGCTTGACGAGCACGAGGGTTCCCGGCGGCGCCACTGAAAGTCAATAGCCCGCCTCGATGGCCGCGACTTTTGCAGCGGCGTCGGGTCCGCATATGCGCTGAAGGTCGACTTCGCCGGCGGCGAGCAGATCTTCGACGCGACGCTTGAGGTCGCCGGAGGAGATGTGGGCGTACAGGTTCGCGCCCGGGCATGAGGTTTGGGCCAGATCGCGGTGGCCAGCCAGGGTGTCGGTCGCGATGTGAAAGGTTTGGGTGGCCCAGGCGAACGCGAGAGCGGCCCCGTGGAGTTGAGCTTCCGAGACGACTTCTTGGTCGAAGTCTCCTTCGCAGAGGACCAGGAAATGGCCGGTCGTGTCGTAGTCCGTCGCGGTGTCACCCGCGATCTGCGGCGTGCGTAGTTCGTAGATGTTGCCGTTGCGGTCGATGCCGACGTGATAGGCGATGTCGACCCATCCCCTTTGGTCTTGGTGGTAGCGCTGGTCTTGGCGGAGGCGGCCTGGGGCGTTGCGGTTGTCGCCGAGGACGACGGCCTCGTGGTGCAGGGTCATGCGGGTGATGGTGTGGGACCTCCCACCGGGGCGTGCAGGTCGGGCACCCCAGGCATCGCGGCATAGCAGCAGAGCCGAGGTGGTGTTTGAGGCGGGTGGGAGCGAGGTAATGGTCTCGGCTGGTGCGGTTGTCGTCAGGTTGGCGTTGGTGGGCAACGGCGCGGCAGGACCAGGAGCTGACGACGGCTCCGGGCTGGTTGCGGGAACGGGGGCAGAGCTCACTACGGCTCTGTTTGAGCAGGCGCTGACGGTGGTCGCTAAGCCGACGCTACCGGCCAACTGAAGTAGCTGACGGCGGCTGACAAAACTCGGGCCGTCGTTAGGTCGGTCGGGTCGGCGTGCCTCCATGACGTCACGATAACGATTGCGTCGCAGCGTGCTTTGAACACGTGGGCGGGACAACGGCGTCGATTTGTATGAGAATGAAGCCATGCGAACGCTCGTCGCTCTTGCGATGCTAGCCATCGCAACCAGCTTGGCAGCGCCGGCATACGCCGATCCCAACCCCGACGCGGGCTTCCTGGCAACGCTCGATAAGGCCAGCATCACCTACCACAGCGGACCTGAAGCCGTTGCCGCCGCCAAACAGGTGTGTGACTGGATAAACCAGGGTCAGGCCCGAAGCGATGTCATCAAAACCGTTTCGGCGGGCAATCCAGGATTCACCATGTCCGACGCCGCCGAGTTCACAACCCTCGCGGAGCGTGCTTACTGTCCCCAGCCCCCGGCGCAACCGGCTGCGCAGCAACCGCCGTCTCCGCCGCCATGGTGGACCTGGATTCAGTTTCCACTGCCTACACCGGGCGCTGCCTAGCCAGCACTGGTAGTTCCTTCTCGATAAAGGACGCCCGTCACGGAGGCCGTGACAAATGTTTAATTCGCCACGGCAATTCAATTATGGACAGCTTTCGCGCGTCGAGTGAAATCAGAGCCGGCGAATCCCCCCAACCGCCCCAGTAATCAGAGGAGTAAGGCCATGCACGCCTTCGCGACACCAGGAACCTCGACGACATCAGCACCGCCGCCAAGCCGCCCCGCAGCAACGCGCCGGCCCCGCCGCTGGCGCTGGGTCGGGCTCGCAGTGCGACCGGTCGCCATCGCGGCCACCGTGACGGCGGCAATCGCCGTGGGCGGCGCCGTCAACCGACCGGCGCTGGCACTGTCTGCGCCGATGGGATCGAGCTTGCGCCGGGCATCTCGGTTACCCCCGCACCGGGCTGGACAGTCAGAAACCAGGGTCCGGGCTGGGTGACCCTCCACAACCCCTTCTCCACCGCGGAAATGGAAATCAAGGTCAAACCGTCCAAGGGGACGGACCCCGCCGCAGTGCTGCAAAAATGACATCGCTCACCGGAGCAACGCGTCGACGACGGGTCTGACCAACGTGCGAGACTTGGGCGCGCCCAACGTGATACCCCTGCCGGGCCCAAACTTTCTGCAGCAAGCCTCCGTCAGCTACAACGCTGATGGCTCATCGGTGAGCGGCCTGCTTCCTGTCACCGGCTGGTTTACCGAGCTGCTGAACGCCTCGACCCACCAGTCGGCTTCGTGGTGCTCACGCAAAACGGCGACGCGCCCATTCGAGCAGACGGCGATGCCCAAGTGATGCTCGACTCGTTGCAGTGACGGGCCTCGCGGACCGAACCGTACTAGCTTCGCGCCGAGTTTTCGATGATGATCTCGCACGCCGCCTCGTAAAACGCGCTGATCAAGGTGGAGAACGAGAGCTGAAACGGATGAATCATGTACACGTCGAGCCGCTCGAGACTCCAGCCCGGCAGCACCGGCACGATGCTTCCCTCGCGCAATTCGGTGGTGACGATGATCTGGTTGGGCATCGCGCCGATGCCGAGCCCGCGCAGAATGTACTGCTTGCATACCTGAAAGTTGTTGGCGCGTGCGCGCACGATCGGTGACAGCTCGTATCGTCGCTTCTGTTTCGCGACCACCAACTTCTTGGGTCCGCCGTAGAAGCCGCAATCGATGAACGGCAGAGTGTTCAACTGCGCGGGAACAGTGATCGGCTCCGCCAGTTGGCGCACGAACTCAGGTGATGCGCAGAGAAACATTTCGAGGCTGAACACCTTCCGCGCGATCAGCATCGAATCTTGGAGCGGCCCCGTCCCGAAGACGACATCGAACCCGTCCTTGACCGGGTGAACAACGTTGTCCACGAGCCGGATGTCTAGTCGCGAGTTGGGATAGCGCTGCAGGAACGTGGCGCCGACCCTCGATGCGTAGTCGATGCCGACAAAGACTGGTATGGCAACACGCAGCTCGCCTTGCGGCTCTTGCTTGCTGCCTTCCACCAGTGCCCGAACGCCGTTGGCCTCGGCGAGGATGTTCACACTGTGGCTGTAGATCTTCTCGCCAAGGTCGGTGACCGTGAGCTGATGGGTGTTTTTCCGCAGCAGCTTGATGCCGAGGTCTGCTTCCAGTTTGCTGAGTTTGCGGCTGACGGTTGACTTGGGCATGCCGAGCAGCGTGGCCGCCTTCGAAAGGCTGCGGCACTCGACGACCTTGCCGAATACCAGCAGGGCATCGAGGTCGAACGGCAGGTTTTGTTCCATCGCGGTGTTCCAGAAATGCAACAGGGTGTTGCAATTGAAGGCCTATTTTGCGTATTTGGTCAAGTGTTACGTTCTGCCGGTAAGGGACCGGGGCCTATGAGCAGGAGAGCAGAGGAGGGCCTCATGAGTGTGGATGTCCTGGTGACCAAGCCGGCAAGCGGCCACTGGACCGACGCGTATCCCGAACTGGGCCGCGGCCCGGTGTCACTCGAGGACTGCGTCTCGGAGGAGTTTTACGAAAAGGAACGCGAGCACGTCTTCAAGAAAACCTGGCTCTACGTTGGGCGGGTGGAGCGGGTGCCGCGGTCCGGCAGCTACTTCACGCGCGAACTGAAGTTCCTGAACACGTCGATCATCATCGTGCGTGGTAAGGACTATGTGATCCGCGCCTTCCACAACATCTGTCCCCACCGCGGCAACAAAATGCTGTGGAGTGACGATCCATTCGAGGAGGTGCAGGGCCGGGCGCCGGTGCTCTACTGCCGTTTCCACGGCTGGCGCTACAACCTGGATGGCTCGCTGCACGCACCCACCCGCAAGGATTTGCTGCTCGACTTCGATGCCGAGAGTTGCCGCGTGCCCGCCATTCAATGTGAAGTATGGGAAGGCTTCATCTTCATAAACCTCAACCCGGACAACAGCGAGCCGTTGCGCTCGTATCTGGGTGAGCTTGCCCATGGCATCGAGGGCTATCCCTTTGCCGGTCCGCATCAGGTGTACCGCTTCAAGGCGGAGCTGCAGTGCAACTGGAAAATCTTCGTTGACGGTTTCGCGGAGAGCTATCACGGGCCGTATCTGCACGCATCCTCGTTCGGCGCCCTCACCGCAGAGGCCAGAGATGCGTTCGACCAGCCCAATCCGTTTACAGACGCGTTGGCGTACCAGCTCAAAGGACCGCATCGCATGTTCTCCTTCGCCGGAGAACCGTCGCGTAAGACGCCGTATTCCAAGCCGATTGAGTGCGTGATGGAGGCGAGTGCGGCCGGCCCGTGGAACAAGCGCACCGACCGCGGTGCGATTCCGGGGGGGCTCAATCCCACGCGCTCGGAGAAATACGGGTTCGACTCGTTCCAGTTCTTTCCCAACTTTGTGCTGATTTTTGGCTCATCCGGTTTCAGCACGCACACGCATTGGCCGACAGGCCCGCACTCACACATCTTCGAAGCCGAGATGTTCTATCAGCCACCCAAGACACACAAGGAGCGGCTGGGCCAAGAGCTGACGGTGACGTTCCTCAACGACATCATTCTTGAAGACGCCAGCCCGTCTGAAGGGTTACAGGCAATGCTGAACAGTGGCGCACTCACGCATTTCACGATGAATGACGAGGAGATCCTGCTGCGTCATCTGCACAAGGTGGTGGGCGACTACGTAGAGGCCGGCGAGAAGGCCCACCTCATATCGGAGGCAGGTCGATGAACGCGCTGCTGCCTCAAGAGTTTTCACAACTCGAGCATCTGGTCGCCGAGTGGGCGATCGAGGACGGGCACGAGCGCTACATCAAGCGCGTGAACAGTTCTATGACCCAAATACAGGCGTTTTACGACGAGTTGTTCCCCCACGCCGAGGAAGCGGTCGCCTATATCGACAAGTTCGACTACTCCGAACCGCTGCCTGAGGACGTCGCGAACCTACGCAATCTGCTGTACTCGTTGATCACAGTCTCGTTGGCGGTTGAACTGTGGAAGCAGCCGAGGGTAAAGCATTCGGCGAACACCATCCTGACGCGATTGAGCTGATGGGCATGGGGATTCGGTCACGGCAACTCGAAATCGTCGACTGCACAACGGTAATCGGCAGCCAGATCAGAACGGATCTCGACACACTGCTGAGCGGAAGCGAAGCCGGGAGTATCCGCGCCACGCTCGAGCAACGCGGAGTGATCTTCTTTCGCGGCCTCCAGATCAGCGACGAGGAGCAGGTCGCGATCGCCAGGACGCTCGGTGACATCGTGCAGAACGAGGGGGAGGGCGGTATCTACAAGATCTCCCTCGACGAGAACGTAAATCAGCGAGCCAAATACCTGAGGGGCTCGCTGTTCTGGCATTTTGACGGGTCGTTGCAGCCCTATCCGAATCTCGCGACCCTGCTGCGGGCCATGAAGCTATCGGACACCGGGGGACAGACTGAGTTCTGCAACACCTATGCGGCGTATGAGGATTTGCCGGATGCTGACAAGGAGGCAATCGCCGATCTTCGGGTCGTCCATAGTGCGGAGCGCTCGCAGTACTACGTGACTCCGGAGATGAGCTACGACGAGATCACCTTTTGGCAGAAATCCCGGACCAAGTCATGCCCAATGGTGTGGACGCACCAGTCCGGGCGCAAGTCCCTGCTACTCGGCGCCACAGCGGACTACGTGATCGGACTACCGGTCGAGGAGAGCCGTGCACTGCTTGCGCGCCTTCGTGATTGGGCGACCCAGCCGAAGTACGTCTATCGACACGAGTGGCAACTCGGCGACCTGCTCATCTGGGACAACACCGGCACCATGCACCGGGCGCTACCGTATGCCGTTGATAGCGGACGTCTCATGCACCGCACAGTCCTCGCCGGAGAAGAGCCCCTGAATTGAAACTTGGCATTGCGACGCCTGTCGTCACCAACGTCGCCGGCGCTGCGTTGACGTGGGAGAAGAACGCGACGATCGAAGACATTGGCCGAGTCGCCGAGACGGCAGACAGGCTTGGCTACCACCACCTCACCTGCAGCGAACATATCGGCGTCCCTTCCGCCGAGGCACCGCGGCGCGGCTCCCGGTACTGGGACCCTCTCGCCACGTTGGGCTATATCTCAGCCCGCACTCAGCGGATCCGACTCGCCACCATGACCCTGGTGCTTGGTTATCATCACCCCCTCGCCATTGTAAAGCGGTATGGCACACTGGATCACGTCAGCGGCGGCAGGGTGATATTGGGCGTCGGTGTTGGCAGCCTGAAGGAAGAGTTCGATCTTCTCGGCGCGCCGTTCGACGATCGTGGCGCTCGTGGCGATGACGCCCTGAGGGCGCTGCGGGCAGCATTGCCGAGCAACGAGCCGGCCTATGAGGGCGAGTACTACTCGTTTGGCGGGCTTACCGTCGACCCCTGTGCTCTGCAGCCGCACATGCCGATTTGGATCGGCGGTCGTACCCAGCGGTCGTTACGTCGCGCGCTCACACTCGCCGAAGGCTGGTGTCCCTTCAACGTGTCTGCTGCCACCGCTGCCGAGTGGTTGCAGGCGCGGGAGGTGCCCGACGGGTTTGAGGTCGTCCTGCCCGCTGATCGAGCCCTCGACCCGGTGGGCGAGCCGGCGTTGACTCAGGAAACGCTAAGGACCATGGCAGCGGCGGGCGCCACCATCTTGTCTGCGCGTTTCGTCCATCGCTCACTTGAGCACTATCTCGAGCAGATCCACGCGCTCGCTGAGCTGCAGGGGAGTGATATCAGCCAGCAATAACGAGGTGGCCAGGTTTCGCTGGGCCCACGGGTGATGATACTGCAGTATGTTTTCGCTGGGCCGTCGATTCCGTTGAGAGATTCTGTGTGTCCGACAATCGACTGCTGACCCCTGGACAGACGTATTTCCAGCACGTCAAAGCCTCGATGCTGCGCGCCCGGCACCGAATCATGTTGATCGGATGGGATTTCGACGCCAGGACGACATTCGAGCGAGGCGTCAAGACACTCCCCGGACCCAACCAGCTTGGCGCCTTTCTGTATTGGATGCTCTGGAAACGACCGACTCTCGAGGTCTACCTACTGAGGTCCAATCTGCGCCTGCTTCCGGCTTTTGATCGCATCTGGTACGGGCTCACCCCTGTATCGCTGGTGAATCAGATCAGCAGCAAGCGGATCCACTTCGCCGTTGACGGCGCCCATCCGACCGGCGCCGTCCATCATCAGAAGATCGCGGTCGTCGACGACGCAGTGGCGTTCTGCGGTGGCATCGACCTCACCGTCGACCGATGGGATACCCGCGCTCATCACGATGACAGTCGCCGCCGTCGGACGGTGGGGCGCAGCTATGGGCCGCGACACGAGGTTTCGGCAGCGGTTGACGGTGCGGCGGCGCGCGCACTCGGCGAGCAAGCTCTAGCTCGGTGGCGGACCGCGACGGGCCAATCACTGGCGCCGGTTGAGCCTAAGCACACCCCCTGGCCCAGCAAACTGCAACCGACGCTGTGCGACGTCGACGTCGGAATCGCGCGCACAGTGCCGGAACTGGAGGGCCGCCCTGAGGTTCGGGAAGCGGAGGCGCTCAACCTTGCCGCCATTGCGGCAGCACGCCACATCATCTATCTGGAGAACCAATATCTGGCAGCCCGACGCATTGTCGATGCGCTGGCCGCGCGACTAAGCGAAGACGAGGGTCCGGAGATTGTCATCGTCCTTCCTCGGAGAGGAAAGAACCGCCTCGAGCGGGGAACGATGGACGGCGCACGCCATCGGCTCCTCCAACTGCTATGGGCCGCAGACGATCATCGCCGCTTTGGGGTCTACTGGCCGGCGAACGACGCCGGCACCCCGATTTACGTTCACTCGAAGGTAATGGTGGTCGACGATCGGCTACTGCGCATCGGCTCATCAAATCTGAACAACCGGTCGATGGGGTTCGACAGCGAATGTGATGTGGCCATCGAGGCGGCGTCAGGTGGTTCGGAGCACGATGACCTTCGCCGCCAAATCACTTCCGTGCGAGATCAATTGGTGTCGGAACACCTGGGCGTGTCGGTCGGCGAGTTTGAAACGGCGACGCTTCGGTACCGGTCGTTCCTTGGGGCCATTGAGGCACTTCGAGGACAGGGCAGGAGTTTGCAGCCAATTACCGGGCGCACAGTGTCCGATGAGGCGAGCCTGCCGGAGAACGACCTCATGGATCCCGACCATGTCCCAAGGTCGCTAACCCGAAGCCTGCAACGGTTCATTGCGGGACTTAGGGGTTGACTGAGCTGCGTTGCGAAAGAAGTAGCGCAGCGTGTGCCAGTGCTTTGGTTGACCGAGCACGTTGGTGCCGTCCTACTCGCGCTCGTCCAAGCGGACCACTTCGAGACCTGACGTCAGTTCGAGCACCTCGTCGGGGCGTAGATTCGTGGCGCGCCAGGGCGTCGGAGCCCAGGAGTCTCGGATGCCCAGGAACGTGGCGCAAAAGACGGCGCCGTCGGTGAGCCAGCCCGCAATTTTTGGCATGAGCGTGTGCAGATCTGCGCGCGGAATCAGGTGCAGGACATGCATCGCGACGATGAGGTCGTAGCTGCGCTTGGATAATTCGATGTCCCGGATATCGGCCCAATGCATCAACAGCCGCGAGTTACCCAGCGCGGCAGCGAGTTCAGCCAAGTGCGGATCGGGATCGACCGCGTCGACGATGAATCCGGCCGACAGCAGGTGGCGAGACGAGCTGAGCGATCCGGCTCCGATGTCGAGGGCCATACCGCCGGCGGACCGCCCGAGCATCGAGACGGCTTCGACGACAAGTGCTTTCGGGGTGTGGTCGCTACAGTGCCGTGCGAGGCCTTCGCGCCGTTCGGGGCCAAGAGTAAGCCTTCCGTATTCACAGGAAAGGCGCCTTGAGCAGACGTCTCGTCTGCGGGAGACCCGGCAGCTAGCAACCGAGGAAGGCGAGCGGCGGGGCCTCGCCCCGGCCACCGGCTTCGGCGCGGGCCAGTAGCGCTGCGGTGCGTTCGTTAAACGGCGCTGAATACGACACCCATTGCGTGCACCCGCCGCGCTGAAGGCTGCCGGTCACCCCGGTGACCGTCGATCCACTGATCCACGGCGAGCCGCTGGTGCCGTCGACCAAGCCCTTGCACCAAAACGAGGGGAAACCAAGCGGGTTCATCCCGGTGCTGTTTTGGCAGCCGATCGGCGTGCCCCCGACTTGGGCCGGATAGCCGATGACGCTGATCTGGCTACCCGGTGCGGGTGCCGTACCCAGCGATAGTGCGGAGCCGACCGCCGCCTCTATCGATCCGCCGGTGGGGCGGCTGACTCGCGCAAAGGCGTAGTCGACCCGCGGATCTTTGAAGGCGACCCACAGTGGATCCAGGTATACGGCGTCAACCGTCCAGACGTTGGTCGGCGCGGCTGTATTGGCGAAACCGGGAACGAAGACTGCAGTGAATTGTTTGGCCATGCAGTGCGCAGCGGTCAGTATCAGGTCGCCCGAGGACGAGTGCACCACGGAGCCCGTGCAGGTGTGCAGGTCGAAGCCGCCCAGGAAGATGGCGCCCACCCGTGGGTCGGGGTTCACCGAAGCTGCGACGGGGATGTCGAAAGGGCTGTCGGCAAGCTGTACGCGTTTGCCGGGGGCGCCCACCGAACCCGCGGGTTGGTCGCAGGCTGCCAGTACCAACACCAGGCACAGGACGATCGCCAAAATACGCATCGGGCCTCATGATGACGGAAGCGTGGCGGTACAAGCCGCTTTTAGCACGGCGATTCGAGCGTCCACTAATTCTTGCCTGGCCGAAACGGCTATTCGACAGGGAAATCAAACCCTGAATTCTTCGCCCGGCCAGAAATGAGTAACGGCACATGGAGAGGGGTAAGACCCTTGTGTGCAGGTGCGGTGCATTAAAGCATGAAAAGTGACTGTCCTAACGTCGGTCGCCGAAAGACTCAAGCGTGAGCGCCTGAAATGATGCGCCATCGGTTCCGCGGCAGCGGATCGATTCGATCCGCCTGGCGAAGCTGGCGCGGTTCCAACCCCGGCTTTGATGTCAGCGCATCCGTCACCGCAGGGATTGACGTTGCAATCGATGACGTGGGTTTGGCCGGTTGGGCTGGTCTCGGTGAGGACGTAGTCGCCGATCATCTCGGGAGCGGCGGACGCAGGTGCAGCCGCCGCTCCGGCAGCTAGGGCGGCGAGGGCCGAGGCTGCGGCCGTCGCGCGCGTGATGTACATGTTTTTCTCCCGGCTTGGCAAACATTCGATTCGGTTGGCTACCTTTGGTTTCTACTCCACGAACGACAAATATGGAAAGTATTGGCGTTCCTGGCGGCAGGCATCGCGTTGGGTTGACAAACTGGAGGCGGTCGTGCTCCCCCTCCGACTTTCGTGCACGCGATATGACGCGACGTGTCGAGGGGAACGTTGAAAGACGCATACCATCACGGACAGCTGCCGGCGATCCTGGAAGAAGCTACCGGGATCTCAGGGAAACATACTGGGGGAGCAGTGGTTTCGCCGTCAGGGCGGGTTTACCCGCCCGGCGTCGAGGTCAAATTCCCAGAGCAAGTGCGCGCTGTCGACCGGGTCAATATGTGGCTGGACGGCGGGAATATCCGTCTGGGTATGTGGCCCGCAGAACTCAAGCCCCAGTACGAATGTGTCTACTCCGACCCGAAGAAGGTCGAGTCCCTCATCGCCCTCGCCGACCTGCCGAATTGGGACATCGGCGCCAACTTCCATCTCGCGTACTGGCTAGCGGCACCGGCCAAGCGGTGGTATCCGAAACGGCAATTGTCCGGTCCGGAGTACCTGCGCCAATGCATCGACGACTTTCGCGACCAGCGCCCCGGACGCCGACCCCGTGAAAAGCTTGATGACACGAGCTTTCGGCAGTGGCTCGTCGCGCGCCGGTACGCCAGCGAAAGTGAACTGGCGACGCTTGACGCGTGGCGAAATGGACTGCCGCGCGAACACTTTGACATCCGCCCGAGCGTTGAGGTGACTCGATCCTGGCAATTGGCCGACGCGATCGCGCGCGATCGTAGGAATGAGTTCGTCACGGAAGTGCGTGCGGCGATAGACCGGGTCTTATCCGCCCTCGGGGAGCCAGAACTGAAGCTCCTGCAGCACACTGCGCGCGACCCCAGGTTCCTGGCGCCCGGGCCTGCCTCGACCCGGGAGACCACATGTCCGACATGCCATATGGTCCACGCCGGGGAATGTCTCTGACGGCTTAGAACCCGAAGTCGCCGCTGCCGGAGTCGAACCCGCCGCCGCCACCGGAGTCGAACCCGCCAAAGTCGAAGCTGCCACCACCGGAGTCGGACCCACCGAACCCGCCGAAGTCAACACCCCCACCACCGGAGTCATAACCTCCGCTGTAGTCGTTGCCACCAAAGCCCGCGTCGCCACCACCTGACTGCTGATAGCCCCCGTCGAACCCAACGTCTCCCTGCTGGCTGTCGTAGTTGGCGCTTTGGCCGCTTTGGCCGCTATCAGACGTCACGTACGCCGAGTCTCGGCCGGCCTCGAAGCCACGTTCGTAGCTGCCGCCCCAATGGTCGTCCAGCAGGGCATCCATCAGCAGGACATCGGTTAGGGCCCAACCCCAGCCGGGACCCCAGAACGCGTACGGATAGTAGCCCGGGTAGAAGAACATGCCGCTGTAATAGCCGCCCGGATAGTAGTGCGGGTAGCCCGGCTGTTGCGTGGTGCTGTAGTTGTTGTTGTTGATCGTCACCTGTCGACCGGTGTCTGGGTCCGTCGTCCGCACCTCGGCCTCCTTGCGTTCCGCATCCGGCACCGACCGCACGGCAGCCACGTCCGGCTTCGGCTGGTAAGTGCCTGGGCTGGCCGTCCTGTCTTGGGGACTGAGCTTGCGGTTGGCCTTGGCCACGGCGGCCTGCACCGTCCTGAGGTGCGCCCGCGCCGCGGCGTAGTCACCCGTCTTGTAGGCCCTGCGGGCGTCGTGCAGGCTGGAGGTGGCCTTCAACGACTCAGCGCTGACGTCTGTGCTGCTGTTGGTCATCACCGCGCTATCGAGGTCGTTGACATCGGATTCGGCGTAGATCAACTCCTGCTTCACCTGCTCCTGCGACGCTGAGTCGTTGTGGCGCTTACGATTCCGGCTCACGGCGAACCAGATGAGGCCGACCACCGCCAGCGCAATGCCAATGATGATCAGCGTTTCCCATAGCCAGGTCCAGCTGGTGTGCTTTTGGTTCACGACGGGGGAGGTGGTTGATGTTCCACCGGATGCCACATTCACATCGGCCAGCTTGCTGACGAATTCAGTGGTCGCGCCGTATGGGTCGTTGCGGTGACTCCTGGCCGCCTGACTCATGAATGGGTCGACGCTGTCTGCGATTGCCTTCGGCACGTTGTAGGCGCGCACATGGTAGCCCTTGGAGTCGACTACCAGGATGACTCCGCCGAACTGGGGATTACGACCCAAGATGGTGTTGTGGATGGCATCCGGTGTGGTCAGGCCGGTCTGGCTCGGGGCGACCGCCGCCACCCAGACTGGCGGTGCCGGACTCCACGTCCACCGGCTGGTGAGGATCTGCTGGTTCACCTGGTCCGGGTTCTGCAACGGCGGTGTTGCCGTTGGGTCAGCCACCACATGCGTCTGAGCGTTGAACCTGTTCACCACATCGTCTGTGTAGGCGTCGGCCCCCGCGGGCGGCGCGAGCAGCATTGCCAGCGCCACGATGAACGGGACCGCAACTAGTCCCCGGAATCGTGCTGTCACTTTTCTCCTGGTTGTCATCTCTGCCTTACAGATCCGCGATGGTGCCGACCGCCGGGTCGACCTTCCCGTCGAGTAGCTCCAGGTAAGCCCGCTGGATGTCGTCCTCACTCGAGATCCGTTCAACGCGAAGCCAACCCGATGCCCACTGCGCGAACGGCGCCCACGCCTCGGCAACTTTTTGGTCGAGTTGCGCCGTTCCCCAGTCGGCGCCGCGCTTCTTGATGCGATCCGGGGCGAAGAAGAGGACGGGGCTTGGACCCTCGAGATTGCCTGTCCCGTGCGCCATCTGGGTCCAATGGGTCATACCGACTGCCGCGCTGTGGGCGAGGCGGCCGCCGTAGTGGGCGTGGACGCTGGTACGGACGGCGCCGTCGCCCGAGACGTCGACGTAGACGGCGCGGTCGCCCGGCAGGTTGGAGACCTCGTCGTAGAGATAAACCGAATCGTAGATGTCTAGTCCCTTGACGAATTCGCTGTTGCCCGCCGAGGTTAGCCCCACGATCTCGATGCCGTCACGCTTGGCGAGTAGGTAGGCGGCGATGATCGCCGTTTTCGACGAGGCGCTGGAGATCAAGATTGTGTCCGCACCGAAGAAGGATTCGTCGGCCAGGAAGTCATCGATGAGGAACGAAGTGAAAAAGAGCGGAAAAAACAGGATGTGCTCTGCCTCGCGGCCGGCCGAGTAGACGGGGTCGGTCTGGACGTCGCGGTAGCCCTGGTAGGCCGATGGCAGTGCGGCCCGGTGCGGGGCGGCGTCGACGAACCCCTTCTCGTTGATGCGGTCGGGGACCACCACAAGATGGCTGGCGCAAGGCAAGTAGCCGTAGACGCGTGTGCCCAGCGCCAGATCGGGATGCCGCGACTCCTCGACGTGGGCATATCCCCATACATTGAGCTTTCCCCAGTCCGGGTCCGAGGCTGGGAAGAAGTCCCAATAACGCATCGCCTCGCCGAACACGGCGTAGGTGATGTTGTTCGCGGTCAGCCCGAAGGACTCGACGCGAAGGAGAGCCTGTCCGTCTTCGGGCGACGGCGCGTCACCGAAGATGAAGCGGGTCTGGTGCAAATCCGTGCGGCGCAGCTCGAAGTCCATGGAGCTGAGCCTATGGGCGCGGCCCTTCCTGCTGAAGAGTGGATCGGGATTTCAATCCATGTACCAGCTGGTGCACTCTGGCCGGGCACAAATAGCGGGCCTCCCTTGTTGGGCTAAGCACGCGTGCGGCTACACGGAGGGAGACCGGGTGAAGATTCGCTTCGGGGTCGGGCTGGGTGCGGACACCGCACCGGATCAACTCGCCGACATCATCGATCACCTGGAGAACAGCGGGGTGGACTCGCTGTGGTTCTCCGAGCTGGTGTACTCCCCGGCGGTGGACCCGGTGGTCGGTATGGCCTACGCACTGGCCCGGACCTCTCGGTTGAAGGTGGGCACTTCGGTGGTGGTGTTGCCGGGGCGTCATCCGGTGCTGGTGGCCAAACAGCTGGCGTCGCTCGCGGCCGTCGCGCCGAAGCGGGTTCTTCCGGTTTTTGGGTTGCGTTCGGCGATTCCGGCCGAGCGTGAGGTGTTCGTCGTACCTGAGGGAGAACGAGCGGCGGTGTTCGATGAGTCGCTGCGGGTGCTGCGCTCGGTGCTGGTTGACGATTCGGCCAGCTACAGCGGCAGGTTCTTCACCGTGAGCGGGGCGGCGATCACGCCGCGGCCGGCGCCACCGTTGGACATCTGGCTGGGCGGCTCGGCTCCCTCGGCTTTTCGGCGCATCGGCATGCTGGCCGATGGCTGGTTGGGCAGTTTCCTCACCCCGGCCGAGGCGAGGGCCGGACGCGAGGCGATCGAACGGGCCGCGGCCGAGGCGGGTCGGCGCATCGAACCCGATCACTTCGGCATTTCGTTGGCCCTAGCCAGCTCTGCTGATGGTGAGCTGCCGGCGGAGTTGGCGGCGGCGGTCCGCCGGCGTCGCCCAGACCTCGACCCCAGCGAGCTGATCGCCGCCGGCTGGCAGCGGCTGCACCGCCAACTCGACGCCTACCTGGACGCCGGATTGACGAAGTTCGTGATACGGCCGGTCGGGAGAGCGCCGTTGGATGGCTTCATCGACCGGTTTGTCGCCGAATTGGTCGGCCGGCAGAACTGATCGCTACGGTCTCATATCTTGGCGGGCACATAACTGGTCAGCCCGCCGTCGACGACGAACTCCGCTCCCGTGGCGTACGCCGACTCATCACTGGCCAGGAAGAGCACGAAGGTGGCCACGTTCCTGTTCATCGCGGGCCACGAAACGACCGCCCGGTTACTGTCCAGCGCGATGCGCGTCTTGGCGGAGGATCCAGACCTGCAGAGCACGTTGCGCGCCAACCGTGATCGCATTCCGAACTTCGTCGAGGAGATGCTGCGGCTGGAAAGTCCGATCAAGAGCCACTTCCGTTTGGCCCGCGTCGCGACCACGCTGGCCGGCGTCCCGGTTCCGGCTGGTACGACGGTGATGCTGCTGCCCGGTGCCGCCAACCGCGATCCGCGCCACTTCGAATGCCCGGCCGAACTCCGCGTCGACCGGCCGAATGCGCGCCAGAACGTGGCGTTCGCCCGCGGGGTGCACAGTTGCCCCGGGGGTCCACTGGCCCGGATCGAAGGGCGTGTCACCATCGAGCGCATCCTGGACCGGCTCAAAGACATTCGGCTCGACGAAGCCCGGCACGGACCGCCAGGGGACCGTCGTTTCGACTACGTGCCGCTTTACATCCTTCGCGGGCTGGAAGCACTGCACATCGAGTTCACCGCGAACCCATGACGAGCGCACAGTTGCAGCAGGTCTGCATGGTCGAATGGCAGACCGGATCAACCACGCTGATAGCCGCCGAGTTTGTCGATGCACCATCACCATGATGACGGGACGCCCGCGCGGATTCTGCCGACCTCGGCGCGGGCAAAGCGCACCCGGTCGGTATCCGCACCGCGCGCGGCGGCCAGTTCGTGGGCGAGGTCATACGCGGCATTGAGGACGTAGCGGGCGCGTTTGCGTTCGTGCCGGTTGGGGCTGGCCTTGCGGAAGCGCTTGCGGGCCTTGCGGTTGCCGGCCAATGCGTCAAGTTCCGCCGTGGTGATTACCTTGCGGGCTTCCTCAGGGGTCATGACGTCGCGTAAGAAGTCCCGTTCCCGCCTCACGGTCAACTCGTAAACCCGCGCGACGATGACGAACGCCATGACGACCACCGCGATGAGCAGGCCTACCAGCATCAGCGCGCTTCGGCCGCTGGTGGCCGCCAGCGAGTCCCAAATGCCGTGCAGCAACATCGGTATCGCCATCAGCAGCAGGCCCCGCCCGACGCGGCGTGGTTCGGCGGGCCGGCCGAGCAGGTAGATCAGACCGGCGCAGAAGATTGCGCTGTAGAGGATGTGCGCGGCGACCCCACTGACCATTCGTATGATGATGGTGCTTATCGACGCCCCAATTTGATTCGCGCCGAACTGGGAACCGGCCGACGTCATGGCGTAGGTGATATCCTCGAGGATCTGAAATCCCAGGCCGATGAACGCGCCCAGGATCAACCCGTCGAACGCGGTTCGCACCTGCCGTGGCGCCAAGGCGATGACCAACAGCAGCCCCGAGCCCTTCGCCGTTTCTTCGGTGAACGGCGCCGACAAACCGGCGCCCCAATTCAGCGCCCACGACTGCCCGAAAGACTTCGCGTACAAGGCGAGGATGGCGTCGTTGGCGCTCGCCGCCATCATCCAGGTAGCGGCGAAGCCGCCCCACAGAAAGGCGACGGCCATCAGTTTGGCGGGCAGTTTGGCGTAGCGGTCGATGCGCTGGGTGAACCACCAGAACAGCGCGGCGTAGATGGCAAAGGACGTCACCGCCAGCGCGATCGCCTGGCCGTAGGCGTCGTACTCGCGGGTGACCCTCGATACGGAGAGAAACACGCCGGTCCCGACCAGCACCAGGTAGCCCCAGAACGCGAGGTTGCGTGGCTGGTAGAAGCTGAACCGCCGGCCCCAGCCGGAGAGGTCGAGCGCGACGTCGCGTGCACGATCAAGGTCGGCAAGCGTCATTGTTTTCCCTCTCCGGGATGGCGGATGCTGCGGATCATCCGGAAAACCGCGGCCGTGAGCTCCGGGCGGGCATCGGACGGTCCGGTCGCCACGGCCTCAACTCCGCGCCCATCGAATACGAAGGCGGCGATCACGCCGCCGGTGTGCGGTCCGGTGACCCGCGCTGTCGTACCGTGCCTGCCCTGATCGGTAACGATGGTGGTGTGCGCGCCGGCCACGTGCACGCCACGACCGCGGTTAAGGGCCTCGGAGGTCGTCTCGATCTGGTCGAGCAGCTTGTTGGCGTCTCCGTCGAATGGTGCTGTGCGGACGGTGAATTTGACGGCGCTGTGCTCGACGGTCGCCGTCGCGGGATACTCGCCGGATAGTGGGGCGTTGCCGGCCCGGACACCTGATGTGATACCCCAGCCGGCCTCCGGAACGAACGTCACATCGCCTTGAAGCTGTAGAACATCGCCGGCTTTGACGCTGTCGTCGTAGGGAACCTTGGCGTTGATGACGGGCAACACCACTGACATGACGATGGCCAGTGCGAAAACCGCCAATGTCGGGGCGATGGTGCGCCGATCCACGCCGAATAAGCGCTCATCAGCGGGAACCCAGCCCGCATCGGGCTCGAACCGTCGTGCCTCGACCGCCGAGGACTTGTCGGTTTCGGGATCCGGCATACCCTGTCCAACCTTCCTGCCCGCTGCGACCGACGTCTGGGTGGCGTCGGGGTCGAGAGTAACGAGGAGGCGTAAAGACCGGATGCGGCCCTACCGGGCAGGCGAGACTCAGCCTGGCGCCGCCTCTGCGAAGATTTTCTCGTTCTCTCGCAGGAACTCTGGCAGGGACTGTGGTGGCCGGCCGGTGAAGTGTTCGAACGCGTCGGTTATTCCATAGAAGGCCTGAAATTCGGGTGGACGAGTGCGCAAGTAACGCCACAAGTGGGTGAGGTGTTCCACCGCAATGGGGTTGACGCCGAGAGCCGAAGCGGCGCCAGCCCATTCATCGTCGGTGATCTCGACATACTGCACCGGCTGGCCCAGGATGTCGCCGAACGCCTCGGCGATGTTTTTGTTGGTCACCGCACCTGCCATCAGTCGAACCACTGTGCCGCTTGCCAGCAGTGGACCCGTCAGCACCGCCGCGGCCACGCGGGCGACGTCTAGGGCGCCCACCATGGGGATCGCCGTGGCTTCGGGACCCCACGGCAAGGCGATCACCCCATCCCGGGCCAGGCTGAGCAGGGCCCAAGTGCGGAGGTTCTCGTAGAAGACGGTGGCATCCAGATGCACGGCACCGATGTCGGCCCAGTCGAAGATCTGCTCGGCCAGCCAGTGGCGCACTTGGTGCGGGGTGGGTTGCTCGCCACCGGGCTGCAGCCACTGCGACATGTTCACGACCTGCTCGACCCCGGCCGAGCGGGCCGCGGCGGCGAAGGTTCCGGCGGCTTCGAGCAGGCCTTCCTGCACCGGATAGGCGAAGTAGGCGCGGCGGATATCGCTCATTGCGGCCGAAACTGATTGGAATTCGCGCAGGTCACCCTCGACGACTTCGGCGCCGAGCGCGCGGAGCCGATCCGATCGGTCATCGAGGCGGTGGACGAACGCGCGCACGGGGTGGCCGTTGTCCAGCAGTAACCGCGTGACATTGAAACCAGTCGAGCCTTGGATGCCGCCCGCGGCGCCAGTGACAAGAACAGGCGCGACAGTCATGATGCTGTCCTTTCAATTGGGCTGTCCGGTAATTGGTGTGGCCGAGTCGGCGATCCTGAACCCGCGCCGGCCGCATAGATAAGAACCTAAACCTAGCAGACAAACAAATCAATCAGAAGATATTGAAACGCTCGCAGCCCAACAGCGGAGATTGCGCAATGGTGCGCGGTGACCTAGCCGAAATGCCCCAGTGCCGCGGCGGCGACGCTGGCACCGTGTTCCTGGACGAAGTGGCCCGCTTGGGGGAGGCGAAGCGGGTCAGGGCAGCCGCGGATGAGGCGCTGCATGCCGGCCATAATCTCGGGGCCCAGCACGGGGTCGCGTTCACCCACTGCCATGAAGGTGGGGCCAGTCCAAGCGGTGTGCCAGAAGTCGGCGGCTCGGCGGCTGACCTCGACCCCAGGCATATGGTGTTCGGTCATGACCAGCAAGGGAAATCGGCGTACCCCGCCCTTAAAGGTCTTGTCCGGGAAGGGCGCGTCGTAGGCCGCTGCTTCGTCTTCGGTGAGGGTTGGCTCGGACCGGCGCAGGAGTCGTCCGACGGCGAGGTCGTCGGTAGAGGTGGCGTAGTCCCGCCATGCGTCGAAGCCCGGGCCGAGCGGTTCGCCCACGGCCAGCGTCGTGTTCATGACGATGAGCCGGGTGATGCGTGGGCGCAGATCCGCCTCGATGGGCAGGGTGAGTCCGAGAAGGCCGCCCCAGTCCTGCACCACCAGGGTGATGTTCCGCAGGTCCAGCTGCGTGATCAGTTCGATGAGGCTGCGTCGGTGGAACTCGAAGGTGTACGCGTCGTCGTCGACGGGCTTGTCGGAGCGGCCGAAGCCGAAGAAGTCGGGAGCGATGACGCGGCCGCCAACGGATCGGAACACCGGGATCATCTTGCGGTACAGATAGCTCCAGGTGGGTTGACCATGTAGGCACACATAGGTGTGCGCAGCGTCGGCGGGTCCTTCGTCGATGTAGGCCAGGCGCAATCCAGGTGAGCCGGATAGATTCTCGACGTAGCGCGGTGGGTAGGGGAAGTCCGGCAGATTGCTGAAGCGGTCATCGGGAGTGCGCACGGCCTCCATAACAGTCCTAACTGTCGGGCCCGCACGAACCGCTCGGCTTCCTGCTGGATCTGCTCGCGCTTCTGGATGAAGTCGATCGCCTTGATCTTTTGTAGGGCGTTGAAGAAATGGTTGCTGGCGGCGGGCTGAAGGACCTCGTTGACGAGGTTTTGCATCGTACGCATCATGCCAGACGACCATCGGCGCCTGCGTGTCCGGGACGTGAATCTGGACTTGCAGGTCGAGCTTGAAGTCGAAGGTGTCCAGCGACTTTGCCTCGATGGAGGACAGGGCCTTGTCGAGGTCGTGCGCTTCGCTGGTATCGCCGGCCCAGTTCAGCGTCAGGATCGAGGTCGGCACCAGTTTCGGCTTGTAGATCTTCGGGTTGATGGGGTACATGCCGGTGCGCAACGGTTCATACCAGATGCCCATGTGGCCGGGGGCCACGATCGAGCCGTACTTGTAGTCCTCGCCGGAGGTGTTGACGGTGGGCAGCCCGACGTAGGCCTTGATGACGGCGACTTGGCCCTGTTCGACAACGAGCATGGGCACAACTTCGACCTCGACCAGCAAGGGGTTCAGCAGGTAACGACCCGACAGCAACGGGTCGTGCTGCAGGCCCATGCGACCGCCCTGCGTCAGAAACTCCTGAAAATCCTGGTAATTGTTGTGCAAGCCGTTCTTTGTCGCGAAGAGCCGCTGGATGATGTCGGCGGGCGTGCTGCCTCCGGCCTCTTCAAGCCGCTGGATGTCGGCGAAGCCAATGTTTGCCAGGCTCGTCGCGCCGACGGCGGGTACCCTCCAACGCCATGGCGGAGACGCGATGAGTGCGGGTCTTTTCGGGCTCCTCGACGACGTCGCGGTTCTCGCACGACTAGCGGCAGCCAGCGGCCGCGCGTCCGTCAAGGCTGCCGGGGTGGTCATTGACGACACCGCGGTGACACCGCAATACGTCCATGGGATTGCCGCCGAGCGCGAGTTGCCGATCATCAAGCGCATCGCGATCGGGTCGCTGCGCAACAAGCTCCTGGTGATCTTGCCCGTCGCGATGCTACTGAGTCAGTTCGCGCCGCGGCTGGTGATCCCGATGCTGATGCTCGGTGCCACCTACCTGTGTTACGAAGGCGCCGAGAAGATTTGGGGCAACATCCGCGGTCATGACGCCGACGATTCGCCGGTCGCCGAGGACGACTTAGTGACCGGGGCGATCCGGACCGACTTGGTGCTGTCCGCGGAGATCATGGTGATCGCGCTCAACGAGGTGGCCGATCAGGCTTTCCTGCCGCGGCTCATCATCCTCATCGTCGTTGCCCTGGTCCTGACCGCCGGTGTGTACGGCGTCGTCGCCGTCATCGTCAAGATGGACGACGTCGGCCTGCACCTCACCCAGACCGCGTCCCGAATCGGACGGTACGTCGGTCGGGGCCTGGTCGCGGCGATGCCCGCATTGCTCTCGGCGCTTTCAAACGTCGGCACGGTGGCCATGCTCTGGGTGGGCGGCCACATACTGCTCGCGGGCAGCGACCACCTCGGCTGGCACCCTCCGTACGAGATGGTCCACCATGCCGCGGATCGGGTTCGCCACAGCGTCAAGGCTTTTGGTGCGGTGCTGGCCTGGTTGGTCGACACCGGAGCGTCTGCGGTGGTTGGTTTGGTCATCGGAGCCGTCGTCGTCGCGCTCGTGACGTTGCTGTTGTTGGTTCGGCGAGGCCTCTCGGGCTTGGCCAATCGGGCTGGCACGGAGAAGATGTAGATGGAAGACACACGCGAACCGGCGACGTCGGCTCGCGCAACCGCAGCGCTGAGGTCAAAACAATGAAGATGTCGCTAGCTACCGGAAAACAATGACTGCACGCGCAATGCGTTGTAGCACAACGCTTCTCGTCGTCATGATCGCGTTCGCGACCGCCGCCTGCTCGGGGTCGACCAGGCTACCGGCCGCATCGACCTCGACCGCCACGCCGTCGCCGGTAGCGACCACGCTCCGAGCGCAGCCGCCGCTGGCAACGGACCCCGCCGTCCTCGCCGGCGACTTGAGCGCCGATGAGCAGGCGCTGCGCGACCCGTCCTCGTCGGAGGCTGTGCTGGCGGCGGCGGCGCACCGCCAGCAGGTGGCCTATCGAGCCATCGGGCGTCACCCAGAGTGGGACGCGACCGTGCGAGCGGGAATCCCGCCGGCGCTCGTCGAAACCTACGATTGCAATGTCGACGCGCGGCGGCAGCTCACCGCGCTGAGCGGGGGAGAAATCAAAGACACACTGCCCGCGTGGCGCATCGACGCACCCGCGCCGGCCGATGCGTTGCTCGGCTACTACCACGAAGCGGAGGCGGCGACCGGCGTCGGCTGGAACTACCTGGCGGCGATCAACCTGGTGGAAACCGGCTTCGCCCGCATCGTCGGGGTGAGCACCGCCGGGGCGGAAGGTCCCATGCAGTTCCTGCCCTCGACGTTCGCCACATACGGCGACGGCGGCGACGTCCACTCACTGCACGACAGCATCATGACGGCTGGTCGCTTCCTGGCCGCTAACGGCTTCGCCAACGATCACGACCACGCCATCTTCGGCTACAACCACTCCGGCCACTACGTCGGCGCCGTCAACGACTACGCCGCGGTGATCGCAAGCGATCCGGCGGCCTTCGCCGCGTACTACCGGTGGGACATCTACTACAACACGACCGCTGGCGACGTGCTCTTGCCCGTCGGTTACGCCGAATCCGAGCGAGTCCCCGTCAGCGACTATTTGGCGAGCCATCCCCAGTGATGGCTTCACTCCAGCGGGTGCTGAATCACCAGGTCAGCATCGGAGCACTGATCGAGGTGGCGCTGTGGCTGGCGATTCCCTATTTGGGTATTGGCTTTGTGTGGTCATCGCTGCACGGCGAGCAGGTTCAGCAGATCCAGACGCGACTGGAAAAGCTATCTCCGACAGGCGCTGACATCTTGGCCTTCGGGCTCACTGCGGCATTGTGGCCGGCTTCGATACAGATCGCTGACGCGTGCCCGGCTAGCAGCTGATCAGTACAGCGGAACCCAGACCCCGAAGTACCAGTAACCCCAACCGCCGAACATCCAGTTGAAGGTCGGAATCACCATGTAGCTGTTGTAGGCGAACGGGCCGAAATCGGCCTGCGCGACCACGACGTCGCGGGGCGGGCCGTCCCAGCGGCGGTTCCAGCCACCGGGGGGCGGCGGACCGCCCCACCCGCCCGAAGGCGGCGGGCCTTCCCAGTTAGGTGGCGGGCCGCCCGGAGGTGGGCCGTCATTCCAGCCCCACCCTCGTTCGGGCGGTGGCGGGGGCGCGCCATGACCCACGACGCTGAAACCGGCGCGCGCATCCGTCGGGCCGCCCACGTCCACAGTCCCCCGAACGTAAGCACCGTGCGGCGTGTAGGCCGGGTGCGGGGGCTGGGTTGACGGCGCCGCCAGCGGCTGGCTGCTCGGCGCACTCGATGGCGGTGAACTCGGCGCGCTCGACGGCGGAGAACTCGGGCCACTCGGTGGTGTCTCGCTCGGCGCGCTAGGCGGCGTGCTGGGTTCTGGGCCGTGGCTGCTCGGCGGCGCGCTGCTAGGGGCGCTCGGCGGCGCGCTGGATTGCGGGCTCGGCGGCGCGCTGGATTGCGGGCTTTGCGGCTCGTGGGTTTGCGGGCTCGGCGGCGCGCTGCTTTGCGGGCTTTGCGGCTCGTGGGTTTGCGGGCCCTGCGGCTCGTGGCTCGGTCCGCCACCGCCGGGAGGGGGACCGCCGTTGCAGTTCGGACACGGCGGCGGCGTGGGAGCCCCCGGCGCCCCGAGGGCGAATCCCGTGCCCAGCGTCAGCGCCGACACGCTGATACTTGCGGCGAGCGCCGCGGCGCCGACGGCGCGTTTCGTAGACATATCTGGTTGTCCTCCTAGCGGACGTCGTCGCGGGTGCGGGATGGCCTGCCTTACGGGCAGGTCACGTCCATCTCGAATGACTTCTTGACCTGCTGGGGTTGCTGCGGGTTGCTCATGTCGACGCCCGTCGCGTTGCCCTTGATCGCGTAGGACTTGCCGCTCTGTGCGGCCCCGGCGTCGCCGCCTTGACCCGGTGCGGCGTCGGAGAAGCCCAGTGCGACGCCGTTGACGTTGCCAAGTCCGACGGAATGGACAATCGGTGGGTTGGCGTTGCTGACCACCGCGCCGACGCCGTTGGACGCATCGCCGATCCCGATGTTGGTGTTGTCGCCGGCCGCGGTGCAGGTGACCTGACCGGTGACGTTCTGTTTCTGACCGTCGACAATGACCTGCGGGCCAGCCGCTGCCGCCGGTGCGGCCGAGCTCGAGCTCGATGCGCCCGGATTGGACTTGTTGCTCGAACAGCCGGCCAACGCTGCCGCGACCATGGCCACGCCGACCATGCCGGCGGTGATGCCACGCTTCACCACTGCCCTCCTTCGTTGTCGTTCTCTTTGCGACGTGGGCCGCGTCACCGGCCGATCGTTCTCGCCTCGCGGGCCCCACGTTCGTGAACCGTCGGAGGCAGCGGATACCCGATGCTGCGGTTTGCAAACCATACGTAACAAAACCGTAGGGAGGTCTCAAGCGGCATTAGAACCCGGCGACCAAATTGTTGTGTTGCGGGCAGTACGCGCGAACCGAGATGGCCACAAAGTCGTTGGCATTGTCACTGAACGCCGGACTGCTCGCACGAAACGCCGCCACTACCTCTTGCACCGTCATCCCCTGACCAATGTTCTGACACACCGTCTTGCCGTTGTAGATCGCGGCCCCTGGATTGGCGAACGAGATGCCCTTGTCGTTCAGGGCCTGGATGTACTTGTCGTCCTGATCTGGTGTGGATGCGATCGATGACGGGGCGGTGGCCGTCGTCGAAGGCGCTGCTGATGCGGTTCGGGCAGGCGGGTTCGCGGCCCTGGTCGGAGACTGCGTCGTGGTCAACGCCCAGCGCCCCACAACGATGGCCCCGGCCAACACCAGACCGGCCACCACAAGCAGCCCGGCGATGCGCCACGTTGCGCGCCATGACTGGCGGACAGCGGCCGGTTCGTTCGGGATGTCTTCGCCCGGGCCGTCGGCGTCAACGCTGCGGTCCGAGTTGTCCGACCATGCGAGTTCAACCGCGTCGGTGGGTGTGGAGTTAGGCACGGCAACGGTCTTGCCGACATCGTGTGCGACGGTCTCATCGGCGGCCCGGCCCGGCTCGGCCATGAGGGTTATGGTAGCCATCGTCGCGCCGAACTAGGCTGCGGGCTATGTCGATCGACCGTGCCGCGCTGGTCGCGGGAAGCATCCGCCTTGCCTCGGGCATCCAGTTTCTCGTCGACCCGCTCCGCGCCAACCGTCTCTGGGGCGACCGGAGCGAGCCGTCGCCGACGGCGCGACTGCTGTTGCGGTCGATGGGATACCGCGACGCTTTGATCGGTGCGCTGCTCTTGTCGTCAGGGCTGCGCGGCAAAAACAGCCGCGGCTGGTTCCTCGCGTCCGCCGGCGCCGACGCGTCCGACCTAGTCGGCGGACTGAGCGTGCACGACGAATTGACGCGCTCGCAACAGCTCATCGGCCTTGGCGGCGCCGTCGTCGGCGTCGGAGTTGGGCTCTGGGGCGCGGCGCGCCGGACCACACGACCGGGCGAGGCATCAGCACCTACGGCACCGGACTAGAGCGCAGCTGCTGCCACTGCAGCAGCTTTCACGAGCGACCAGTGGCTTCTTTCCCGCTCGGTGAGATCGTTCGACGTGATCGCGCCGAAGGTGCCCGCCTCGCGCACGAACCGGGCCGGCGCATCGGGCAGCGCATCCGGGCCTTCGAGCCGGAAACAACTCGGTACGAGCGGACCGAACAGCAAGGCGCGGCGCAGCTGCGGCCAGTTATGCAGATGCGGCTCGACCCCGGCGGCCCGGGCGAAAGTCACAGCCGCCAGGTTCATTTGAGTTTTCTGTGGCATCCCCCGCCGCGACCGATACGCGGCGATCGCCAGCCGCTGGTCGCTCTCACACGGCGGCGGGATCGTGCCGCCCCACGTGTAGGCGATCCACCTGGCTTGAAGCTCCAGCGGCACAAAGTATCCGCCCGACTGGTCCCACATTCCCATGAAGGCCAACCCCGGCAGCTCGGGATGGAAGGTATAGCGGTCGGCGTCCAGGTGCACCGCGTCGAGGTTGAGTATCGCCCGGATGTCCGCGCTGAGAAAGGGCAGACGGATTTCGAAGCCGGTGCCGAGCACGATCCCGTCGAACTCCTCGGCATGGCCGTCGGCGAACGTCACAGTGGCGTCGGCGATGGATTTCATCCACGGGCGCACCGTGATTCGGCCCTCGGCGACGAGCGGCAGGTACTGCTGGCTTAGGGTTACCCCCGCTGCGAAGAGTGACGGGTCCGGCGTCGGTGCGCCGTACTGCTCGGGGCTTCCCGCGGCCTCGAGCACGGCCTGCGTCAGCTGGCGTTCCATCTCAGCCGCCGGCAGGGTCTCGTTGGCCAAGGCTCCGTATCGCGTGTAGAAGCTGTGATCGGAGGGGACTCCGGCGACGAACTTCGGCAGGACGTACCGCTGCCGCCGCTGGGTCACCACCACGCGTGCGGCGCCGAGCAATGCGAGTTCGGAGGCGATCTCCAACGCGCTGATCGCGCAGCCCGCCACGAGGACGCGCTTGCCGCGGTACGGGTCTGGCCCCCTGTAGTGGTAGGTGGAGATGGCTCCTGCCGGGCCGGCGAACGTGTCGAGCCCGGGCACAGCCGGGATGGCGGGGGCGTGAAACCTGCCGCTGGCCACCACGACCCGGTCGAAGCGCTCATCCGTTCCGGCGTGACGCACGAGCCATCCGGCCCTGTCTCGTGTGATGAGTTCGACTCGGGTGCCGAATCGGATGCGCGACGTAAGGCCGAATGTCGCGGCGTAGCGGTTCAAGTAGCTGAGAATGTCGCGGTTTGACGGGTAGACGAGGTCGGTATCGTGTTCGAGGTCGCTGAAGGCCGTCAAGGTGCGGCTGCTGTTCGTGTGCATGCCCGGCCACACGCCGCTGCGGCCATCCAGGCCCCCCCACTGCCCGCCCAACGCCGGTCCCTGCTCGAAGAGCGTCGGCTCGAATCCCTGCGACAGCAGCCAACGCGCGGCGATCAGCCCGCCTGGCCCGGCTCCGATCACCGCGACGCTGCTCGTCATCTTCGGAACTGTCGCACGACTCCAGCGCGCCCGCGCTCTGATTGATCGAATGACACCTCGGGCCTCGGTGTTGACTGTGATACTCCTGCGTTATGCAACACCGAACGGCGGTCGCGCTTGCCGGGCTCTGCGTTCTGGTCGCCGGTTGCAGCGCCAACAGCAACCGGGCAGACCCCGCCACAACCACGTCGACGACTGTGCCGCCGGTTGCCCAGGCCGCGCTGGACGGGCTGTTGCTCAGTGCGGCGCAGATCAATGCCGCGATGGGGACCACCGAGCTGTCCGTGGCCGACGACACGAAGCGCATGGAGGACATGAGTGCCATGGTGTCGCGCCCGGAGTGCCTACCCATCTACAGCTCGGCGGAGGCCAACGCCTACGCCAACAGTGGATGGAGCGGCGTTCACCGACAATTTCTGGGCGATCCGTCGCACTCTCACGTGGCCGAGCAGAGCGTCGTGCTGTTTCCCACAGCCCAACAGGCCAGCGCATTCTTCACCGCTTCGGCGCAACGCTGGCAGGCGTGCTCCAACGGGAGCTTTGCCCACACCATGTCGGGCGGTCGTGAGGTGCGGGATGTGGGGCCGATCTCCAACACCAATGGCGTTTTGAGCACCACCGCGCGGATAAGTCTGGAGATATACGACCGTCCGGGCGCCCAGGAGGGCGGCGGCCTGACCGCTCAGCGGGCTCTGACCTTCGGTAACAACGTCGTCATCGACGTCCTCGCAGACAGCCCGGCCGCCAACGATCCGGCCGCCGTCAACATCGCGGCGCAGATCGCCGCCCAAGTGCCCAGCAAATAGGGACAGCGCTGGCGCTTGGGACGTGGGACTATTTGCTGATGGATCCGGACAACCCTGAGCGGCGTAGTTCGGCTGCGTCGACGGTTGCCGGCCAGCGCCCGTCTGACCCCGTCTATCTGGCATCCGGGGGCCGCCAAGCCCGTGGCGCGCGGGAGTTCGTCGGGGCCAATCGTTTCGGGGCGATCGTTGGGGCAATCGGCGGCGCGATCGGCCTCTGCGTCGGTGTCGCGGCTGCAGTGATCGCTTTGACCCCGTCGAGCGCGCTGTGGATGAGCGGGATCGTGTGCATCAGCGGCTACCGCCTGGCGCCGTACCAACCGGGCATGTCGGTGAGCTTTCACTGCGTCAAAGGGGACAGCTCCTATGACGTTAGCGACCTCGCGGTCTTCGGGCTGCAGGCCATCCTCGCCGCGCTTGTGCTGTGCGTCGGCCTGATCGGCATTGGCCTGATACGGGCCCGCCTGCGCAAGCCGTGATTCAGGTTCCGCAAAAGGTTCGGTAGTCGCCGAAATCCTCTGGAGCAGGACTGGCGTAACGCTCGAGACCAGGGCGTTCGTCGTAGGGGGCGGTCACGGCGTCAAGGAGCTGCTCGAGCGGATCGAGGTCATTCGCCGTCGCCGCGGTCAGGGCCTCCTCGACCAGATGGTTGCGCGGAATGTAGATCGGGTTCGCGCGGTCCATCGATTCGGGGTTCGGACTCAGGGCTCGCCAACGCGACATCCAGTCGTCAAAGCCGGCGAGGTCGATGAACAATCCGCGGACGGATTCTGCATCGCCTCTTGCCGCACGACCGAGTTGACGGAAGAACGAGGTGTAATCAACGTGGCTCTCCTTCAACAGGCGATGCAACTCGTCGACCAACTGCGTGACGGCCTGGGCTTCGACATCCGCGGACAAACCAAGTTTGGCTCGCATCCCCGATGACCACACGGAGTTGTACTTGGCGTGGAATACGTCGAATGACTCCTCCGCGAGTGCGACTGCTTCCTCAATGTTGTTGGACAACAACGGAAGAAGCGTCTCAGCGAACCGGGCGAGGTTCCACCCGGCAATCACAGGCTGGTTGCCGTAGGCATAGCGCCCCCAGGAATCGATCGAACTGAAGACTGTGTCGGGGTCGTAGGCCTCCATGAAGGCGCAGGGTCCATAGTCGATGGTTTCGCCGGAGATCGTCATGTTGTCGGTATTCATCACCCCGTGGACAAACCCGAACAGCATCCATCGGGCCATCAGCGATGCCTGGACGGCGACCACCGCTTCGAACAGCGCGCGGTAGGGGTGTTCGGCCTCCGCCGCGGTGGGATAGTGACGGGCGATCGCATGATCGCCGAGGCGTCGCACCAGGTCGACATCGCCGGTGGACGCGGCGTATTGGAAGCTGCCCACCCGCAGGTGACTGCTGGCCACGCGGACGAGCACGGCGCCCGGCAGCAGCGTCTCGCGCTGTACCGGGCGCCCCGTGCCCACTACGGCTAAGGATCGCGTGGTGGGGACACCCAGAGCATGCATCGCCTCGCTGACGATGTATTCGCGCAGCATTGGCCCCACCGCGGCGAGGCCATCGCCGCCGCGGGCGAATGGCGTGGGGCCGGAACCTTTGAGGTGGATGTCGACCATTCGCCCGTCGGCGCCGATGAGCTCGCCGAGCAGCAGTGCCCGCCCGTCGCCTAAGCGCGGGACGAAGCCGCCGAATTGATGCCCCGCGTAGGCCTGGGCCACCGGAGCGGCACCCCGGGGAACCAGCCTGCCCACCAAGAACTGGAGCCCGGCGAAACTTCGCAGCCAGGCGGCGTCGAGGCCAAGCTCCGCGGCCAGCGGCTCGTTGAGCACAAGGAGTCGCGGGTCGGAAGGCGCTTTGGCCTGCCAGCGGACAGCCATTTCCGGTAACTCGCGGGAAAAGCGGTCTTGCAGGGTGACGGTCACATCCGGTGCAACGCTCACGCCACCAGACTACGGAGAGTCCGCCGAGAACTAGCCGATTGCTTGTTGGATCAGATCACGGGCACGGTCGAGCAGCGACGCGAACGGTCCGACGGCGAAATTCAGCTTCGCCGATTCCACGCCGGCATGCGGGCGGGTTGGTGCGATCGCCTCAGCCACGCGCACCGCTGTGCCCATCCGCTTGAGGTCGCCAGCGTCGAGTGCCCGCTGCAGTTTCGGGAATTCGTCGCTCTCCTCGTGCTCGGCGTGCTCAAGCACCGCGTCGCGCAGCTTGGTGAGCTCAGCAATGAACTGCTCTGAGGTGATGTCGATCTTCTCGATTTGCGACAGCAGCTCCTTGGCTTCGTGCTCTTCTTTCAGCCGGGCATCGACGATCGCGTCGCCGGCATCGAGTTCACGGCGCACACGGGGATGCACCACCATTTCCTCGGCCGTCTCATGCACGGCCAGCAATTGGCGCAGCTGTACAAACGGCTTCTCGCGCGCTTGGGGGTCCGACGCATGTAGCACTTCGTCGAACATGTCCTCGATCAGGTTGTGCTGTGCTTTAAGAAACGCGACGACTTCGTCGGGAGACTCGATAATCATCTCGGTCATGCCGGTACACCTCCGGTGGTAGGGGAGCTGAGTAAATACCCGGCGCGGCCACGACTAAACGCCATGCTGTGACCATCCTTCGCCCACCGACGGGCCGGGACCTGAGGTTCCTAGCCACCAGATTCGTGGTGTCGCTACGGTTAGGGGCGACGATCTCAATAGCGGCGGGGTTGAACATGACGGCAGATCAATCAATGTATGACCAGGTCGACAGCCACGCGGCGGATCCCGCCGACGTGGGTTCCCGTATCGATCCGGTGCTGGCCCGCAGTTGGTTATTGGTCAACGGCGCGCATGGCGACCGGTTTGAGTCCGCGGCGCGGTCCCGCGCCGACATCGTCGTTCTCGACATCGAGGACGCCGTCGCACCCAAAGACAAGGACGCGGCCCGCGACAACGTCGTGCGCTGGCTTGGCAGCGACAACGCCGACTGGGTTCGCATCAACGGGTTCGGCACGCGCTGGTGGGCGGACGATATTGCGGCATTGGCCGACCTCTCGGTCGGCGGGGTGATGCTGGCGATGGTCGAATCGGTGGATCATGTCACCGAGACGGCGAGACGATTGCCTAATGTGCCGATCGTGGCGCTGGTCGAAACGGCCCGGGGTCTGGAGCGCATCACCGAGATCGCCGCGGCCAAAGGCACTTTCCGGCTCGCCTTCGGCATCGGCGATTTCCGGCGCGACACCGGTTTCGGTGAAGAGCCGACCACGCTGGCCTACGCACGGTCACGCTTCACCATCGCCGCGAAGGCGGCCAACCTGCCCAGCGCGATCGACGGACCGACCATTGGCTCCAACGCGCTGAAGCTCATCGAGGCCACGGCCGTTTCCGTCGAGTTTGGGATGACGGGCAAGATCTGCCTAGCGCCGGACCAATGTTCGGTGGTCAATGAGGGCCTGTCCCCGTCGCAGGACGAAATCGCTTGGGCAAAGGAATTTTTCGCAGAATTCGAACGTGACGGGGGAGAGATCCGCAACGGCTCAGACCTGCCGCGCATCGCCCGGGCCACCAAGATCCTCGACCTGGCTCGTGCCTACGGCATCGAAGTGTCCGAATTCGACGACGAACAGGTTCACAGCCCCGCCCCGACCGACACCTACCACTACTGAGCAGATAGGGGAAGATCGTGGCCTCGGTGCGGACCTATGACGCGTTGGCGGCTTACTTGGCGGCAAGTGCGGTCGGCGATGCCATTCCGATGCCCTTCGTGACACAAGTGCTCGATGCGATCAATTTTCCGCCCCGATACCGGTGGATATTCGCACCGATCAAGGCCGCCGCAGCAGTCGGTCTGTTCTCGGCGCGATGGTTTCCTGGGCTGGCGCGACTGACGACTGCGATGCTCACGGTCTATTTTGTGCTGGCCGTGGGCTTTCACGTCAAAGCCCGCGATCTGAGTGTCGCTGCCGTCGGGGCGGCGGCCAACGCGGCGATCTTCGCCGCATTGACCGCCAAAGAGCCCGCGGTCAGCCGGTGATGGAGGACTGATGAACACCGTGGTGGATTTTCACTTCGACCCCATGTGCCCGTTTGCCTATCAGACGTCGCTGTGGATCCGTGACGTTCGTGAGCAATTGGGGATAACCGTCAATTGGCGATTCTTCAGCCTCGAGGAGATCAACCGGGTAGAGGGCAAGAAGCACCCGTGGGAACGGGACTGGTCCTACGGCTGGTCATTGATGAGGATCGGGGCAATGCTGCGGCGAACCGAGATGTCGTTGCTGGACCAGTGGTACGCCGCGATCGGACATGAACTGCACGTGGCAGGCGGCAAACCGCACGATCCCGCGATCGCTCGGCGCCTGCTGAGCAACATCGGTGTCGACGCGGCGGTCTTCGATGCGGCGTTGGACGATCCCACCACTCACGATGACATTCGCGCCGACCATCAGCGGGTGGTCGACGCGGGCGGATACGGCGTACCGACGCTGTTTCTATTGGGGCAGTGTCTGTTTGGGCCGGTACTGGTGGACCCGCCGACGGGACCGGCCGCCCTTACACTGTGGAATGTCGTGACCGGTATGGCCGAACTGCCGCACGTCTACGAACTTCAGCGGCCTAAGACACCAGCTGACGCCGAACTCATCGGCCGGAGTCTGCGTCCATACCTCGACGGGCGCGATTGGGTCAGTATCAATCGCGGGGTGATTGTGCAGGATTTCTCCTACCGGCCCGAATAGCCTATTTAGCTGCTGAGACGAGTCAACTCTTCCGCGTCACACGTTGCCAGGCGTAGTCTGAAGTTGTCATTTATATCGCACGTAGATCGCACGGGAGAACCGCATAAGGGGCAAGCAGGCACGCCGAGGCTGGGGCCACATCCGGCGGCTTCCGTCC
>NZ_JBKQQD010000304.1:0-9950 GCF_052144515.1 Mycobacterium sp. | reverse complement strand
GTCACGTCGACGAAGTCGGGTAGACGCGCCAGGGCCGCAGCCACATTGTCGACCCGCAGTGCACAGCGGTACAGGCCCTGACTGGACGCGCCGCCAGGGGCGCGCTGCGGGGCTCCCCCGGGGTGCTCAACCAGCAGCACGGTGAACTGGTGACCATCCTCGGCCAGCGCGAGTCGTGCCAGCTGACAGTCGACGGCCACGGCGCCGCCGCCCGGCAGCAATTGGTCGCCGGCAACGCTCTCGGTGTGCAGCGGCTCGACAACCGAGAAACCGATCGCCGTCAGGAACCGGATTGCGGGGTCGGCGTCGCTGACCGACAGCCGAATTCCGCTGAGCAACGGCGCATCTGTCCCGCTCGCCTGCGTCAGTTCGACGACCACGCCGTCGTGATCGCTCGCCAGGATCGCTTTCTGCCCGGAGACCAGGCCGTCAACCGGCCGACCGACCGGCACACCTGCGTTTTGCAGCGCCGCAGCCGCAGCTTCGAGATCCGCGACCGCAAACCACGCGGCGCTCAGGCCCGGCCGGTCCGGGCCGCCGCCGGGGTCACGGACCAGGACCGGGCTGCGCCATTCGATCACTTCCAGCGCGCAACCGCCACGCCCGCCGCGCGCATCGTAGAGGAACCGGGTGTCGGTGAAGATCCGCTGATCCATACCGAAAATCGACCCGTCTGCGGGCACATCCGGGTCGGTTTGCATCACCGCGCGCATACCGATGATCCGACCGTAGAAGTCCGCCGCGGCATCGGCCGAGTCAACGTTGAGATTGACGTGCAGGAAACGGCCGGCGGTCACAACACCACCGAGTTCACCTTGAAATCGATGATCTCGTCCTCGCTGAATCCCAACTCGGCCAGCAGCGCGTCGGTGTGCTCGCCGTGGCCCGGCGCGCGACCCAATTGCAGCGGGGCCTCGTCGAACTGCACCGGGCTTGCGGCCAAAGCGAATTCGTTGCCGTTCGCGTCGGTCGTGCGGGGCAGGTAGCCGTTGGCGATCACCTGCGGATCGTCGTGCACCTCACGCGCGGTGTGCATGACATCCCAGACGCCGTCGAAACCGGCGAAAGCCTTCTCCCAATGAGCCAGGTCTTGGGACTCGAAGGTCTTGCGCAACTCGACGATGCACTCGATGCGGTTGTGGAACCGCGTGGCGGCGTTCGCGTAACGCTCGTCGGCGATCAGGTCCTCCCGGCCCAGCCTGGTGCAGAAGTCTGCCCAGAACCGGTCTGCTTGCAGCAGCACGAACGCAATGAACCGGTCGTCGCGGGTCTTGTAGATGCTTGCCGCCGGGTTAGGCATCTCGTCGAGTTTGAATTTCGGGATATCGGTGCCGGTGACACCCGCGCCGACGACGTCCGGCCCGAGTTGCCAGATCGCCGCCGCCAGCAGCGACACATCGACCACCGACGGTTCGCCGGTTCGTTCTCGCTTGACCAGCGCGCCTGCGATTCCTGCGGCGATCGACAACCCGCCGTAGACATCGCCGAAGGCCGGCCGCTGCGGTGGTGGATACGCGCCGTCGACGGCCGCGTAGGCGTCCCCGATTCCGCCGCGCGCCCAGTACGCTGCGAGGTCGAACCCGCCATGATCGGCGAATTCACCTTTCGCGCCGTATCCGTGTCCGCGCGCGTAAATGATCTGCGGATTGCGGGCCCGGACGTGTTCGACGTCGATGCCCATGCGCTTCCGGGACTGCGGAAGCAGGTTCGTCAAAAAGACGTCGGCCGTTTCGACCAGCTTCATCAGCAACTCGAGGCCCTCGGGCGTCGACGTGTCCAGACCGATGCTGCGCTTGCCCCGGTTGGGCTGCTCGATGAAGTGGTTGACGCCACCGGCGGCGGTTACCACGCCAGAACTGATCAACCCCCGCTGCGGATCGCCCGTCTCGGGGTGCTCTACCTTGATGACATCGGCGCCCCAGTCGGCCAACACTGCCCCCGCTGACGGTACGAACGACCAGGAGGCAAGCTCGACGACGCGAATGCCGCGGAGGGTGTCAGTCATTCCGGGTTACCTCTCGTACGGGTCGGCTGTGAGCTATCGTATCGATTGTATATAAATGTTTAGCGGATTTGGCGGCAGTCTGGGGAGGTGAAACGTGTCTGCAGACGATCATGACTACACATCGGACGTTGCCTATTACCGGCAGGACTTCCGCGGCTATCTGCAGAACCTGGACTGGGCCGACGCTTGGCGGTCGGCGTCGTTCGACAATGCCGAGGAATCGCTTGCTTTCGACGCGCAGATATTGGCTCGGCTGCACCAAGCAGGCTGGAGCCGCTACGGGTGGCCGCGGGAAGCCGGGGGGTTGGGCGGCAGCGAGATTCACCGCGCTGTCTACTACGAGGAATTAGCGCACGCGATGCTTCCGGTTCCGGGCCAACACTGGACGATAGAGACGTTGGGGCCTGCCCTGCTGAGATTCGCGCCCGACCTAGCGGCCCAGTATCTGCCCTACTACCTCAGCGGCGCCGAGTGGTGGGGCCAGTGCTTCTCAGAACCCGAATCGGGTAGTGACCTGGCAACGTTGCGCACCCGCGCCGTCGATGACGGAGCCGGCGGGCTAGTGGTCAACGGCCAAAAGATTTGGACTAGCCAGGGCCCCACCGCCGCCAGGTTCCTGGTGCTGGTTCGCACCGGCGATCCGCAGAGTCGCCATCGGGGGCTGACCATGCTCATGGTTGACGCAGACACCCCGGGCGTGACTGTCCGGCCGATCGCGCTGGCGAGCGGTCGCCGTGAGCTCGCCGAAGTCTTCTTCGATGACGTCCGAGTGCCCGCTGCGCGCGTGTTGGGCGCTATCGGCGACGGCTGGGCTGTGGCGATGTATCTGCTCCAGTTCGAGCGCGGAATGTATGGCTACGCGGCGTTGACCAAGGCGCTGACCGCGCTCAGCCGGCTGCGGAACGAGATGGCGGAGGGTGGAGCATCTGCGGCCCACCGGGAGCGATTCGCCCGTATCTACGTGGCGGTGACCGCCGCTTCGGCACGCTGCGCGGTAACGGTGCGCAAGCTCGCGGCGGGCGAGACGGTCGGTCCCGAAACCAGCGTTGACAAGCTGCTGTTCTCTACCGCCGAGCGCGATGTCAACGACCTGATCTTCGATATTCAGCGCGCCCGCATGCTGGCCGGTGACGCCGAGGTCGGCCGCAACGACCTCGACACGCTTCGAGCGGACTGGTGGTACTCGCGGGCGGCGACGATCATGGGCGGTACTGCAGAGATCCAGCGCGGGATCATCGCCGACCACCTTCTCGGCTTGCCCAGGGAGGTTCGCACGTGACCGATGACTCCTGGCCCATGGTCGAGCAGGCGGTGCACCGACTCTTCGACGAACTGGCCGAAAAGGGCAGCAGCCACGTCGCAATCGGCCCGCGGCTGGCCGAACTCGGGTGGGCGGATATCGAATCGGAGTATCCGGTAGAGGCCTGCGAACTGTTGTTCCGCGCTCAGGGCCGCTCGCTGGCGCAAACCGATTGCCTGGATCGCGTCATGCTCGACGAGTTGGCCCCTCTCCTTGACGAGCCCGCCGACGGGATCGTGCTTCCCCACCTGTCGGACGGTGATGCGCCGGCATCCGGCGACGGCCAAGTCACGGGCGTGGTGCTTGGACCGCCGAGCGGGCGCCTGCTGGTGCCGGTGGCTGGACCGCTGGGCACCGTGTCGGTGAGTGTTGTCGAGGCAGACCGCCTGGAGGCCTCGCGGATCGACACCTTCGATACCTCACTGCACTGGACTAGGGTTCGCGGACCATTGGCCAGTTCGACCGTCGGTGCCTCTGTCGAATGGAAGCGCGCGGCGGGCGCCGCGCACCGCGCGCTGGCCACAGAACTGGTGGCCCTGGCCGACCAGGCGCTGCGAATCGCGTTAGACCATGCCAAAGTTCGGGTGCAGTTCGGCGTGCCGATCGGTTCTTTCCAGGCACCGCGGCACGCGCTGGCCGAGGCGTCCGCCGGCCTGGAAGGGGCGCGCGCACTGCTGGCGGAGTCGTGGCGATACGGGGGTTTACTCTCAGCCCAAGCCGCGAAGGCCGCAGCTGGGCGTGCCCACCGCACGATATGCAACGCAGCCTTACAGGCGTGCGGCGCGATCGGCGTCACCGCCGAACATGACCTGCACCGTTACGTCGCGCGAGGATTCCAGATCGATTCGCTATGCGGTTCCTACCAATATCTCGAGGCGGTTCTGGCCGACCGCCTCTTTGACATGTACGCACCTGGGCGCGCCTTGCCAGCGATCATCTCCTGGGATTGACGATTGGAGGATGTGTTGCGCCGCAACATTTTCGACGAAGTCCATGACGAGTTCCGGGCGACTGCCCGCGAATTTTTCGAGCGTGAGTGTGCGCCGTACGCCGACAAGTGGGAAAGCGACGGCATGGTCAGCCGCGAGGCGTGGGTGGCCGCAGGTGAACATGGCTTGATCGGCTGGGCACTGCCCGAGCGTTACGGGGGCCTGGGCATCACTGACTATCGGTTCAATCAGATCCTCGCTGAGGAGTTTTTCGGCACCGGATCGGTGGGCATGGGCTTCGGGGTGCAAAACGACATCTTGGTGCCATATCTGAACGACCTGACCACGGAGGAGCAGAAGCAGCGTTGGCTGCCCAAATTCATTGCAGGCGAATACATCGGCTCGATCGCGATGTCTGAGCCGGCTGCTGGTTCGGACCTGGCCGGTATCAAGACCACCGCCCGCGACGAAGGCGACCATTGGGTCGTCAATGGCCAGAAGACGTTCATCAGCAACGGGCTGCTGTCCAAGCTGATCTTGACGGCGGCCAAGACCGACCCGGGCGCCGGACGGCGCGGCATCAGCTTGCTGATGATCGAGGACGGCATGGAGGGATTTACCCGAGGGCGCAAGCTGGACAAGATCGGCCAGCACTCGGCAGATACCGCCGAATTGTTCTTCGATAATGTGCAGGTCCCCAAGGAGAATCTGGTCGGCGAACTCAATCGTGGCTTTTACCACCTGGTTTCGCATCTGGCCACCGAGCGGGTCGGCGTTTCCTGCTACGCCTTGCCCATGGCCCGCCGGGCTTTCGAGCTGACGAAGCGATACGCGCTCGAGCGCACCGCCTTCGGTCAGCCCATCGGCAAGTTTCAAGTCAACCGTCACTTCATCGCGGAGATGCAGGCCAAACTCGATGCCGCGCAGACATATTTGGATCAGTGTGTGCTGGCCGCCAACGACGGCGAGCTGACCGACGAGGATGCCGCCGGCCTCAAATGGTGGACCTCGGAAGTGCAATGGGAGATCGTCGACCGCTGCCTGCAGATGCACGGCGGCTACGGTTACATCAACGAGTACGAGGTCGCCCGACTGTGGCGCGATTCGCGCGTCCAGCGCCTCTACGCGGGCACCACAGAGATCATGAAAGACCTCGTCGGCCGCGCGATGGGCTACTGACGATGCAATCATCGCAGCTAGCGCAGGAAATGGTCGGTCTCCGTTAACCTGCAAGATGGTTAATCCAATGCCGATTTAAGTGGTTTGCGGGAAAGGGGATACACCGTGGAGGTCAACAGCCTTCGGGAACCGAAGATGGCCGACCGGGTGGCTACCGTGCTTCGCCGTATGCTGGTCCGCGGCGAAATTACCGAGGGCACCATGCTGCCGCCCGAATCGGAGCTCATGGAACGGTTCGGGGTGTCGCGTCCGACCCTGCGTGAAGCCTTCCGGGTGTTGGAATCCGAGTCGTTGATCGAAATCGAGCGCGGCGTGCGGGGTGGCGCACGCATACATCGGCCCCGCCGTGAAACATTGGCGCGGTATGCAGGGCTGATACTCGAATACGAGGGCGTCACCCTCAAAGACGTCTACGACGCGCGCGTGACGATTGAAACGCCGATGGTGGCACAGCTGGCCAAAAGTCGCGACCCCGCTGTCATCGCTGAGCTTGAGGAGATCGTCGAGCGGGAGGCCAACCTGCCGCGCGGCGAGCTCGCCGTCGACCAGCTGACCGATTTTCATGCTGCGATCGCTCGACTGTCGGGAAACAACACACTGCAGATGGTCAGCGAGATGCTTCACCACATCATTGTGAAAGGTAATCGCTCGCTGCAGCCCACTACCGGGCCGCGAGCCGAGCAGGCGACCCGACGCTCGGCGAAGACCCATCGGATGTTGCTGGACATGATCAAGGCCGGCGAGGCCGATCAGGCCGCGGAGCTCTGGGGGAGGCACCTAGAGAAAGCCGAGGAGTACGTCCTGTCCGGATCGAAGCTCTCGACGGTTGTGGATCTGCTCGAATGATCTGCCGCGACCTCAGAGCTGTCGATCGAACTGCACCCCGTTAGCTCACCCGCTGTCGGAGACGAGGGCAAGCCGGCGATCGCCGCGCGAGTGACAAGCTGTCGCTGAACGGGCTGCGCACCTACTTTTTCGGGCGGGCCAGGAACGCGGTGACTCGCTCTTTGAACTCCGGCGTGGAAAACGAGGTGTGCTCGGCGGCCAGCGCGTACTCCAGCACGCCGAATGCAGCGCGCGACAGATGCATGTTCATCGCGAACTTCGTCGACTGCACAGCCTGGGGCGGCAGCGCGGCAAGGCGCTCACCGAGGGCTAAGGCCTCCTCGAGCACCTTGTCGTCGGAGACGACACGGGTGACCAAGTTGAGCTGCTTGGCGATCGATGGCGTGATCTTGTCGCCGAGCAGGACGTATTCCTTCGCCTTCATCATCCCGATCAGCAACGGCAGCATCGCTGCCCCGCCGTCGCCGGCGGTGAGTCCCACCGCGACGTGTGGATCGGCCAGAAAGCTGCTCTCCCCCATGACCAGTAGGTCGGACAGCAGTGCCAGCGAGCAGCCGAGTCCAACGGCCGGACCGTTGACCGCCGACACCATTGGCTTACCGAAGTTGATCACCTCGGTGAACACCGTTCGCGCTCCGGCGATCTGTTGCGCCCGGGCCGTCGGATCCTCGATCAACCGCCGGAACATCACCATGTCCCCGCCGGCCGAGAACGCCTTACCCCCGGCCCCTGTAGTCACCACAGCGCGGACGTCGTCGTCGGCGCCGAGCACCCGCCAGATCGCGCCCAAGGCGTCGTGCAACGGTTCATCGACCGCGTTGGCCGCCTCCGGCCGGTTGATGCTCACCAGATGTACCGCGCCGACCTTTTCCACCAACAGCGAAGGCGCGAACTGTTCATAACCTGCCAATGTCGCAATCTCGGACGTGGTCATCTGTTCTCCTATCAATTCTTGTCGCCGGAAAGGATGGTGACCGCAGAGACCGCAGTTGGCCCGCCGATGTTGTGCGCCAAGCCGATTCGTGCTCCATCGACCTGATTCTCGGCCGCGCCGCGCAACTGGTTGAAAAGCTCATAGCACTGGGCTACGCCGGTGGCACCCGGCGGGTGTCCCTTGGCTTTTAGTCCCCCACTCGGATTGACCGGCATCGACCCGCCGACGTAAGTCTCGCCCGCTTCGATCAACTTGTACGCCTCGAAGCGACTGGCGAAGCCGAGGTCTTCGTAGCTGATCAGCTCGACGCCGGTGAAGCAGTCGTGCACCTCTGCGACGTCGATGTCAGCCGGTGTCAACCCAGCCATCCCCATCGCGGCTTTTGCGGCCCGGACGGTGGGCGGGAAGGTGGTCATATCGGTCTTGTGCTGATGCATGACACGGTCCATGCCGATTCCCACTCCGCGTACCCACACCGGCCTATCGGTGTAGCGGTCGACGACCTCCTCGGCGGCAAGGATCACCGCTGCGGCGCCGTCGCTCTGCGGTGTGCAGTCATATACCCCGAACGGGTCTGCCACGAGCGGCGCGGCCAGCGCCTGCTCCAGTGTGATCTCGTACCGCAGTTGAGCTTTCGGGTTGTTCAAGGCGTGGAAGTGGTTCTTGACCGCCACCATCGCCATGTGCTCGCGGGTCGCCGGCGACTCATGCAGGTAACGGGTGACGTGCAGCGCGAAGTTCGCCGGCGCAATCAGCCCCAGCGGATAGTCCCACGCCACATCACGAGTCAGTGCCCCCCACTCCCAAAAGGTGATGTTGGTCGCGGTCTCGCGGACTTTGTCGGCACCCACCACCAGCACGACATCATAGAGACCTGAAGCGATTCCCAGTACGCCATTCCGGATTGCGTCATTGCCGGTGGCACAGGCGTTTTCCACCCGCGTCACCGGGATTTCTGTGAGGTCGAGCGTGTCGGCGAGAATGCCGGCAGGAAAGCCGTCAGTAGTGCACAACTCACCGAACCAGGCGGCCTGGATCTCCGACTTGTCGATGCCCTTATCCACGTGTGCCACGGCTTCGGCGTAGGCCATCGGCAACAGGTCTTTGATACCCAGGCCGAAGTGCTCGCCAAACGCCGTCATACCCCCGCCGACTATCGCAACTCTCCTCATGCCGACGCTCCTTGGGTTTCAGGTACTTCGTGGTCCTCGGGCCAGAACATATATCCGTAGTCGGGGATGCCGGCGCGAGTAGCGATCCTGCGCAGGACCACCGAGCCGTGCTGGCCGATGACCGCCTCACCGGCGGGCACGCCAGTCACCTTGAGCAGCACCCGCACCGGGCTCTCGTCGAGCTGAACCACGGCCAGCGAATACGGGCTGGGCAGATTCGGAACCGGAACACGGATGGTGGTGTGGGTATAGACGGAGCCGGTGCGTGGCAACGGCTCGAGCCGGTAGTCGGCCAATTCACCGGCGGCGTTGACCCTGAGCCGCGGCGGTGTCAACGGGCCGTTGCCGGAATCGGCATCGTCTGCAAAAACCGCCGCCTCCCAACGTAGTTTGGATTCGAAGGCTCGAGCGTATGCGGGCAGTGAAATCGGGATGCCCACCCCCTCGGCGATGCGCAATTTAGGCAGCGCGCGCCCCGCCATCTCGTCACGATTGATGCGTGGTGCGGTGCTGCCGAGGCGCAGCTCGGCCGCCGAGGCGCTGGACTGTTCCAGTGCCAGCACCAACCCGGCTCGGGATTCCTCTATTGCCCTGGCGATGAGCCTGATCACGGCGGCGGCCGACGGGGAAGGATCGTTGGCTGCTTTCGTGACGTCGAACGTGCCACGGAGATCGGCTCCCTTCACGCCGGTTATCACAGCGGCCGCGCGGTCGGGGGCCAGGCCAAGCCGCGCCAGGGTCGAACGGGCGCCGACGTCACGTTGGAGCCGCGCATCGACGTAATTGTGGCGAGCACCGTCGGCGCCGCGCGCCTGCATCGGCAGGCTCCCCGTCTGCCTGCCTACCGCCTCAACCTCGGCGCCGCCAGTACCGGCGCCGACCAGCGTGGCCGCCGCGCCAACCGCCGCGTCGTTGTCGTCGGTGGCGATCACCAGCGTGTCCGGAGCGGCACCGCTGATCTGGTCCAGTACCGCCGGGCCGCCGCCCAGTACCTCGGCGACCGGAACGCTCTCCGATAGCGACAGCCCCGCCAGGAGCACCGCCGCGTTACCACCCTCCAGCAGCGGGAAGTCGCGGGAGATCAGCACGACCCGCTGAGCGGTGGCGTCGGGGTCGGCAGCGCGTCCGGCGGCAACCGCCATCGTGAGTGCATCCTCGTCCGGCCCTTTCACCGTCCGGTCGCCTACGCGCCACGGCGGCAAATAGGTGCCTATCGAAACGACGTGAGTCATTCAGCCTCTTTTCGACCACTGCTGAAACCGCTGGTGATAAATACGGTATATAGTTATACCATTTGGTCCGGCTGGGTGCCAAAGGGTAAGAAAGGTAAGGGCTATGGGCGACGACCTTCGTCCGACGCTGGCAGGCCGTGTGGTCGTGGTGACCGGCGCCAGCAGAGGTATCGGCCGTGACATCGCCGTGCGCGTAGCCGCCGACGGCGCCCGCGTCGCGCTATTGGCAAAGACCGCGGCACCGCACCCCAAGATCACCGGCACTTTGGCGGAGACCGCCGCCGCGGTCGATGCCGCCGGCGGCAAGGCCGTACAGGTGGCATGCGACATCCGCGACCCGGCGGCCGTGCAAA
>NZ_JBKQQD010000303.1:0-5561 GCF_052144515.1 Mycobacterium sp. | reverse complement strand
CGGGGGAGTTCCAGGCGCGCCGGCGGGCCCAGCAAGTCGACTGGACCTGGCAGATGGTGCGCGACACGGTGGTGGATCGGGTGCTGTCCAACCCGGACGTGCGCAAGATCCGCGCCGACGTGGAACGTCAGGTAAGGGCGGGGGAACTGACCCCCGCCCTGGCGGCACAGCAAATATTGAAGGCCGCCTCGGGCTCGAATCGGTGATGCCTCCACGGTACTCACACCTATGGGCCTTTGTCCGATGAGATAATCCGACGGTGGACCGGGTGGACAAGCGAGTTGAGGAAGCAATACAAGCGCTGCGGCACCGCGGCGCCGTCTTTGCCTACCTTCATGGCAGTCGCGCGGCGGGCACTTCCCGTGCGGATTCCGATGTCGACATCGCCGCCTATTTCGACGAACAAGCACCGGAAGCTTTCGAGGTTGTTTTGCCCTCCGGTGTCGACCTGCTCGTCCTGAATCGCGCTCCTCTCGAACTTGCGGGCCGAGTCGCGATGAGCGGGAAACTTCTCTTCGAGCGGGATCCCAGTGCTCGTGTGGTGTGGGAGGCGACGACCCGCAAGATCTATCCCGACGAGCTGCCGCGGCTCGAAATCGCTCGCCGGGATTCGCAGAAGCGGTGCTGCGCCGTGGCGGATGAAGTCCGCGTTTTTCGGCTGCTGCGCGTTGTCACCGACGATCTGGGAATTTTGCATCATCAGGAGTCCAATGCTGGTGATGCGCGTCCGCCGACCCGATGTGGCTACGCGGTGTCAAGTACACATTTGTCACATCCATTGAGGCATGTATCGATATCGCCCAGCACATCTGCTCGGCGCAGGGCTGGGGGCCGCCGGCAGACAACGCCGACGCCATGAAAGTGCTTGGGCGCCATGAAGTACTTACGACCCAAGTGTCCGACGCCATGCGGAAGGCCGTCGGCTTCCGCAATGTCCTCGTGCACGAGTACGTCGAGGTGTCGGATGAAATCGTCGCGTCCAGGCTGGTAGATCTGCGTGACCTCGAGCAATATGTCGAGCAGGTGACCGCATTCGTGCATGGGAATAGGGGTCCTTGCTGACATCGTGCCCTACGCGAGTAACGTCGAGGCGATGTCTGACGAGTCGGTTGCCGCTGTTGTGCGCCAAGTCCTTTCGGCGAGCGGTCCGATGACCGAGGACGCCCTGTTGGGTCGGCTCGACGCCGATGGCGTTGACCTGGGCCCTGATGCCGGCGCTACGGTCGCTGAGGTTCTCGACGACGATACCGGGCCGTTCATGCCCCTGACCGATGGGCGGTGGGCCTGGATTCCGGCTTTGCTCGACGGCAGGGTCTTCACGCACCGCCTCAGCGAAGCGGAAATCGCCCACGACATCATCGAGTGCGATCCGGATCTGGCGCCGGTAACAATGCTGACTAAGGTAAAGACCTATCAGCGGCTCGTCGATGGCTCGCCGGTCACCGACGTTCTCCCATCCTTCGACGGCGACGTGCTTGCCGCACGAGGAGTGCCCGCGACAGCGGTTGACTGCGAGGAAGCATTACTGCTGCGGCCCGGCTACTTTGCCGCGCTCGGTGCCCGAGCTGGTGACCTGGTCGGGTTGCGGGTCACCGCAACGGGATTCGAGTTGGCGACGGCGGCAGAGCCGGCCCCGTGCAATGTCGGTATGGCGCTGGGCGCCCTGCTCGAAGAGCGTCCCGATCAGCCCGAGATGCTCGACGCTGCTGTGTGGACGGTGTGCGCCGACGACGACAGCGCGTTTCGTGAGCCGACGGCCCCGCTGGGTGACCTGCTGGCGGCCAGCGGGTTGGCTTGCGAAGGCGACTGGATTGCCGGTAGCGGGTTCGATTTCGGCGCATGGCGGGTAGCTGGCCGGATCGAATCGATCATGGCGCGGTACCAACTTCACGAGGATGAGGCGCTGGCCGTGCTGGCGACCGTGCGGCTTCACGAGCAGACGCGTGACCTGGTCGAGGCCGTCCAGGCCGCCCAAGACGGCGGCGACGAGGAGGGCCTCACCGAAATCGTCACGCAACTTGCGCCGGTCGCCTCGCCAGTCAAGCAAGAGCCGGATCGCGACCGCACCACCGTTCGTGCCACCCTCGAATTCCTCGCTGATCCGGCCGTGGCGGCAGCCGCGCTTGCCGAAACCCATTCTGAAGAAGCAGATTCCGCCGTCGCCTTGGGGGTGTTTGCGGAATCGGCGGAGCCGCTGACGCCGCGCGCCGCGCGCCCGGCGTTGCGCTGGATGCGGGCCAAGGCCTACGAGCGGCTCGGTGACGTCGAAAAGGCCGAGGCGACGTTGCATGAAGCCGAGTCGCTGGATCCGTCATGGCCGTTGACGCTGCTGTCGTTGGCCCGCTACGCCGGCGATCGCGGCGACGCCGAGCGGGGGCTGGCGCTGCTGCGCCGCGCGGGGGCGCCCGACGACGACGAATTGGTGCAGCTGCTAGAGCGTTTCCGGCCTGCAGCTCGCCCGGACCTCGGCCGCAACGAGCGGTGCTGGTGCGGCTCGGGCCGCAAGTACAAGGTGTGTCACCTCAATCGCGAGCAGTTGCCGCTCGAGCAGCGGGCCGCCTGGCTGTATCAGAAGGCCACAACCGGCCTGCTCGACGGTCCGTTCACGGCCCTGCTCGTCGACACCGCGGAGGCCCGGACGCAGTACTGGGATTCTTCAGACGCGCTCATTGCCGCGTTCCGCGATCCTCTGGTCTGCGATGCGGTGCTGTTCGAGGGGGGTGCGTTCGCCGACTTTCTCGACACGCGCGGTTTCTTGCTGCCGGAAGACGAGCGGTTGTTGGCCGAGCAGTGGCTGCTCGTGGAGCGTTCGGTGCACGAGGTGCTCGACGTGTCGCGCGGGCGGGGATTCACGCTGCGTGATGTGCGCACCGGCGACGTGCACCAGGTGCGCGGGCGGGTCGGCAGCTCGCAGGTGAACGTCGGCGAACTCTACAGTGCCCGGGTTGTCCCGGCCGGCGACACGATGCAGGTCTTCGGCGGGATGGAGCCGGTATCGCTCGGCGAGCGCGACGACCTGATCGCGCTGCTCGACGACGAGCCCGGCCCCGTCGACCTCGTCGCGGCGCTGTCCCGTCGATTCGCCCCGCCGGTGCTGCAAAACACCGAGGGCGAACCGTTGATGATCTGTGATGCCAGGCTACGAGTCGACGACCCGGCCGCGCTGGCCCGCGCGCTTGATGACAACTACGAACGCGAGGAGGACCAGCCGGATGGCACGTTGATGTGGTTCGAGCACGTCATCACTCACGGCATGGAGCGGATCCGGGCGCACTTGGAACTCAGGGGCGACGAACTGAATGTTCACGCTAACAGCATGATCCGTTTCGAGCGCGTTCTAGCCACCATTCGTGCGCTGGACCCGTCGGTGACCGTCTTGAGCGATACCCGCGACCCCGCCGGCGATCTTCGCGCCGTCCAGCGGCTCGCCGCACGCGGCCCGGCGACGTCGGCCGACGTGCTTGACCCGGCCGCGGACCCGGCCATCGCCGCGGCGCTCGACGAGATTACCCGCAAACACGAAGCGGCTTGGCTTGACGAACCGATCCCTGCACTGGCCGGTCACACGCCCCGTGAATGCGCCGACGACCCGACCCGACGCCCCGACCTGATCCGGCTGCTCGACTCCTTCCCGCAAGACACCGACCAACCCGGAACGATGAGCCCGACACGGCTGCGCGCTGCGCTCGGCCTGGACTGACCCGTCGGTTTCCTGCCGTGGCGGTGACGCATCGTGGCGGTGACGCATCGTGTGGGTGCTCTCCGCTGTCGAGGTCCCGAGCATTCGGTCTTGGCGGGGGCCGGACGGCGCCGGCTTGCTGCCTGAGCTGTCCGCCGTCTGCCCGAACCGCTCGAGCTCATTCGGTCGGTCGGCTATGTCCTTGATCCGTGATGATCGTCCCGAGAAGGCCAACGATCTGCTGTTGTCCGGCGGCTTCGGCGTCGAATCTGCCGCGCATCTCGGTGAATCCTTGGTCGACATTCTCTTGGAGGGCACCGAAGTGCGATCGAAGGTCAACGAAGTCCTCCCGGAGGGCGTTGAAGCTTGCCGCTTTGGCCTGGCGGAACTCGCGGAGATCGTCGCGAAATCCGCTGACGTCGCGGTCGGCGGCTCCTGCGAGTACCCGAGCGGCCGCGGCGTCTTGCTCGCTTGCCTGTACCCGCCCGGCCAGGTCGCGCACTTGGTGCTCAAGAGCAGCGACGCGTGAATCGAGATCGCCAGGATCCATGAATGAGAGCGTAGCGGTGTCCGGCGACAACCGGCATCCCTCGCATCCTCAGACTTCCGACCTTGCTCGAGTGTGGATGCCGCCGCATCATCAGCCTGATGACCGTCGAGCCGTCATCCACTGACCCGCTACACCTGCTGGTGCTGACCCTATTTCGGGAACAGCGCGAAGGGGATGAGATTGTTGGCAGCCTGGCCGAGATGGCTGAGAACAGCTTGGCACTGGTCGGCAATGGCGTGAAATGGATGGGCGATGACTCCGTTGGTTGTGGGCCACGTGCGACATGAGCACGCGCTGGCCGTTACGTGCCAAGTTGGCACGCGGGCTGGAAGCGACTGCTTGTCGATGCGCTCGCGCTCCTGACGCCGAATTCACGCTCCTGACGCCGAATTCAGTAGTGGTATCGGGCCTTGACGATTTTGACTTCGTCGTCCTCTGCTCGGTACACCAGCCGGTGTTCGTCGTCGATCCGGCGGGACCAATATCCTGATAGCTCACCCTTGAGTGGTTCCGGTTTGCCGATCCCGCTGAACGGATTGCGTTGGATCTCTCCGATCAGGCGCGTGATCCGGCGGGCGGCCTTACGGTCGGCGGCCAGCCAGAATAGGAAGTCTTCCCGGGCATCAGGGTCGAAGTGGATGCTTCTCACTCCTCGCCGCCGGCCATCTCCCGCAGCTCGTCTATGGACTTGGTGAGTGCGGAGCGCCCGGCCTTGTCCCGGGCGACCGCGTCCATCAGTCGCCTAGCGTTTTCCGGTGAGCGCAGCAGGTAGACAGTCTCTTGCCACGAGTCGTAGTCGTCGGCAGACATGAGTACCGCATCCCCGGCTTTGGAGGTGATGCGCACGGGCTGGTGATCCGTGTTGACTTGTTCCAGAAGCGGAAACAGCCGCTGCCTGGCCTCGCTTGCGCTGATGCTCATGCGGTTCTCCCCTCAGCGACCATGTACGGCATTATCGTACCGCAATAGTACGGAGAAACGGTACTGGTCTGCCGCAAGCAGCGACTGGCGCCACACATGGCAACACCAGGGCTTACGGGCTCCGGCAGGTCGACTGGACCTGGCAGCTGATGCGCGACACGGTGCTGGATCGGGCGCTGTCCAACCCGGACGTGCGCAAGACCCGCGCCGACGTGGAACGTCAGGCGAAGGCCGGGAGCTGACGCCCGCCCTGGTGGCGCAGCAAATATTGAAGGCCGCGTCGCGCTAACGGAAAGGTAAATAATCTAATGTTCGCCAGACGACAGTATGAAATCCAAGTAAATTTGGAAGCGTGACGGTGGACACTGGAGTCGATCGACGCGCGGTCCGTTTTCACGATGCCCCTGACGC
>NZ_JBKQQD010000302.1:0-8181 GCF_052144515.1 Mycobacterium sp. | reverse complement strand
CTAAGACCTGGATGCGTCGCTGGGTCGCCTCGTCCACCGCGCGCCGGGCCTGCTCACGATAACGATCAGCTTGTTGCTTCACGTCGGCGAGGAGCTGCTCACGCTCTTGCTGGGCGTCGGCGCGCAGCCTGGTCAGTTCGGCCTCGAGCCTTTCCTTCGTTTCCGCGTAGTCGGTCTCGAGGGCTTCTCGCTGCGCGACCAGATCTGCCAGCAGTTCTTCGTGCTTGCGCTGCTCGGCCTGGACCTCGGCCTCGGCCGCCGCGATCAGCGCATCTGCCTCGGCCCGCGCCTCGGCCTGCATCTCGGAAACCTCGTCGACCGCGCGGCGCAGCATCTTTGCCATCCGCTGTTGCACCGCGTGCGGCGCGGGTGAGGTGTCCGTGAGGAAGCCGACCTCCTTGCGCAGCGCGGCGGTTTCCTCGCCGGATTCCCTCAGCCGGGCCCTCAGGCTCTCGACGTCGTCGAGCAGCAATTGCTGCTTGGTGGTCAACATCTCGATGTGGGCATCAGCCGCGGACGGGTCGTAGCCCGTGAACCTGCGAGAGAACGTCTTTGCGGGTTCGCTTACCACTGCCAAATTTCCCCCTCCCTGGGAACGCTTGGTAGATCCGTGACCCCGACCCCCGAGTTCGAGTATGTCAGGCCGCGCCGTCGGCACAGCAACGAGCGCACACGCGGTCACGGCCGAGAGTAGCTGTGGAACCGGTACCGCAGCCCACGTCGGCTGGTCAACCACTCGCCCGTCTCCCCCAGCCACGCCTCGTCGAGCACCGGGGCGAGCGCGTCGTCGTCGTCGCGGGACAGGTCGATGTCCACCTCGGTGACCTCACACCGGGTGGCGTACGGCAGCGCCAGCGTGTAGATCTGCCCGCCGCCGATCACCCACGTCTCGGGTTCGCTCAGGGCTTTATCGAGTGACCCCACCACCTCGGCTCCATCGGCCATGAACCCAGCCTGGCGAGACAGCACGATGTTTCTGCGTCCCGGCAGCGGCCGCACCGAAGCCGGCAACGAATCCCAGGTGCGCCGGCCCATTACGACGGTGTGGCCCATGGTCACCTGTTTGAAGTGGGCCAGGTCCTCCGGCACCCGCCAGGGAATATCACCGCCGCGGCCGATCACGCCGGACGTCGACTGAGCCCACACCAGGCCCACCGTCATACAGCGACGGGCGCTTTGATCGCAGGGTGGGGATCGTAGTTCTCGACGAAGATGTCGTGGTAGGTGTAGTCGAAGATCGAATCTTTCTCAGCCAGAACCAGTTTCGGATACTGCCGCGGCTCGCGGCGCAATTGCTCACGGACCTGCTCGACGTGGTTGTCGTAGATGTGGCAGTCGCCACCGGTCCAGACGAACTCACCGACGTCCAAGCCCGACTGCGCGGCCATCATGTGCGTGAGCAGCGCGTAGCTGGCGATGTTGAACGGCACACCCAAAAACAGGTCGGCGCTGCGTTGGTAGAGCTGACAGCTCAGCCGGCCGTCGGCAACGTAGAACTGGAACATCGCGTGACACGGGGCCAAAGCCATCTGCGGGATTTCACCGACGTTCCAGGCCGACACGATGATGCGCCGCGAATTCGGGTCAGTGCGCAGCAGATCCAGCGCGGCGCTGATCTGGTCGATGTGCTCCCCCGAGGGTGTCGGCCAGGATCGCCACTGCACCCCGTAAATCGGCCCGAGATCCCCTGTGCTGCTGGCCCATTCGTCCCAGATGGTGACCCCGTGCTCGTTCAGCCAAGCGACGTTGGAGTCGCCGCGCAAGAACCACAGCAACTCGTAGACCACGGATTTGAAATGCACCTTCTTGGTGGTCAGCAGCGGAAAGCCGGCCGAAAGGTCATATCGCAACTGCTGGCCGAACAGGCTGCGCGTACCCGTGCCGGTGCGGTCGGCTTTGGCGCTGCCCGTCGCGAGCACCACGCGCAGCAGGTCCTCGTAGGGGGTGGCGATGGGCACGCGGTCAGCTTAGCGGCGATCGCAAGCGCGGCGAAGCCGCGCGCGGCGGGTCGCCGCCAGAAAATGCAGCGGCGATCGCAACCGCGGCGAAGCCGCGCGCGGCGGGTCGCCGCCAGAAAATGCAGCGGCGATCGCAACCGCGGCGAAGCCGCGCGCGGCGGGTCGCCGCCGATGAATTTGCGTCGATGCGTGGGGAGTAGAACGGAGGCCATGCCGAACATTACCGACACCGTCAAAACTGCCGATGGCACCTGCACCTTGCGCCTGTTCACCCCGGAAGGGTCCGAGGGCCAGGGCCGGGGCCCCTGGCCAGGCATAGTCATGTTCCCCGACGCCGGCGGCGCGCGCGAAACGTTCTACCAGATGGCGGCCAAGCTGGCCGGATATGGCTATGCGGTACTACTTCCCGACGTGTACTACCGCAACGGCGACTGGGCCCCGTTCGACATGATCAGCGTGTTCGGCGACGAAAAAGAGCGCAACCGGCTCTTCTCGATGATCGGCAGCCTGACCCCGGACAAGATCACCGGCGACGCCACCGCGTTCTTCGACTACCTGGCCGCTCGCCCCGAGGTGTCGGGGGAACGCTTCGGCGTCTGCGGCTACTGCATGGGCGGGCGAATCTCGGTCATGCTGGCCGGCCGTCTTCCGGACCGCGTCGCCGCCGCGGCGTCCTTCCACGGCGGCGGGTTGGTGACCGACACGCCGGACAGCCCGCACCTGCTGGCCGACCGGATGACCGCCAGTGTGTACGTGGGCGGCGCCGAGAACGACGCGTCGTTCACGGCCGACCACGCCGAGCAGCTCGACAAGGCGCTCACCGCGGCCGGCGTGCAACACACCATCGAGTGGTATCAGGCAGCCCACGGCTTCGCGGTCCCCGACAACGAGCCCTACGACGAGGCCGCAGCCGAGCGGCACTGGGCGGCGATGACGGAGACCTTCGGCGCGGCGCTGCGTTAGTCCCGCGAGATCGCGTCCATCAGCAGCGTGGCGGCCACCGCCGCCCCGTCGGTGCGGATCTTGCCCACCACCGCGCTCGCCCGTGTGCGGGTCCCGAGGGCCAGGGTCGCCTCGAGCGCGGCTGACAACGCTTCGAAATTCGCGGACCGGCCGTCGTATGCGGTGCCGATGCCCATCCCGACAACCCGGCCCGCCCAGTACACCTGGTCGGCCCCTTGGGGTACCACCACCTGAGGTGCGCCGGCTCCCGCGGCCGTCGTCGTCGTGCCCGCGCCGCCGTGGTGCACGACGGCGGCAACCCGGCCGAACAGCGCCTGCTGGTTGATCTCGCCGATAGCAAAGCAGTCGTCCCGGTCGTCCATCGGGGCGAGGTCGGCCCAGCCCTGCGCGAGCAGCACGCGGCGACCCTGCGCGCGGATCGCCTTGATGGCCATCCCGACGATGTCCTTCCCGGCGCGCAGCGACATGCTGCCGAACCCGACATACACCGGCGGTGTGCCCGCGTCCAGGAAGTCCAGCAGCTCGGCCGGGAGCGGGCGATCGTCGGGCAGGAGCCACGCGCCGGTCTGAACCACGTCGAGGTCCGCCGGCTCCTGCCACGGGGCCAGGGTGGGGTCGGCCGCCAGCCACGGGTGCTCGGTGAAGGCGTGGGTGCGGACGTCGTCCACCGGCGGCAGGCCGATCGACGCGCGGTGGCCGTTGAGCGTCTCGCCGAAATGCACGTTCGCGTTCTGGGCATCCTGGTCCCACAGTTCCCGGTTGTCGATCAGGCCCATCAAGAACGGCCAGCCCGAATACGACGGTGGCGGGTGGTGGGGCGAAGGCAAGTGGGAGGGTTGGTAGCTCGCGTAGACGTAGTGGATGCCCAGTTTCTCGGCCACCGACCGCGCGCCGGCCGCGATCGGCAGCAGGTTGGTCGCCACCAGCGCATCGCATCCCTCGGCCGCGGCGGCGACCGTGTGGAACTGCGCGGCGATCAGGTCGTCCAGGTGCCGGCGCAGCTCCTCCTCCGATGGCGGCGTCTCCCGGGTCACCATCGCGCGCACCGATTCCCCGAACGGCACCAGCGGCACGCCCAAACCGGCCAGCCGGTCTGCGAAGTCCTCATCCGGCGGCGCGCACACCCGCACCTGAACGCCCAGGGCCTGCAACTGCACCGCGAGTCCCGCCAGCGGTTCTACGCCCCCGCGCGAATCGTAGGTCGACAGCACCACGCGCATGTCACAGCTCCCAGATCATGCGATCGGCAGGCCCACCAGCTCGGCCAGTCGGGCCCGGTGACGGTAGGCGCTGCCGAAGGCCAACTGGTCACTCTTGGCCCGCTTGAGGTACAGGTGCGCCGGATACTCCCACGTCATCCCGATGCCGCCGTGCAGCTGTATGCACTCCTCGGCGGCGTGCACGGCGATGCCGCTGCAGTACGCCTGCCCGATCGCCGCCGCAGCGGCCGCGTCGTCGTCGCTGCGTGCGCACGTGTCGGCGGCGTAGCGCGCCGCCGCGGTCGCGGCGCCGACGTCGAACCACAGGTCGGCCAGCCGGTGTTTGATCGCCTGGTAGGAGCCGATCGTGCGGCCAAACTGCTTGCGCTCCTTGGCGTAGGCGAGCGTGGTGTCGAAGCACCACTGCGCCACCCCGAGTTGCTCGGACGCCAGCAGCGCCGCGCCGGTTTGAAGCGCCGCCGGCAGTGCGGCCTGTCCAGAGCCGGCCCGTGACGACGCGGCACCCGAAAACCGGACATCCGCAAGGGGCCTCGTCATGTCCAGCGCCAGCACCGGTGAGATCTCGACACCGGGCGCAGTCGCCGAAACGGTGTGCAGCTCGAGTCCGTCCGCTCCGGCGACCGGAACCACCAGCACGTCGGCTTCGGCCGCACCCGCGACGCTGCCGACCATTCCGGTCAGGCCGTCGGCCCCGCTGCTCACGCCCGACACCGGATCGCCCGGCGCGGCGGACAGCGGTGTCACCAGCGCCGCCGTGACTGCACCCTTGGCCAGTGCCGACAGGGTCTCGGTCTCACCGGCGCATAACAGCGCCACCGTGGCGAGCACCGCGCTGGACAAAAACGGCACTGGGGCGACGGCCCGGCCGATCTCCTCCATAACGACCGCGGCCTCGCGCGCGCTGGCGCCGGCGCCGCCGAGCGACTCGGGCACCAGCAGCCCGGCCACCCCCAGCTCGGCGGCCAGCGTGCGCCAGATATCTGAAAACTCCTGCGGTACTGGCGATTCCGTCGCTTCCGTTTCATAGGCCCGGGCCACCAATTCGGGCGGGCAGCGGTCGGCGAACAGCCGGCGAACGCTGTCACGCAGCGCGTTCTCGGTGTCCGAATACAGCAGGTCCCCAGAGCTTGAAGTACTCATCGGTTCAAGTCCTTCCAGGCCACGTCCTTGTCGACGCGGTGCTCGCCGGGCAGGCCGAGGACCCGCTCGGCGATGGTGTTGCGCAAGATCTCCGAGGTACCACCCTCGATCGAGTTCCCCCGCGCCCGCAGGTAGCGATACCCGGCCTCGCGACCGGTCAGGTCCACCACTTCCGGCCTGCGCATGGTCCAGTCGTCGTAGCGCAGCCCCGCCTCGCCGTGCAGCTCGATCTCAAATCCCGAGATCGCCTGCGCCAGGCGCGCGAAAGCCACCTTCATGCCGGCGCCCTCCGGTCCGGGCTGACCCGCGACCGCCTGCTGCCGCAGCCGCTCCCCGGCCAGCCGAAGTACCTCCGCCTCGACCCATAGCCGCATCAGCTCGTCGTGCATTGCGGGGTTACGCAGTGCTGGCTCGTTTCGCCACGCCGCGGTGACCTTGCCGATATGGCCGCCTTCGCGCGGGGCGCGGGAGCCTGCCCCGATCGCGACGCGCTCGTTGTTCAGCGTGGTGGTCGCAACCCGCCAGCCGCCGCCCTCGGGGCCGAGCCGATTGGCATCCGGCACCCGCACATCGGTAAGAAAGACTTCGTTGAACTCCGCCTCGCCGGTGATCTGGCGCAGCGGCCGGACCTCGACACCGGGTTGGGTCATGTCGCACAGGAAGTACGTCAGGCCAAAGTGTTTGGGCACCGTGGGGTCCGTGCGTGCGACGAGGATGGCCATGTGCGCGTGCTGCGCTTGCGACGTCCACACCTTCTGCCCGTTGACGATCCAGTCGTCACCGTCGCGGACCGCTCGCGTGGCCGCGGCGGCCAGATCCGACCCGGCGCCGGGCTCGCTGAATAATTGACAGTAGATCTGCTCGCCAGTGAACAACGGGCGCAGAAACTTTCGCTTCTGCTCATCGGTTCCGAACGCCGCGATCGTCGGCGCTGCCATGCCCATACCGATGTAGTTCTTGGGGGTGCCGCCTATCGGGGCGCCCGCGGCGGCCAGCTTGGCGTTCACCCGATCCTGAGCGGTCCGCGGCAGGTCCAGCCCCCCGAATCCGAGCGGTAGGTGCACCCAGGCCAGGCCCGCGTCGTACTGCGCGCCGAGGAAGTCCCGCGGTTCGGTGGTCGCCGGATCGTGCTCGTCTAACAGCGCCTGCACCCGCGCGTCTAAGTTGCTCAAGTCGTCATGGACGCTGCTCATTGGCTGCCTCCCGGTCGCATCTGGTACCCCTGCGCGGGTCCGAGCAGCAGACCGCCGTCGATGACCATCGTCTCGCCGGTGATCCAGCTCGCCGCATCCGACACCAGGAAGGCGACCGCGCCCGCCACATCGACCGGCTCACCGATGCGGCCGAGCGCGATGGTCGACGCCAGCGGATCCTCGTGGTCCTTCCACAGCGCCTCGGCCAGCCTGGTGCGAACCACGCCCGGGCAGATCGCGTTGACCCGGATGCCCGGTGAAAGTTCCAGCGCCAGTTGCTTGGTGACGTGGATCAGGGCGGCCTTGGTGGCGTTGTACAGACCCATGGCCGGCGACTGGTGCATGCCGCCGATGGAGGCGGTGTTGACCACGGTCCCACCGTGCTCCCCCATCCACGCCTTGACGGCGAGTGAGGTCCACAGCAACGGGGCCCACAGGTTGACCTCGAAGATCTTGGTGAAGCGGGCGTGGTCCTGCTCGATCAGCGGACCGTACGCCGGGTTGGTTCCCGCGTTGTTGATCAGGACGTCCACGCTGCCGAAGCGATCGAGCGTGAGGTCCACGCAAGCCCGCGCGGCGTCCTCGTCGACGGCGTGCGCGCCGACGCCCAGGGCCCGGTCGCCGACCTGAGCCGCGGCCGCGTCGGCGGCCTCCTGCTTGCGGGCGGTGAGCACCACATTGGCGCCGTTGGCAGCCAATTGTTGGGCGATCGCCAGGCCGATTCCCCGCGAGGCGCCGGTGATGATTGCGGTGCGCCCGGTCAGATCCTGTGCAGTCATGTCATATGCCTTTGCTCAACCGGTTGCGACCGATCTGTCATGGAATGTTTTACGCGCGCGTCAGTGTGGTATGCGACTGGAATGTTAGCGAAATTGAACCCCATGAAACCATTGTTTGTCGCCGGGGCGATAGCCGCGGCGATTACCGCTGCGCCTGCGGCAGCCGCTGGCACTTTTGCGGCTGGACCTGCGATGACCGGCCCAGCTCCGACGCACGTGATCATCAAGGATGACCCGAGCGGCGGTGGCTGTGACGCCAACGGCAACTGTGGGTCCGGTGGCCAGAACCAGGGTCCGGGCGGCGGTCCGGGCGGCCAGGGTTGTGTCCCGGGCGTCGGTTGCGGCTCGGGCGGGCAGAACGCGGGTCCGGGCGGCGTGCCCGGTGGCACCGGTTGTCTGCCGGGCGTCGGCTGCGGCTCCGGTCACGCATAAAACAGTTCATTGACCCTCAGCGTCCCGGCAGCCTGGTGATCCAGGCCCGGGATGCTGCGGGGTCGATCACGTCGTCGAGTTCGAATGTGGTGGCCGACCGCAGCGCCTTGCCGTGCTGATAGGCCGCCTCGACGAGACGATCGAACAGATTTTGGCGTTCGAGCGGATCGGCCGCCGCGGCTAATTCCTTGCTGAACCCAAGGCGGACAGCACCTTCCAGGCCCATACCGCCGATCTCCCCGGTGGGCCAGGCGACGGTGAACTGCGGCGCGTGGAACGAGCCGCCGGCCATCGCCATCGCGCCCAGCCCATCAGCCTTGCGCAGGATGATCAGTCCCAGCGGCACCGTCAGCCGCGCGCCGAGCACGATCATCCGGCCGAATCGGCGCACGGCGGCCTCTTTTTCCGCGTCCGGCCCCACCATGAACCCCGGGGTGTCGCACAACGAGATCACCGCCAACCGAAACGACTCGCACAGGCCGAGGAAGTCGCCGGC
>NZ_JBKQQD010000301.1:0-7729 GCF_052144515.1 Mycobacterium sp. | reverse complement strand
CTCCGCAACACATTCTCGACGCACTACGCCCCTCTAGGTCCAATTCAACTGACAGTCAATGGAGTAGTTAATGCCCGATCAGTCGGACGCCCCCCAGTCGGTCGCAGCCTCAGCCGAGCAGCTGCCGCCCGCAATCCGAGAACTCCACCGAGCCGTGTTGCGCGGCTTCCGTGATAGCGGCCAAGTCCATCGCGACGATCTGCGCCCGACCGCTGCCGCGCTCGGCGTCGACCTCGACGATGCGCTGCACCAACTTGGCAGCGCCGACCTCGTGCACAGCGCACCCGATGGACAAATCGAGGTCGCCTACCCTTTCTCACGCCGATTCACTGGCCACACCGTCCACCTCACCGGCCACCCTCCGGTTGCAGCAATGTGCGCGATCGATGCGCTGGGCGTCCCGTTGATGACCGGCACCGACGGCGTTATCGACTCAGCCGACCCCGACACCGGGACACCGATCCGCATCCACCGCCACAGCGACGAATGGACATGGCAACCCGCCACCGCCGTCGTCGTCATAGCACAAACCGACTGCTCCGGAACCCTGGCCGATACCCTCTGCGGATCGATCACCTTCCACACTGACCAGCAATACGCGCATTCGCACCTCGACAACCATCCCGAATTGCACGGCCACATCATCGGCCAGGCCGACGCGATCTCCCCGGCCGACTGCGCCTTCCGAGGCTTGCTTGCCAGCTGACCGATTGACCAACACCTGCCCCAACACATGTCAGGGGGCCAACACACTGAGCCTGTGTCCCCGCACCGCAGTCTCGAAACAGACGAGATACGAGGCTCTCAAAACTCTGTATCGGAATCACCGTGAACGCCGACGGCTCCTCGTGGAGTGTCCGACCGCCTATCCTTAGATTAAACTCTGCTCGCTGGTGAGTCTCAGAGAGGGTTTAGATTGTGGCGTCGAACGTCGATGCTGATTCTTCGCCGGGGTCGACGGCTGCCGGGCAGTGGCGTGACAAGAAGCGCTACCTGTATCTAATAGGTTTGACCGGCCCGACGGCTCTGTTCTCGGTGCTGCCTGTGATCTGTGCCATGAATCAGCTGGGGTGGCAGACGGCTTCGCAGGCGCTGTTCTGGATGAACCCGGTACTGCTTTACGTGGTGTTGCCGCTGCTGGACCTGCGGTATGGGCCGGACGGGCAGAATCCGCCCGATGAAGTGATGGGCTGGCTCGCAGAAAAGCGCTACTACCGGTATTGCATCTACGCCTACATTCCGTGCCAGTACGCCAGCGTGGTGTTCGGGGCCTACCTGTTCACCACCGACAACGTCAGCTGGCTTGGTTTCGCCGGGTCACTAAGCTGCGCGTCGAAGATCGGGGTGGCGCTGTCGGTGGGAGTGCTCGGCGGGGTCGGCATGAACGTTGCGCACGAGCTCGGGCACAAGAAGTACGCGCTAGAGCGCTGGCTGTCGAAGATCACGCTGGCCCAGACCTGCTACGGCCATTTCTTCGTCGCGCACAACCGCGGCCACCATGTGCGGGTGGCGACGCCCGAGGACCCCGCCAGCGCGCGGATGGGTGAGAGCCTGTGGGCGTTTTTGCCGCGCAGTATCTGGGGCAGCCTGCGCTCGTCGTGGCACTTGGAGGCCGAGCGGATGCGGCGTCTGAACGAGCGCGTGTTCATTATCCGCAATAACGTGCTCAACGCGTGGCTGATGTCGGTGGTGCTGTGGGGGTTGTTGCTGGCGATCTTCGGTCGGGGCCTAATTCCGTTCATTCTGATCCAGGCGGTCTTCGGGTTCGTGCTGTTGGAGAGCGTGAACTACTTGACACACTATGGGCTTCTTCGGCAGAAGACGCCCCGCCGCCGCTACGAGCGCTGCACGCTGGAGCACAGCTGGAATTCTGAGTACCTGGTGTCCAATATCGTCGTGTACCAACTGCAGCGGCACAGCGACCACCACGTCAACCCCGCGCGCCGCTACCAGGTGCTGCGCAGCTTCGACGGCGCGCCGAATCTGCCAAGCGGCTTCGCGAGCATGATCTGTCTGGCGTATTTCCCGCCGCTGTGGCGTCGCGTGATGGACCGTCGCGTGCTGGCGCACTACGGTGGCGATGTCACGAAGGCGAACCTTCACCCGGCCAAACGGGAGAAGCTGCTTGCCCAGTACGGGCGAGCGGCCGCGTAAGCGCCCACCAGTGCCGGATATTCGAACACATGTGCTGATTGTGGTGGTGGGGTGTGCCGACAAGTGTGGAGTGTCATAGGCCCTTCGGGCGGGTGCCCATGACGCCTTCGGCTGCGAGGCGCTCAAGCTCGCCGTCGGTCAGGCCACACAGCGAGGTCAGCACCTCACGATTGTGCTCGCCCAGTGTCGGAGGTGGGCGGAACAGCCAGCTGCTGGCACCGTCGCCTTCTGGCCGAGCTCAGCGACGTGTTCCTGCGCCGGGGACACATCCTGGGCGATTTACCGCTCGTCGATGTCTACTTGGCACGTGAGAGGGCTCGGCGTGGAGATCGCGATGACGCCATACCGCTCATCCGCGCCGACATCGACCATCTTTTTCGCGACGGACAGCTGCTGGCGCATGGCATTGCTGCGACCGGTGTTCTGGTGCAGACACTGCTCGACCGCGGGACCGAGAGTGACGTGGTCGACGCCGAGGCCGCGATCGAGCGGTTGGCGGCCGCGCCAGCCGACGACGGTTTGGCTGTGCGCGACATCTGGTTGCTGCGGCTGCGGGCTCTACTGGCGCGGGCTCACGGCGATACCGCGACTTACGCGCACCTCAGGGACCGCTACCGCGACACGGCCAGAAGCTTTGGCTACGAGGGGCACATCGACTGGGCTGAGGCCATGCCCTAAGCGGCGGGGCAGCAAGAGCCTGCCCAAACCGTCTCGAAACAGACGAGATACGAGGCTCTCAAAACTCTGTGGCGGAATCACCGTGAACGCCGATGGGCCCCCTCGTGGAAGGGGCCAACCGCCTATCCTTTAAGGCCCTGGACTACCTTGCATCGGTTCTTATGTGAGTTAGCACCGGCCCAGTGAATGACGATTCCGCACCCAGGACGAGTGACGCATAATTGCACAAGCAGTCCCGCGCAGATCATCAACTCGTCGCCGCCCTAAATAAGACGGGATCGTTTCGTGATAGCTCTGGGCCTCTCCGACCGACGGGCGGTTCATTTGGCCAGCTTCGTCACCGAGACCGCACTCGTCGGGCTCGTGGCCGCTGTGATCACGGCCGTCTGCACCGCAGCACCCGCCCGAGCCGCAACCGGCACGCTCGACGTGACCTTCCAGGGCTCCGGCGGGCCTAATCCCTACATCCCTTCCAACGTCGGTGGCCGAATACTCGCATGGAACGGTGACACCATCTGTTTGACCATCACCCTGCCTGCCAACGCCGACGGCTTCAGCGCGGCCAATCACACCAATCAGCCAATCGCCGTTTACGGCGGGAGCGATTGTCAGGGGACTTTGCTCAACTACATCGGGGTCGGGGCGACAAGCATGGGCGGTTCCAACCGCACCTTCAGCTTTCAACCGAACGGCTAACCCGGGACTGTCGCTTGCCGTGGAAGATACGCTTGACCCGTCCACCATCAAGGGCGGATGGGAATGGCATGGCGGACGGATCTCATCGGTCGGTGGAGAGGTATACGCTGCCGCGCAGCGCGATCCCTGATACGGACCTGGGGGAGATCCTCAGTTCCGATCCGTTGTCGCGAACACTTACTGGTGCGGCTGAGGGCGTTCCTATCGCGCTGCACCGAGGCGCTAATCCTCGCTTGTCGTTGCGCACAATGCTGCGACCGGGGCAGCTGTTTATGTTCAAGATTGGCTGGCTGTATGCACAGGACGAACAGCTGACCGACGCGCAAAAGTATTTTGAAGCAGCGAGGATCGCCGGGAAGTTCGCCGTGTCGGCGCTCGCGGATCAGGCCGGACCATTCAAGGACGTCATCGAGAAGCTTGGCGACCGCGCCCTTGAGTCACGTCCGTCGGATGCACCCATCGAAACTGCCGTTGCTTACGTCGACATGTTGACAAAGAGGGGCACTGTTGTCATGGCCGGGGTCAACCTCGTGGAGGTCGACCATCAGGTGGATCCGGCGCGGCTCTTCGCAAGGGAGCGCCATCGGCTCATCGTCACCCATGACCGCCCCAGCGGTGGGCGGGCGACGTATTCGCTGAAGAGCAGTGGTGAGGCCGTATCTCTTCTGGTGAAGCGTTCGCTCGAGACACGTTGGTGGGGGGAACTCACATACTTGCTTCAGAAGGTGAAGAATGATCGCCTCGACACCGAGGCGATCGCCGAGCAGATTAAGAGCGGCTATCTCAGGCGTTATGGCGATGACGTCGGAACGCACCTCAGCGAACTGTTCGCGGACTACCAGAATGCATGCGACGTTGCCATCGATCAGCAGGGGTTTGGGTTGCGCGAGCAGGCAGCAGCGATGCTGGCCGAACTCGCTCCGATGATTCCGTACTACGAGGCGATTCCGACGCTAGCCTCAGCTCTGGCCAGCCTCCGGGAAGTTGCGGGTGACCCGCGCTAGTGGCAACCGCGCTGCTTGACCCCTACATCCACACCGGTCCCTAACCACGCGCACACGAAGGGATTCTGCCCGCACTCGGTAATGGCGGCCCTGTCTTGAAACAGACGAAATACGAGAGTCTCAAAACTCTGTGTCGGAATCATTGTGAGCGCCACCGAATAGCAACAGCGGCAAAATGAGGTAAGGGTCATCGCGTGGCTGAGATGATGAGTCTGTGGTAATTCAGAGGGATTCAGCGGTTGCTCTTGACAGCGGCTCAACCGTGGGCTCGATCGCCACCATGGACAGCGTCGCAGTAGCGGGATCGGTTGCGACTACGGGCAGTATCGCGGTAGCCGGGTCGGTCGCCACCATGGACAGCGTCGCAGTAGCGGGATCGGTTGCGACTACGGGCAGTATCGCGGTAGCCGGGTCGGTCGCCACCGCGGGCAGCGTCGCGGTAGCGGGCTCCGCAGCGACCGCGGGCAGCGTCGCGGTAGCGGGCTCCGCAGCGACCGCGGGCAGCGTCGCGGTAGTTGGCAGTCTGTTGACTGTCTTGTGTCTTCTTATGCGGGATTGCGTGGCGTGCGTGGCATGCATTGCTTGCACCCGCTGCGTTGCCTGTATTGGCTGCGTGCGCTGCATCGACTGTGTAGGGTGCATCGGTTGCGTGAACTGTTCGGGACTACGCAATGTGAAGGGCGCCCGCAACCTTGGGGATGGGTCCGCCGCCTGAGTGATCGCAGCGACTACGCCCCTGCAAAGCCAGGCTAAAGAGCATAAAGCTCGTGGCTCTATCCGGCCGTTTGAAACAGCGCGGAGAAGCACCTCGGGAGGGCCGCAGTTCTCGTCGTTGACGAAGACCCATACCTCTTGCTCTGCGCGGCCGCCTTATGAGGAACCGTGCCGCGACTTGCGGACCAAAGGGTCTGATAATGGCAGGTTAGCGGTAACGGGTTAGGACCCCGTGATGCCGGATCCGGTTGCGTCCACCAAGGTGGTGTACGAGTCCAGGCCTGGTTCGTGAGGGCTGGCGTGTCGTAGCCGAATGATTGAGGGTCATCGCGTGATTCTTCGAGAGACCGACCAAAGTCACTCGAGCAAAGGAATCAACACGATGACCACTGCCCACGATATCGACTGGCCACAGGTGTTGGCCGAACGACTCACGACCACCCATCCCGATGTGCTGCGCGAGCTGCAGTCGACGTTCATCCACACCTTGATGGGCGCCGAGGCCGACGCCCTGTGCGGCGCGGGCTACGGCGAGCGCAGCACCGAGCGCACCAATCAACGCAACGGGTACCGGGCCCGCCAATTCGACACCCGTACAGGGTCTTTGGATTTGGCGATCCCAAGCTGCGGCACGGGTCCTATTTCCCGGACTGGCTGCTGGAGCGCCACAAACGTGCGGAGCGGGCGCTGACCACAGTGGTGGCCACCTGCTATCTGCTCGGGGTGTCGACGCGGCGGATGGACAAGCTCGTCGAGACGCTAGGAATCACCAGTCTGTCGAAGTCGCAGGTCTCGGTGATGGCCAAAGAACTCGACACCGCCGTGGAGGCGTTCCGCACCCGACCGCTGGACGCTGGTCCGTACACGTTCGTCGCCGCTGACGCCCTGGTCCTCAAGGTGCGCGAAACCGGTCGTGTGGTCAACGTGCACGCGCTGATCGCCGTCGGGGTCAACGCCGAGGGATACCGCGAAATCCTGGGCATCGACGTCACCACCGCAGAGGACGGGGCCGGCTGGCTAACGTTCCTACGCTCCCTGACGGCCAGAGGGCTCTCAGGGGTCCGATTGGTGACCTCTGATGCCCATGCCGGGCTGCTCGCCGCGATCGGCGCCACCCTGCCGGGAGCGTCGTGGCAGCGGTGCCGCACCCATTACGCGACGAATTTAATGGCGGTCACCCCGAAGTCCTCCTGGCCGTGGGTGCGCACGCTGCTGCACTCGGTCTACGACCAACCTGACGCTGATTCCGTTTCCGCGCAATATGATCGGATCATCGACGCATTGTCGGACAAGCTCTCCAGGGTCGGCGGATCTCTTTATTGAGGCGTTCCTGGGGAGCAAACGGAAGCGGCGAAACCGAATCACAGCCTGATAACAACGGGGCCATATGCTAGGGTCAGAAACCATCTCTGAACTGCAAGAACGCTCGTGCCCCCGGCAGGATTCGAACCTGCGGAGTCTCGTCTCGCTGGGGTGTGCCTTACATCAGTGACCGTGCCACCAGGTAACTGTTGATTCTGCTAGCCGCTGGCCCGCGCCCAGAATGTCTTGAGAAGGTCCTTTGACCAGGACCGCCGGATACAGTTCAATCCTGACCGGGGGCTTGAGCTGGTCTGGCTATGATCGCCGGTCATGTCTGATCAACTACCGGCGCTGGCGACGCCTGTCGAAGTAGCCGAGTATCTCCACACCACCACCGCTTCGCTGGCCCAGGATCGTTACCGGGGGACTGGCCCGAAGTTCATCAAGCGCGGCAATAGGGTGCTCTACCGGGTGGTCCGACGTCTTGGAATGGTTAGAACGCAACACATTTCAACGCACCGACGATCCGAGACGGCAGCGGTGAGTGACGCCGTCGACCAACTCGCCCAGGCACTGCGCGACCTCATCAACGAAGCCGTGCAGGCAGCCGTCGAGCGGGAGCGCGCAATACCGCCGCCTGAACGTCCCAAGGTGCCAGACGAAGGGTTTGATCTGTGTCCGTGGTGCAACAAGAAAGATATGCGGCACCTCATGCCGGTCAAAGAAGCCCGGCAGCAGCTACGCGGCATCTCCCACCACTTTCTACGCGCCGGTCAAGAAAGGCGAACAATCGCTCGTTTAGGTCGGCCGCCGCTCGTTCGTCCACTCGGAAGAACTCGACGATTCCTCAGGAGAAAGCGATATGACGCTTCCGGTCGAACGGAAACTGCCGGGTGAGCCCATCCCACACGAACGCCATCTTCGCAGGTAGAACCACTGACGCAAGCAAGCGTCCTGGTAAGGTTAATTCATGGGTGGCGACTTTATCGAGATCCGGATAACCCACCCCTGGGAATTCATCCAACCGGCGCCCGAGGCCGTCCGCCCGCGGCTACTGGACTGGCAGGTTGACGCCAAGGGTAGGCACGTCGCCTGGCGTTACCGGATAACCCGCTACGAGCAGGACGGCCAACCGAGGTGGTGGTTGGACGGGACCGGCCAGCACCCGTGGACCAGCGACG
>NZ_JBKQQD010000300.1:0-3492 GCF_052144515.1 Mycobacterium sp. | reverse complement strand
AGTCCAGCCAAGTCCACACCTTCACGCTTTCTTGCGTGACCCCGAGTACAACCTGCGTGAACGCCGTTGGCAGCACACCCTTGACCTTCACTCATGGTCAGAACATCAGTGTGAATATCGCAGTTTCTCCCGCAGGCACGGGCACGGGCACGCCCACGGGCGACACCGTATTGCTCGGCTCGCCCAATCCCAATGCAGCGACGAATGGAAGCGGCAGCCCCATGGGAGCCGTGGATGTCTTCAGCCCGAGTGGCGGCAACGTCGACCTCTATACCCTCAAGAGCGGCACCGCAACGGGAACTACAACCTACCTGGTAGGCAGCGCCGGAGTGGGCGCTGGCAATAGCTACAACGTCACCGCGCATTACACGGGCGATGGGACCTTCGGCGCGAGCGATTCCGCACCGGTCGCCGTGGTGGTAAACCCGGAAAACAGCGCCTCCACGCTCACCGCCTACGCTTACACGCCGGCCAACTTAGCCTGCCAGAACTCGGGGCAATGCTATACCGCGATTACGACGGGCCTCACGGCTCCATACGGCACGGCCCTGCTATTCCGCTTGGATGTGGTTGGCAGCACCTCGACTGAGGAGACGGCCACCGGCACCGTAACATTCTTGGACAATGGAACCGCGCTCGCGCAGACCTCCGCGAACGGGGGAGGTAGCGAGCCTTTCACGCTGAACTCGGATGGCTATGCCGAATTTCAGACTCCAGTTTATGGACTTTTCAGCGAGGCCACGCAGACCTCCGCCTATGTGATTCCTCCCCTGAGCGTCAGCGGCGCACCCCAAGTGCTCCAGGCACAGTATTTGGGGTCCAAGACATCGTTCGTCAGCGCGACGACTGACGGCGACGCGAGCTACAACCAAAGCCAGTCGAACACTTTTTCGGTCACGATCACTAAGGCCGCGACCAATATCGGCGTCGCCCCTTCGACCACCGCGGCCCCCTGTTCCGCTTCCTCGTCATCCAACTTCGTATTGGGCAGCAGCGTGACGCTTTCCGCTTTGGTTCAAACTGACAGTTACGGCAACATTCCGTCCGGAACGGTTTCCTTCGTCTCGACCGGGGGCGAGACGTTCCCTTCGCCGACACTATCTGCTTTCTACGACCAGACTTACGGCTACTCTGAATTGTGCGCAACGGCGACCTATGTCCCTAAAGCCAGCGAAACGGTCACCGCTAGCTACGGCGGCGACGCGAATTATGCCGCGCCGTCTACATCTGCGATGACGACGCTCACCCAAGTCGCCGACGCCGCTTCCGCTGCCAACTCCACGGTGGCCGCCGCGCCCGGGTCCGTGCTTGCCAACAATTCGACAACCTCGACGATCACGGTCACTCTGAAGGATTCGAGCGGCAACCCGGTGAGCGGCAAGACCGTGACACTGGGCGCCACGGCCTCCAATAGCTCATCGATCGTTTCCAGTAGTGGCGCGTCCAGCGCCAGCGGCGTGGTGACCTTCACGGTTAAGGATGGCAGTCCCGAGACAGTGACATACGTTGCCACGGACACGACCGACACCGTCACAGTCACCCAAACGGCTCCGGTGACCTTCACCGCGACCTACACGATCACGTCGTCGAACAGCACCTCTGGGACCGCGGTGCCGATCACGGCCCCCGGCAGTTCAGGACAATCCACACTCGGTGTCACGCTTTCGGCGGGAATAACGACGGAGACGCTTACCGCGCTCGTGTCCGTCACCCCGGCGGGTGCCATCGATCCGCCAGCGTGCACCTTCTCGGCGAATCCGGTGACGGCGAGCGGCAACATAACTCTCATGTGCAACACCATAGCCGCAGCCCTTCCACCGGCACCGACTGACCGGCCGAATCTGCGCGGTGCGCCCATTACCCGGCTGATCGGCGTGTCGGCGGTAGTGCTGGCCTTGCTGTTGTTCTTCGCAACGCCCAAGCGACGCCGCGGGTACGCACTGTTGATCTGTCTGCTCATCCTCGCCGCTGGAGCCGCGGTGGCCTGCGGCGGAGGTGGTGGCGGGGGAGGCGGCGGGGGCGGCGGCGGTGGCGGGGGCGGCGGAACCACTACCGGGCTCTACGGAATAACCGTGAGTGGGCCTGGCGGTACGCCGATCATCATCTACTTCAACGTTGAATAGTTTCCTCTCAGCGCGACTTCGAGTCGTGCAATCGGGGCGGGCGGAAACGCGCAGCGCAAGCTAACGCCCGCCCCGGTGACTTCACCGTTCCGAGTATCGCTTGAAAGCCCCGGAGGGGCGGAACAAGTTAGCCCAGCGCGTAAGCGCTGGGTGTGCCCAAAAGATGCACCCGAGCCTCGCAGGGGCGACACATGTTGGGACGCTACCTTTGCGCGGGGTCCCTCGGCCAGCTTGACCGTTGGATATGTTTTGTTTTCGGATGTGGCTTGCACTCACCGCAAAATCAAATCTCACAGCCCGCTGAGCAAGTGTCCCATCTTCGATTTCTTCGCCGCCAGATATCCGCGCGAAGCCCGCGACGTCGGCGGCTGGCACGGCACGCGCTCGACGACTTCAATCCCCGCCGCCTCAAGCTGCTGCACTTTGTCCGGGTTGTTCGAGAGCAGCCGCACGCGCCGCGCGCCGAGAATTTTCAAAGCTTCCGCCGAAAATGCGTAGTCGCGCAAGTCCGCGAGAAACCCCAGTTCCTCGTTCGCCTCGACGGTATCCATGCCCTGATCCTGCAGCGCGTACGCGCGCAGCTTGTTCAAGAGTCCGATGCCGCGCCCTTCCTGCGGCAAATAAAGCAGCAGACCCGAGCGCGCCCGCGCGATCTTCCGTAGCGAATATTCCAGTTGCGCCCGGCAATCGCAGCGCTCCGAGCCAAACACATCTCCCGTCAAACATTGCGAATGGATTCGCACCAGCGGCGCATCTTTCGCGCCGACCTTTCCATGCCGCAGCGCCACCGCCGTCTCGCCTTCACTCGCGCCCTCGATGCCGATAATCTCGAACGGCCCGAAGCGCGTCGGCAAACGCGCTTCCGCCACAATCCGCGCCGCTGGCTCAGCGCCAGCCCGCGCGCTGCGTTCGGATTGCGCGCCGCGGCGTCCCGAACTGCCGCGACTCGATCTCTTCGGTTGGGAATATCGCGCCATCGTGAACTCCACATTATACCAGCCGCGCCATGTCCAAAGCGCGCAAGTGGCTCACGGTTTTTTTCTTCTCTGGGCGCGTCGAGTGCCCGCAGCAGAGGTCGAGTCTTCGCCTTTTCGGCGCGCGGCGGCCTGCGTGCTAGCCGCTCGCAGAGGAAGCCCTGGGTCTCCCGCACAGGGGCGAACCATGGCGGGAGAGATCTCTGTGCCTCCGCGCCCACTCCCAATACTGAGTCATTCCGAACCCCGATCTTCGGGGTGAGGAATCTCTCTACCGCTCCCTGCCGCTTCCCACCCAGCGCGCCCTCCCCCTCTTGCATTTACGCTTAAGGTAAGATACCTTCGCCTCGCTACCGCAGAAGCAACTTTCCGCGCCCGGAGCAAATCATGGCCCG
>NZ_JBKQQD010000299.1:0-50599 GCF_052144515.1 Mycobacterium sp. | reverse complement strand
CTCTCCGGGAATGGGAAGAAGACAATGATCGAGCTCGGCGTCGTTATGCCGACCTCACCAGGCGGAACCCATTGCGCCACAGGGACGATCGCGCCGATGTCGGCATAACGCGCAGGTCGGCATAATCGTGCGGGCTGATCTTCTGCACTTTGGCCCGCCTGACAGCCGCGACAAACCATCCGTCGGTCGACTTGGGCCTGGGCAGGTAGTGGGTGCCGTCGCCGAACACGAGATCATCGAGGCCGCGCCTAGCACACTGCACCGACAATTCATCGAGCACGAACGCAGGCACCGGCACCGACCGTTCCTGACGACTCTTGGTCACACCCACCGCGTGATCCACACCCAACTGGACGGCATTGTCGTGGACGCTCAAACGGCGGCGGAGAAACTGCACATCAGACACCCGCAGCGCCACCGCCTCACCCCACCTGATGCCGCAGTAGGCCAGCGTGAGCACCAGGGCGCGGTGCTGCCCCGACTCGGCAGCCAACCGGCCAACATCATCGGCCGACAGGTACACGCGGCGTTTGCCCGTCTTGTGGGGGAGATTCTCGGCACCGCGGGCCGGATTGGATGCCAGCCGCCGAGCTTTCACCGCGTCATCAAGGATGCCGGCCAGCACACCGAAGCTGCGTAACACGGTGGTGGCACCAGACTTCCGGCCCATCCTGCCTATCCACTGCTCGACGCCGTTCAGTTCAATATCGGCGATACGTGTTGTGCCCCAAGCGGGTTGGACATGGATGCGCCACGCCGACTCCAACATTCTGTAGTTGGACGGTGCCACGTCTGACTGTTTGCGGGCCAGCCATGCCGGTGCCAGCTCGCCGATCGTGATCATTCCGAGTGACGGTGCAACGTAGGTGCCGGTCATCTTCTCGACCTCGACGGTGGATGCGAACTCTTGGGCATCACGTTTCGTGCGGAAGCCGCGCTTGCAGGTCGTGGTCCGCTTCGGCGTGCGGTAACGGACCTGGTACCGCTTCCCGGCCGCGGTGCTGTAGCCCTCAATTGTTGCCATCAGCCCGGTGCCTTTTCCTCGTAAGCTCCTTTGGAGTCCCAATTTTTGCCACCGAGGTCTCCTTTGAAGTCCAGCAGGGTCACCAGGTCGACGATCTGCTGCGCGGCTGGCGACAGCGGCTTGGCCGCAGACGTGATCCCCATCAAGTCGTGCACCGTTGTCTCCAAGGCCACGGCCAGCGTCCAGAGATCATCCGCGTCGACCCGGCGTTTCCCGGTGGCGATCAGGCTCAGCGCGGAGACGCTCAGCTTCCGGCCTGACTCTTCGGTGCGCTCCGATAGCTGGTTGAGCGTAAATCCTCGGTGCTTCCGTATCCGCGTCATGTTCTCGATGACCGCTTTACCCATCGGCCCCGACTCCATCCCCTTTTTCGCCATAACCGCGAATCTACCGCGATGTTTGCAAAACGTCCAGACTGTGGGTAGAACTTGTGGTAATCGCGAAACCATCGTGATTATCGAAAGGACTCAGGTTATGACCGACTTGGATCGCGGCGATGTCGTCGCGTGGGTGAGCCAGGGTGTTGACGCCAATACCGTCATTCCGGCAGCACAGATGAAAACCATCATCCCGGACACCACCGACCAGTTTTGGAATGCGTTGCGACACAAGGGCGGCGGACCTGTCTACCGGAAGGTCGGCCGGAAAGTCTTCTACAAGCTGGCCGATGTGTACGCCTGGCTCGACGCCAACGCCTACGAGCGCACCGACCGTCCGGTGAACGCGTGAGCACGAGCCGCCGAGGCCGATGTGGGCTCGGGTGATACCTCATGACACGAGAACGCCGCCCCGGCAGTAACACCAGGGCGGCGACCAGACCCGTTGCCAGACGAGACAGCACCGAGCGTATCGGACACCAAACTCCAATCAAGCTTGGAGATGAACGGGTCAACTGGCGTGATGTCCTGCCGGTCGCCGCGGACATTGTGGAGTCCTACTCCACGGGTGTCACACTGCGACAGTTGTTCTACCGGCTCGTGTCGCTTCCCGCGGGTGAGCGGGGCCGTATCCCCAACCGCAAGTCGGCTTACGAGCAACTGTCGCTCAACACGGCCAGGGCTCGCGACGAGGGCACGTTCCCTGACCTGATCGACCAGCGCCGCCGGATCGAAGTTGTCCAGTCCTGGGACTCGCCACACGAAGCGGTCGCCGAACTGCGCGACTACTACCGGCGGGATCACACCGAAGGACAGCCGTATCAACTGTGGTTGGGTGTCGAGAAGGACGGTCTGAAAGCCCAATTGCATAGCTGGTTCGATGATCTGGGGCTGCCGATCATTTCCCTTGCGGGACAGTGCAGTCAGACGTTTGCACAGCAGATTGTCCGGCATGTGGACGCTGATGGTCGGCCGGCCGTTTTGCTCTATGCGGGCGACCACGATCCGACCGGCTGGTCGATTGTGCAGAACTTTGTGGACCGCACCGACTGCTGGGCCAATCCTGAACTGCCGGACTGGAACCCGGCTGACATGCCGTCCGACTATGGGCGCAAACGTGGTCACGCGCGAGCATGGAAGCGGATTCCCAACTTCAACCGGTATCGCAAGTTTCGGGTGGCACTCACCCCCGAGCAGTGCGACCAGTATGTGCTGGCGCGCAACGCGGCCAAGGCAGCAGACCCCAATATGGACGCGTTCAAACTCAACTTCGCCGACACGTTCACCGACGACGAGATTGACGACGGGTGTGGTGTTCAGGTCGAGGTCGACGCACTGGAACCAATGTTGCTGCGCCAGTTGTTCACCGACGCCATCGAGAAGGTCTGGGACACCGACGCTTATCAGGATGTGCTGGACGAGGAGGAGACAGACCTCGAAGCACTCGACCGTGTTCAAAACTTGTTTGGAGACGGGTCATGACCGCCCGCCAGCGTGTCGAGGATGCGCTGCGCGACGTCACCGTGATCGACAAGACGGCGGTGACACCGTGACCGCCGCCGCAACAGCTTTCGACCGGCTGATCGCCGATTTGCGAAACAACGGGCAGACCGTCATCGACGCCGGCACCACCGCCAAGGCCCAATGCCCTGCCCATGACGACACCAACCCGTCGCTGAGTATCACGGCGATCGAGGGCCGGGTGCTGATCTGCTGCCACGCGGGCTGCACCTGCGATGCAATCGTGAACAGTCTCGGGCGCACGATGGCCGACCTGTTCGACAACAGCCGCGGCGCCGACTACCTCTACCCGGACGGCCGCGACGTCCATCGCACACCGACCAAGCAGTTCAGCCAGAAAGGCAACACCAAAGGGACGGCTCTATTCCGGGCCGACAAGATCACCGAGGAGATCCACACCGTCTACGTCGTCGAAGGGGAGCAGGACGTCCTGGCCGTCGAAGCCGTCGGCGGTGTCGCGGTGTGCAATGCGATGGGCGCCGGCAAGGCCCACCTGTTCGACTGGTCGCCGCTGAAAGGCAAGCACGTCCTCATCGTTCAAGACCGCGACGATCCCGGCCGCAGTCACGCCGCCGAGGTCGCCGCGATTCTGGAACCCATCGCCGAATCCGTGCAGATCATGCAGGCCGCCGTGGGCAAAGACACGGCCGACCATATCGCCGCGGGAAAAACGCTTGACGACTTCGTCGAGGTCGAAAGCGAGCTTCTCGCCGACGTGAAGTCGGCGGCAGCACTTGACGATATGACGTTCGCCGAGCTGGTCGAGCATGTGCCCAACCTGATCCACGAGGGCTTCGGCGTGCTGGCCGGATCACCCAAGGTCGGAAAGTCGTGGATGGCAATAGCTATTGCCCTGGCCTGCGCGCAAGGCGGGAGAGTGTTCGGCTGCATCAAAGTCGAGCCGCGGGCAGTGCTGTTGCTTGCTCTTGAGGATGGTGAACGCCGATTGCAGAAACGAATGTGGATTTTGAACGGCGACGATCCGCTGCCCGAACGGTTGGACTACCTCACCGTCGTCCAGCCCGGCGAGGTCATGCCGACAATCAAAGCGTGGCTGCAACGTCACCGCAACGACAAGGATCCGCCGCTTGTCATCGTGGACACGTTCGGCAAGGTGCGTCCACAGCGCAAACCGGGCGAGGACCCCTACATCGCGGATTACCAGATCGGCAGCTACATCAAGCGCGCGGCTGACCGTATTCCCGGTGCCGCGATTCTGGTCATTCATCACGACCGCAAAATGGGGTCCGACGACTGGCTGAAAACCGTTGCCGGCACCCAGGGGGTCACCGGCAGCGCCGACTATATTTTGTTGCTCGCCCGCAAACGCAAAAGCAGTGAGGGCCTGCTGTCGGTCACCAGCCGCGACGTTCGTGAAGACGAATACGCGATGCTGCTCACCGGCGAAGGCGTGTGGAAGCTCGACGGCGGCAGCTTCGACACCGCCGCCGAGAAGGCCGACGAGCGAATTGAAAGAGGAAAACTGGACGAACGTGCGTTCAAAGTTCTCACCTTCGTGAACAGTCGCAAAGAGACCCGCGCGGAAGACTTGCAGCCCCTTGGCTTTGGCGCTCCCACGGCCACGGTCTATCTCGCTCGGTTAGCTAGCTCGGGTCGCATCGACAGGATCAAGCGTGGGGTTTACGGTCCTGTGGGCGACGAGTCCGACCAGTCCGACGACGCGGAAAACGATGTCGAGCCCCCTAAAGAACGTGTTAGGAGTGTTATATCGAACGAAGAAAATAACACTTATAACACTCCTAACACACACTCTTTTATAGACGACAAGCCGCGCTGCAAGCACTGCGGCGATCCGCTCATGCATCCCGAATCCATTACCCGCGGCTACTGCGCCAAGCAAAAATGTTTGCTGGAAGCACAGAACCCCAACATCCCGCTCCCGCCCCCGCTCCCGGTCCTCCTGGTGGTGGTTTGGGCGGTGGTACGGGGCCGCCGCCGCAAGCCCCGTCCCCGCCTGGGGCGCCGCCTGGCCGGCAGAGCAGTTCGGTGCCGTCGATCGCGCCGTGGGACGTTAACCCCCCGGTACCGATCGAGAGCGACACCGGGCAATGGGTCCAAAAGGGGCCGGGAACGACCGGGCCGCACGGGTCCTACTGGGAGGGTGCTCCGCCACCCAACTTCATCCCGAGAATGACACACCCGCCCACCGGGGCCGGTCCCGGCGACCGGGTCCCCTACGTGGCTCCCCCGCCGGCCCGCAGCACCGGCTACCAGCCGCCCCCACAGCCGCCGAATAGGCCCCCGGTGCAGCGTTCGATGATGGAGCAGCTGTCCACTCTTCGCCCGCGGGACCAGAATCCGTTGGGCGCGCCGAGCCGGTCCGATATCGAGGGGTCGCTGCGCGAGCGAGGGCTCGACGTGCGGTGGGAGAAAATCCCGGATATATATTCGGCGGATCTGACCAAATTTGATCACATCGCCTACGGCTGAGTCGCGGGGATTAGTCAGGCCGTATCGGTGCGGTGGGCGGATCCGCCGCGGCCCGGCGCTGGCGTTGATCCCGGCGGCGGCGCCGGTGGGCGTGGCCGTGGACCTTCGGTGCGCACAACGGGTGGTGTCGTTGTCGGCGAAATGCCCGCCGGCGCCGGCTGGCACGTTTCATGCCCGCCGACAGTATCGGCGGCATTGTTGAGTTGCGCCGCGATCATTACGCCCACCGCGGCGCTGGCCATCAACCACCAGGTTAGTTGGGGCGGTCTGCGCTTCGCAGTCATCGGAGCAGTCCTCCAATCTTGTTGGGAAACCGGTCGGCTCACTGCGTCACCCCGGGGCCGCGGGGCCATGCCGCGCGGCTGGCCAACTCTTGCACCAGGCAAATCCAATCGTCCTCCTGGAATTCCTCGCCGTGGTCTGCCGCCGTGGCCAACCATGATGCCATCGTGCCGATCGCGTCCAGGTCGCCTTCAGGTATGCGCTCGCCCGGGCCGCCGATGCCTTCGACGCTGAAAGTGGCGCTGCGGTAGTCGGCGATGAGCTGGTCGGCGATCATGCGAACGTCGGGCACCCATTTTCGGCGTTGCAATTTACTCATGCGTTTCCTTCTTTAGGCACTCGTTGCAGACAAGAATGTCGAAGGGCGCTTCGGGGTCATCACCAGGCACAACATCGCAGTCCGTGTAATCCTCATCGTCAAGACCCTTGCGTCCGCAGCGTTCGCAGACAGAACCTAGCCCAAACGCCTCCGCGAATTCCTCGAAACTGTCTGCCTCGGGGGCTAATTCACGGGCGTGTTGTCGTAATTGATCTAGCTGTTGACGTCCTTCGGCGTCCAGTGTTCCTTCGGCGGTTTTCACCGACTCCCACGCCTCGGCGGCGCGCTTCGCGTCGTCGAGGGTGCGGAAGTTCTGGCTGTTCGCGTAGCCGTCGTTGGTCAGCATCAACAGATGCCACCACCCACCGTTTTCGCGCGCCTGCTGGGCGATGCGATACTCGCGCGGACCATCACACACCGCGTGGAAGCGCCAGCGGGGATAGATCGCCGTCGAGTCGATGTCGCTCCAATCCAGGCGGATGATGGGATCTTTAGTGGTCATTTCTTTGTCTCTTCCAATCTTGTTGTGATGGTTGATGTTTCTTCATTTCGCGCCGCCGCCGGCCGGGGTTATCAGCTTGTCCAGGTCGGCGGTTTTGACGAACAGTAGCCGCGGGCCGACGCGTACCGCGTCCAGACGGCCATCGGCGATCCAGCGGCGAAGGGTGCGGTAGCTCACCGAGCAGTATTGGGCGGCTTCAGGCAGTGGCATCAGATCGGGGTGGCGCCGGTGGCGACGGTTAGACATGTTTGTCCTTCGATGTGTCGATATGTGTGCGCATGGGCAGCAGTGACCATTCTGCACCGGCAACCGCGTATCGGCAACGAATCCCGTTGTCGCGCAACGGTTGTACTGCTAGAGGCTTGACTTGCGCAGTACAGCTTCCGGCATCATCGCCGGTCAGCGCGCCAGATCACAAAAAGGTAACGATTGGTGGTGGCCGCGCGGGTCGATATCGCCGACGGCCTCGAAGTCCTTTTCCCGGAATGATCGTCCGACAATCAGAATGCTTGCCAGACAACACTTTTGCGGACCACACTGACAGCCATGATTATTGAGGGAATGCCGCGGGCCGTCGTGCGGCCGGGACCGGACAGTGATGTTGTCGTGGCCGCGTTCACCTGTCACGCCGACGGCGAGGTTGAGCAGCTGATCCGCATCGCCGGGCTGGACGCCTGCGACTATCTGACGAGCGGGGAGGCGTCGGCGTTGGCCCGCGCGCTGGCCGCGGCCTCCGATGAGCTGCTGGGCGCCGACGAGATCGACCGTTGGGCTGGCATCCGCACGGCAGACTGATGCGCCGGGTTGGGAACCCAAACCTCCCGGAGGTCGACACGACCGCACGGCAGAATCGCAAAAATGTGATCTCCATCACACCGGTGCCGCCTGTGGATAACTATGGGCGCATGGGCGTCAGGTAGTGCATTGCGTGCCCTCAATGCCTCCTTAGGGGAGGTATTCTCCCTCCCGGAAGGTGACTAGTGCGCAGACCGGATTACCGGTTGGTATAGGGCTGATCAGCCGAAATCGCCTTCAGAGAAACCGGTGGTCAGTGACACTGGGTACTGGCAAGCTGCAGATAGAGCGGATACTTGGTGGTACATAGCCCGGACATAGGCTAGCCAAGCTCTGGATAAAAGTATGTAGAAAGGGGTGACGAAGGATGGCGAAAGCAAAGGTGGTCACTCGGTCGAAGGCGCAGGCGGCACACGCCGCGGCGGTCAAGACCGACACTGCCGAGATCGCCGAATTCCTGACTGACAACCTCGGACCGACCCTGACCGCGTTCATCGCTGACGTGGACAAACGCACAATCGCCCGATACATCAAGGATGGCGATCAACCCCGCGAAGACGCAGAGAAACGTCTCCGAGCGGCCTATCAGATCTTCAACCTCATTCTTGAAGTCGAGGCCAACCACACCATTAGAGCCTGGTTTATGGGAATGAACCCACAGCTCGACGACGAATCGCCGGCGGAAGCTATTAAAGCAGGCGATTTCCGTGGGACGATGGCCGCAGCCCGAGCATTCATCGCTGGAGGATAAGGGGGGTAATCGTTACGGGTGGCTGCTGCGTCGCATTTGGCGGGCCCCAAGCTAGTCGAACCGCCGCCTGAACCTCTGTATCGCGTTGCGCGCTGTTCTGGCCCGCTAAAGCCCAGTTGGATAGCCGCGGAAGATGCGTTGCAACCCAGAGCCGGTAACAGATTTGATGTTGTAGGCGGAGGCGTCATCTATTGCGGCACAAACGTCGTGGTCTGCTTCGCCGAGACCCTTGCGAGGTATCGCCCCACGGCGAAAATGCGTGCGCTTCTGAAGAATGTGGACCCCGGTTTCGTGGTCTGCGGTGGCGTTCCTCAGGACTGGCGCGAGCAGCGCACGATTGTGAGGGCGCACATCCTGGACTCGCTGCCATTCGTCGACATCGACGACCCGGTTACGCACGAGTACTTGACATCCGTGATGGCTGACGAACTCACCGCATTCGGTGTCGATGTTCTCGACGTCGACACTGTACGCGGCAAGAATCGGCTGATTACACGTGCGATGTCAAGCTGGGCTTACTGGGCCGCCGACGATGACGAACCTAGATACTCGGGTGTCCGATATCTGTCGCGCGTCCTGCCCAATGAAGAATGCTGGGCTGTATTTAACGGAACGCGCATCGTCGAAAATGGTCGTCAGTCGATTCAACAGAACAACCCCGAGCTGCGCCAGGTGGCGGACATGTGGGGGTTGCGAATCTTCTGAGCAGTGAGGGGCGTCGTCGCGGCGCGGGAGACTCCCAGCGCTCCGAGGTCGACTAGGGCGGCGGCTGACGCCCCAACCCCGATCCTCGCTGTAATCATTTCTGTGCCCTTACTGACAAAATAACGATGCTTCGGTGGTGTGCCGGATGACGACCGCCGCATTGTCGCCGGTAGAAAACCCTTGAAACACCGAGACTATTAACGCCTCGCGTGGCCGTCCCCAAAACCACGAGGTGTTGTCGGTGCTATCGGGCGGTATGGCTGTTTTTCGGCAGTAGGGGTGACCGTTGAGGGGCTGGCCTACGGGTATCAGGGCTGCCTCTTGCGCGACGGCATCTTGGTAGGAAGTGCCCTCAAGTTCCCATCGTTCGGACTCAGGTGAACCCTCCACGAGGGAAGCGTTGCCGGGCACCCACACATCGGCCACCGCCGAGTGATGAGCACCGGGCGGGGGTGTGATCGGTGCGGCTGTCGCGGTCACCGAGGGGTATGAGCGCTCCGGCCCTCCGGGCTGCAAATACTGTGGGCAATACTGGCCGACGGCAATTGATATGAGCATCAGCGGATCGCCCCATTCGCGTTGCGGGGTGTAGAAATCCTCGACGGCGGCACGGCTTGAACCCGACGTAAATTTGTTGCAGATTTCGTGGGCGGTGGATATCGCGTGCTCGGGTGTCGTGTAGGTGACCCTAAACAAGTCGAGGTCATGGATGAAAGCCCTGTCGGTTGCCGACAGGCCCGGAGTTGCCGACGGTCTTCCTGTTGTTTGGCTTGGCGCGCCGCAGCCGACGAGGATGATCGCCATCGCGACCAGGGCGGCGGCTGACGCCGCAACCCCGATCCTTGCTGTAATCATGTGCTGTGCCTTTATTCTCGTCACCATCTATCGCTAGGCACGATGAACTGAGGGGCAGTACGCGACCACCCGACGCCGTGATCAACTACGACGCATGCTGCCCTTAACTGGTGTAATCCCTCGTTTCAGCTTCGTGCCGCACTGCCAGCACACGCACCCGGGCTGCGTCTCCGGGATGTTCTGGACAGCGTTGCACAGTGGGCACTTCGCCGCGCGCATGCCCGGTGGCGCTTTAGGCAGTCCGGGCCGCCGAAAGATCACGATGATCACGCCGATGATTCCCAGGAGTGCGCCCCATAAAAACGACTCGGCCACGAGGAGGTTCTTCTTTTGGCCGATAGCGGCTGCGATGGCCCCAAAGATCAGGCACCAGACGATGATGGCCCAAGGGTTCAGGAAGTCCATTGTGCCGGTGCCCTTTCATAAGACGTGACACGTGTTAGGGAAGCTCATCACCCGAGCCGTCTGCGTAGCTACTGGCGAAAGTCACCTCATGCGGGGCACAAAGGTCTCCTGTCGAGACCGCGCGTCTATCAGATCCACGACGGGCGACGGTAGGCCCGTGAGCACACTTTGAGCACACTTTGAGCACAGTTACAGATAATTCAGCGCAATCACAACGAATCACAAGGAACGTCAATCGGCTGGTCAGAGCCGGTTTCGACGTCCCTACCTGGGCGGTGGCGGAGGGATTTGAACCCTCGGACGGTGTTAGCCGTCACACGCTTTCGAGGCGTGCTCCTTAGGCCGCTCGGACACGCCACCGCCGTGCAGCTTACCGAACCAGGGAGCGCTCACCCCAATCGCTGGCGGGCGAAGAAGGCCTCCAGCGGCGCGGCGCACTCCTTGGCGAGCACCCCCGCCCGCACCGCAGGGCGATGGTTGAGCCGCCGATCGCGGACCACGTCCCACAGTGAGCCGACCGCACCGGTCTTGGGTTCCCAGGCCCCGAACACCAGCCGCTCGACGCGTGCCAGCACCAATGCGCCCGCGCACATGGTGCACGGTTCGACGGTGACGGCCAGCGTGGTCCCCTGCAGCCGCCATCCGTCGCCGAGCACCCGGGCCGCCGCCCGCATCGCCAGGATTTCCGCGTGCGCGGTTGGATCACCAAGGGCCTCACGGGCATTCACCGCCCGGGCCAGTTCGGTTCCGTCGGCGCCGATGACCACCGCGCCGACCGGAACGTCACGCGGGCCGGCCGTCGCGGCAACCGCCAGTGCGGCCCGGATCAGATCTTCGTCCGTCGTCACCGACCGAGGCGGTCGATCACCGCCGACAGCTGCTCGGCGAAGCCCATTTCCCGGGCGATGCGGCCCAGTTGCTCGTCGGCGTACAGATCGGTTTCGTCCAGGATCACCCCGAGCACCGCTTCGGACAGCCCAACATCGGACAGCAACCCCAGGTCGCCCTCCTCGAACGGGTCCGCGTCCTCGAGGTCCTCGGGGTCGATGTCGGCGTCCAGGTTGTCCAGGACTTCGGCGGCGATGTCGTAATCCAGGGCGGCGGTGGCGTCCGAGAGCAACAGCCGGGTCCCGGAGGGCGCCGGGCGCACGATGACGAAGAATTCGTCGTCGACGTCCAGGAGTCCAAAGACCGCGCCCGCACTGCGCAGTTCACGCAGTTCCGTCTCAGCGGCGTTCAGACTCGCCAGCGACTTGGGCGCCATCGCAGAACAGTGCCATTTGCCCTCTTCGCGCACGACCGCAACGCCGAAACCGTCCGGCACGTCCGCCGCCGGGCCTTTCGCTGAGGCCCGTTGTGCTCCCATGGGCGCTTACGGTAGTCGCTGACCAGGCCCCATGACCAGATCAGGTCAGATGGAACCCAAACGAGCCGACAAGAGGAAGCGCACCCGAGAGCATCACCGCCAGCCGAACTGTGCCAACCTTGGACTGTGGCTGGCCCTGCTACTCGCCCTGTTTCTCAGACACCGGTGTGCGTGCTCGGGCTGGGACTCATCGGCGGCTCGCTAATGCGGGCCACCGCGGCGGTCGGCCGTGAAGTGTTCGGCTACAACCGGTCGGTGGAAAGCGCCCAGGGGGCCCTCGCCGACGGCTTTGACGCCACGACTGAACTCACCGACACGCTGACGCGCGCCGCCGATAGCGAGGCGTTGATCGTGCTGGCGGTACCGATGCCGGCGGTGCCGGGGATGCTCGCCCACGTCAGCGAATTGGCTCCAGACTGTCCGCTTACCGACGTCACCAGCGTCAAAAGCGCGGTGCTGGGGGCGGTCACCGCCGCCGGTCTACAGGAACGATTCGTCGGCGGTCACCCGATGACGGGCACCGAAAATTCGGGTTGGGCAGCGGGCCACGCCGGATTGTTCACCATGGCCCCGTGGGTGGTCAGCGTCGACGACCATGTGGACCCGGTCGTGTTTTCGATGGTCATGACGTTGGCGCTGGACTGCGGAGCGGTGGTGGTGCCGGCCAAATCCGACGAGCACGACGCCGCCGCTGCCGCCATCTCACATCTGCCGCACCTGCTCGCCGAGGCACTCGCCATCGGCGCCGGCGAGGTCCCGCTGGCCTTCGCGCTGGCCGCAGGTTCTTTCCGCGACGCCACTCGGGTAGCGGGCAGCGCCCCGGACCTGGTGCGCGCGATGTGTGAAGGCAACTCCGGCCAATTGGTGCCGGCGGTGGACCGGGCCATCGAGCTGCTGAGCCGTGCCCGCGACTCGCTTGCCTCCCACAACTCGGTGGCCGAGCTCGTCGAGGCGGGCCACGCGGCGCGGACACGTTACGACAGCTTCCCGCGCTCCGATATCTTCGCAGTGGTTATCGGCGCCGAGAACTGGCGCGAGGAGCTGGCCGCCGCGGGGCGGGCAGGCGGAGTGATCAGATCCGCTCTGCCAATCCTGGATAGTCCACGATGAACCCGTCGGCGTCGACGCGCACGCTGGTGTCGGCGACCGGGGAACGCAACTTGATCCCGTCCAGACGTCCCTGGCCGGTGTAACTCACGGTGGCCGCGCTGACCGTCATCTCGGGCACGTTCACATAGACCACCGGCAACGTGACCGCGTCCGCCCGTTCGTGTAGGCCCAGGCGCCGGATCGGCAGCGCGTTGAAGAACGGGCTGAACACCACGTCGAGGTCAAGAGCGCCGTTGTACGCAGCGCGACTCTCCCCCTGATGGTCGGTCACCAACCACATGTTCTCCTCGTCGCGCGAAATGGCGAGCTGGCGTTCCCGCTCGGCCAGCGTGACCGTCAGCCCGAACCGTTTGGTGGCACCACTCTCGTCGGTCTGCACTTCGTAGAAAGCGCCGAACGCCGGATTGGTCGCGGTCGCGGCGGCCACGATGCGGCCGTTGGCTTTGATTCGCTTACCGGACAGCTGCACTCGGACCGATTCCATGCGCGAGACGTCCTGTGCACGCCAAGTCAACATCGCGGGCCAGACGCTCGGAGTCGGATCAGAGGCTGCGTTCACTCATCTACCGTAAAACGTGTCAACGAACCGCGGCGGGTTTGGCGGTAACTGTGGCCTCGCCCACGCGCTCCGGATGAGCGACCAGCATGCGCAGCCGACCGGTGCCAGGCACCGACAACCACACCGCCAGCGCCAGCAGCCCGTCCAGGATCAGCGCCAGCGCTGCGACCATAAGTGCACCGACCAGGGCCAGCTGAAATTCACGCATCTTGATCCCGTCGATCAGATAGCGGCCCAACCCGCCGAGACTGGCATAGGCGGCAACCGTCGCGGTGGCGACCACCTGCAGCGTCGCGCTGCGCAACCCACCCAGAATCAGGGGCATCGCGTTTGGCACCTCCACGCGCATCAGCACCTGGGTCTCCGTCATACCCATCGCACGGGCGGCATCGACCACCGTGGGATCGACATTGGCGATGCCCGCATACGTGCCGGCCAGCAGCGACGGGACGCCGAGCAGCATCAGCGCAACCAGCGGCGGCCCCATGCCCAACCCGAAGAGCAGCACCCCGAGTAACAACACGCCTAACGTCGGCAGCGCGCGCAGTCCGTTGACCGCGCCCACCACCAACACCGTGCCGCGACCAGTGTGCCCGACGATCAGCCCGATCGGGACGGCTATCAGCGCGGATGCCCCCACCCCCATCGCGGTGTATTCCAAATGCTCAATGGTGCGCGCCGCCAGCCCGACGGGACCGGTCCAGTTGTCGGCGGCCAGCAGGTACGACACCGCCTTTTCGACGAAGTTCATCGCGCTCCACCCACCATCGGCGGCCCCAGCGGGCGTTGCCTGCGGGTGACGCGCGCCCCCCGTTCCCACGGCGTGAGCAGCCGGCCTGCCACGACGATCAGCAGGTCGACCACGACCGCAAGCGCCAACAGGACAATGATGCCGGCAATGATCTGATCACTTTTATTGGTCTGATACCCGGCGGTGAACCAGGCCCCGAGGCCGCCGATACCGATCACCGAGCCCACCGAGACCATCGCGATATTGGTTACCACGACCACCCGCAGCCCGGCGACCATCACTGGAATCGACAGCGGCAGTTCGACTTTCAGAATCCTTTTGAACGTCGGGTATCCGACCGCAATAGCGGCGTCGCGCACTTGAACCGGCACCGCATCCAGCGCCTCGAGCACCGCGCGCACCAGCAGCGCCACGGTGTAGGCCGTTAGCGCCACTATGACGTTCGCCTCGTCGAGCACCCGGGTTCCGATGATCAGCGGCAAGACGACGAACAGTGCCAACGACGGAAGGGTGAACACGACACTGGCCGTTATGGTCGTCAGCCGTCGCGGGATCGGCGCGCGCTGGACCAAGACGCCAAGCGGCACCGCGATCGCCAGCCCGATCAACACCGGCAGCAGCGACAGCCGCAGATGCACGGCGGTCAGCGCCCAGGCGCTGTCGAGGTGCTTAAGCAGATAGTGCACGGTCACGCCTTCCGGCGCGCGTCTGCGGCGGCCAGCACGTCGGTCGCCAATACGCCGCCGATGACTTTGCCTTCGCTGTCAACGGCAATGCCCATCGCTGACGGCGAGGACAAGGCCGCATCGAGGGCTTGGCTGAGGTTTCCGCCTGGTCGAAGCTGTGAACCGACGGCGGTGATGGTGTCGGACAGCGGTGCGCCACTGCGGTGCCGCCTGGCGGCGTCGGCGTCGATCCAACCCAACGGCACGTCGTCGTCGACTACCAGCATCCAGCCGTCCGCAATGTGGGTGCCCTCAACATTGGAGTCATTGGAGAGGCTACCGACGGAGATCCGGTCGATGTGGTGCAGCGGGAGCCCCGACGCACCGATGAGCTGCAGCCAACGATAGCCGCGGCCCAGGCCGATGAACTTCGATACGAAGGCACTAGCCGGGCGCGACAGCAGCCGCACCGGTTGGTCGTATTGCTCTAGGACACCGCCGCGTCCGAACACCGCGACTCGATCGGCGAGCTTGAGCGCTTCGTCGATGTCGTGTGTGACGAAAACGATGGTTTTGCGCAATTCGCTTTGCAGATTTAGGATTTCGTTTTGCAGCTCGTTACGTACAACCGGGTCGACGGCGGAGAACGGCTCGTCCATCAACAGAATCGGCGGATCGGCGGCTAATGCCCGTGCCACCCCGACGCGTTGTTGTTCTCCTCCGGATAGCTGCGCGGGATAGCGGGCAGCGAGCTTGGCGTCCAGTCCTACCCGTTCGAGCACCTCGTAAGCGGCTTTGCGGGCGGCCCGGCGCGACTGGCCGCGCAAAACGGGGACGGTTGCGATGTTGTCGATCACCCGTTGATGGGGCATCAGCCCCGCGTTCTGGATGACGTAGCCGATCCCCAGACGCAGCTTCACCGGGTCGACGGTCGAGACATCCTTCCCGTTGACCGTGACGGTCCCTGAGGTCGGATCGATCATCCGGTTGATCATTCGCAGCGCTGTGGTCTTGCCGCTGCCCGATGAGCCGACGAAAACCGTCAACTCACCATCGTGTACCTCCATGCTCAGCTGATCCACGGCGGTGGTGCCTCCGTAGAATAACTTGGTGACTTTGTCGAAGACGATCATTGGCCGATTGGGTGGTTGAAGCCATTGTCCCGCACCCAATTTCGTGCCGCCTGGGCGGGATCTATCCCCCCGTTACCAGCGACCGCGGCGTTTAGCGCGGCCACCCCGTCGGAAGTCAGTTTCGCCGATACCGCGCCGAGCACCGCATTGAGCAGGTCGGACTTCTTCTGCGAATTCACCAGTGGCACAATGTTGCCGGCCAGAAAGTTATGTTCAGGGTCCTCGAGTACCACCAAGTGGTTTTGCGAGATAGCCGGTGATGTGCTGAAGATGTCGGCAGCGTGCACCCTTCCCTCGACCAGTGCGCGAACGGTCACCGCGCCGCCAGCGTCCTCGATCGCCACGAAATTACCAGGGCTAATGGTGAGCCCGTACTTTTGCTTCAGGCCTGGCAGCCCGGACGGGCGGGACTGGAAATCTGACGGCGCTGCGAACCTCACGTCCGCCGAATGTACTGCCAAGTCGGCGATTGTTGTCAGATTCCACTCTTTGGCTGTCGCACTGGTGACGGTGACCGTGTCGGTGTCCGAAGCCGCCGACGGGGTCAGAATCGCGAGATCAGCGGGCAATCGCTGGTGGAGCTCTAACTCGACGGCGTCCAGCATGGTCGCCTTTGAGTTGGGTGCGAAGTACAGCAACAGGTTGCCGATGTACTCCGGTACCAGGTCGATCGAATGGTCTTTGAGCGCAGGTATATACGTCTCTCGGCTTCCGATTCCCGGACGGCGCCCGGCATCAAAGCCGTTGGCCTGCAATGCTTGTGAGTAGATCTCGGCGACAATCTCGGATTCCGGAAAGTCAGCGGACCCGACCACGATGGATTTCACGCTTCGGGTCTCGGCGCCCAGCGGATCAGGGTTAGCGCAGGCCGCAATCAGACACATCGCCGCAAGGCACACGGCCGCAGCGATGGTCGCGATACGCATACGCCCCCGCATCTTCATGGTGTTGACACTAACGTCGGAAACTACGGGGCGCTGCTGCGTGAGGTTCACGCCGTACCAGGTTTCTCGCGTGGTTGGTTTATTTCTGAGCCAGATGGGACAAAGATGGGATCATGAGCAGCGATCCCTCTGCCTCGCCCGATAAGCCCAGTGCGAAGAACCCGACTGTGCCGGCGCCGGCCGCAGGTCCGCCGGCCACGGATCCGGCGGCCAAGTTCACCCGCGCCGGCGCCCTGTGGACGTCGTTGATTGCCGGTTTCCTGATCCTGATCCTGTTGCTGGTCTTCATCACCCAGAACATGGAGACCTCGTCGTTCACCTTCTTGGGCTGGCACTGGAGCCTGCCGCTGGGAGTGGCGATGCTACTGGCGGCGATTGGCGGCGGGCTGGTCACGGTGACCGTCGGTACCGCGCGGATCCTTCAGCTGCGGCGAGCCGCCAAGAAGAGCCATGTGGCCGCGTTGAAGGCGTCAGCTCGGTAGCTTGGCGAGCTCGGCCAGTCCGCGCGAGATCAACGGCGCGACAACCTCAGGCCCCTCAGACGCCTCGTCCTTTCCCTGCGCCTGCTCCGCCATGCGCCTGCGGAAATCGATGCCGGCGGCGATGATGGCCAGCTTAAAGTAGGCCAGCGCCATGTAGAACTCCCAATGCGCCAGCGACAGTCCGGAAACCAGCGAGTACCGATCCGCCAGCTCGTCGGCCGTCGGCAACAGCGGCGACGTCCAGGCTGCTTGGGCATTGACGATCAGGTCCAGCGCGGGATCGCGGTACACGCACATCAGGGCGGCGTCACTGAGCGGGTCGCCCAGCGTCGAGAGCTCCCAATCCACCACGGCACGGACGCGGGTCGGGTCGTCATTGTCCAGGATGGTGTTGTCGATCCGATAGTCACCGTGCACGATCGAAGTGCGGCTCTGCTGCGGAATGGATTGGCACAAACCGGAATGCAGGCGCTGAACGTCCGCCTCGCGGTGGTCGTCGGGCAGCCGTACCAGGTCCCATTGTGAACCCCATCGGCGCACCTGGCGTTCGAGATAACCGCTGGGTTTGCCGAAATCGCCCAGCCCCACCGCGTTCGGGTCGACGCTGTGCAGGTCGACGAGGACCCTGATCAATGCATCGACGCAGCCGTCGATGACGGTGTGGTTGAAGGCTTCGAGCTGCGCGCGCCGGCGCACCACTTGGCCGGCGACGAATTCGACGATCTGGAAGGGCGCGCCCAGCACCGAATCGTCCTCGCACAGGGCGATGGTGCGGGCCACCGGAACCGCCGTGTCCTGCAGCGCGGCGACCACCCGGTACTCGCGGGCCATGTCGTGCGCCGAAGGTGTCAAACCGTGCAGGGGTGGCCGTCGCACCAGCCAGTTCGTTTTCTCGTCGTAGACCCGGAACGTCAGATTGGAGCGGCCGCCGGAGATGAACTGCGCACGCAACTCCCTGTCGCGCTCGATGCCCAGCGAACGCAGATACCGGTCCAGCCCGCCGAGGTCAAGCCCCTCGAGTCGGTCAGTTGAAGTCACCGGACTTGTTTACCACCCTCGACTCTGCGCTTGCGGCTTCGACCCTGCGCTGAGGGTGGGTTATCGGCCGATTTGCCCACCCCGGACGCAGGCTCGATCGCTTAGCGCCTCACCATCGCTGATTGCGGGGCAACAGGTCCCACACGTGTTCGGTGGAATTGACTGTCGCCACCGTCACCTGACCGGACCGGGAGTACAGCAGCCGGGTGAGCGATGCGTAGTCGATGGGAAAAGACAACAGCCTGACGGTGCCCAGGATCTCGTGCAGCAGCATGTTGATCACCCCGCCGTGGCTGAACACCGCGACCGTGTCCTCGGGATCGGCGGCGGTGACGAGGTCGTCGACCGCCGCCCGGACGCGGGCGCGAAACGCGTCCTCGTCGACCGCGCTCGGCAAACGCCCTTCGGCCATACGAACCCACTCCTGCGGGTTTTCGTCGCGGATCTGCTCGACGGGGATGTAATGCGGAAGGTCGCGGTCGTATTCGCGAACCGGTCGTCGATCTCGACGGATAGCTCACGCACCGCCGCGACCGGTTCCGCCGTCTGAATGGCACGTCGCTGCGGACTGCTCACCACCCGGGAGATGGGAAACCTGGCGAGTGCCTCGGGCAGGCGCTTGATCTGAGCCAGCCCTTCGTCCGACAAGTCCGGGTCGGAGCCCTCACCGTGGTCGCTGCGCAGGGGCAACGCATGCCGGATCAGAAGCACTTGCATGTTTCTTCCCGTCGTCTGGTGGTCTCACTGGCGGAGAATGCTATTCTCTGCGCAGAGAGCGGGGTGCGCGGACAATGGTTAACGGTATCGAACCTCAACTCGACGCGGGCGTTCTGGGTCGGTGGCTCGACGAGAACGACGCTCCGGGCGGCGGCGAGGAACCCTCGCTGCAACAACTCAAGGGTGGCTCGCAGAACACCCTGTATCTGATCGAACGTGGCGGTCAGCGCATGGTGCTGCGAATGCCTGGTCTGCGCGCCGACGCGGCCCGCATCGACGGGCTGTTGCGGGAAATTCGGTTGGTGCGGGCGTTGTCCGGCACCGACGTGCCGCACGCGGGGCTGATCGCGGCCGACGAGACCGGCACCGTGCTCGGCATGCCGTTCTACGTGATGCGCGCGATCGACGGGTGGAGCCCGATGGACGGCGGCTGGCAGGCGCCCTTCGACACCGACTTACCGGCCCGGCGCGGGCTGGCGTTCGAGCTTGTCGAAGGGGCCGCCAAACTGGGCCGGGTGGATTGGCGCGCCCAAGGACTCGACGGCTTCGGCCGTCCCGACGGATTCCACGAACGGCAGGTTGATCGCTGGCTGAAGTTCCTGGATGCCTACAAGGTGCGCGACCTGCCCGGCCTGGACGAGGCCGCCAGCTGGTTGCGCGACAACCGGCCCGCGCAGTACAAGCCCGGCATCATGCACGGCGACTACCAGTTCGCCAACGTGATGTTCGCGCACGGAGAGCCGGCTCGGCTGGCGGCGATTGTGGACTGGGAGATGACGACGGTCGGCGACCCGTTGCTCGATCTCGCCTGGGCGCTACTGGGCTACGACGGCGAAAATCCCCGCGACGACGGGTTCTATCTGGACATGCGCGGCATGCCGAACCGCAGCGAACTACTCGAGCATTATGAAAAAGTCAGCGGGCTTTCCACCGAGAACATCGACTACTACCTGGTGCTGGCCAATTGGAAACTCGGCATCGTGCTGGAGAAGACCTACGCAACAGGGGTACGTATGGGGGCCGAAAAAGGAGGGGTAGACCCGAAGATCAAGGACGCCTTCGGGGCGATGATCCCACAACTCATTGCCACCGCAGCCGAGCTGGCCCGGGCTTTGCCTTCCAGGCCGACTGGGGCCTGCTGAAATGGGTTACGCAGACCGGATTTTCGACCTCACCGACCGGGTCGTACTGATCACCGGCGGCAGCCGCGGACTGGGCCGGGAAATGGCGTTTGCGGCCGCTCGCTGCGGAGCCGACGTAGTGATCGCCAGCCGCAACATGGACAACTGCGTGGCCACCGCCAACGAGATCGAGGCCGAGACCGGCCGTTCCGCCATGGCTTATCAAGTGCACGTGGGACGTTGGGATCAGCTCGACGGATTGGTCGAGGCCACCTACGAGCGCTTCGGCAAGGTCGACACGCTGATCAACAACGCGGGCATGTCACCGCTCTACGACAAGCTGACCAACGTCACCGAAAAGTTGTTCGACGCGGTGGTCAACCTCAACCTCAAGGGCCCCTTCCGGTTATCGGCGTTGGTGGGCGAGCGGATGGTGGCCGCCGGCCGCGGTTCCATCGTCAACGTGAGCTCCACGGGGTCGCTGCGTCCGAACGGCGGCATCATTCCCTACGCTGCGGCCAAGGCCGGGCTCAACGCCATGACCGAGGGACTGGCCCAGGCGTTCGGGCCGACCGTGCGGGTCAACACGCTGATGGCCGGGCCGTTTTTGACCGACGTCAGCAAGGCCTGGGGTCTCGAGAACGACAACACGAACAGGTTCGGTCATCTCTCGTTGCAACGCCCCGGAGATCCGCCCGAAATCGTTGGCGCCGCGCTGTTTTTGGCCTCCGACGCGTCGAGTTTCACCACCGGTTCGATCCTGCGCGCCGACGGCGGGATCCCTTAACGACGGGAGCATTCGAATGTCTTGGAACTTCTCTACCGAACCGGAATTCGAGAAGAAGCTGGACTGGGTACGCGAATTCGTGCGCGAGGAAGTGGAACCGCTCGAGGTGCTGTTCCCCGGCTGCGAGTTCCTGCCGCTCAACGACGAACGCCGCAAGATAGTCGATCCGCTCAAACAGCAGGTCCGCGACAATGGCTTGTGGGCACCGCATTTGGGCCCGGAACTGGGCGGGCAGGGCTTGGGCGCGGTCAAGCTGACGTTGATCAACGAAATTCTGGGCCGTAGCCCCTGGGCGCCGATCGTGTTCGGCACGCAAGCGCCAGACACCGGCAACGCCGAGATCATCGCCCGCTTCGGGACACAGGATCAGAAGGACCGCTACCTGGCGGGCCTGTTGTCCGGCGAGATCTTCTCGTGCTTCTCGATGACGGAGCCGCAGGGCGGCGCCGACCCGCGGGTGTTCACGACGCGCGCTGTCAAAGACGGTGACGACTGGGTCATCACCGGACGAAAGTACTTCTCCTCCAACGCCTCCGTCGCCTCGTTCTTCATCGTCGTCGCGATCACAGACCCCGACGTGCCCGTCCACCACGGCGCCTCGACGTTCCTCATCCCGGCGGGCACCCCCGGCCTGAACGTGGAAGCCACCCACCACCTGGTCGGAGCCGACCCCCATGAGCCCGGGCATTCACTGGTTAACTACGACGGGGTGCGGGTGCCGTCAGACGCGCTGCTCGGCCAACCGGGCATGGGCTTCCCGATCTTGCAGACTCGGCTGGCCGGCGGGCGGTTGCATCATGCGATGCGTTCGATCGGGATGGCCCAGCGTGCCGTCGAAATGCTGTCGCGGCGCGCGAAAAGCCGCTTTACGCAGGGCAGTCTGCTGGCTGACAAGCAGTTGGTGCAGGAGTTCGTCGCCGACTCCTACACCGAGTTGATCCCGTTCCGGTTGACGGTGTTGCACGCCGCGTGGCTGATCGACAACGGCGACGAGCATGCCGCGCGCGCCGAGATCGCCGCCTGCAAGATCCTGGCCTCGCAGGTGCTGAAATCCATTGCGCTGCGGGCGATCCAAGTGCACGGCGCGCTCGGCCTCACCGACCAGCTGCCGCTGGTCAACGTGCTGCTCGGCGGGATTGCGCTCGGTTTGGCCGACGGCCCGACCGAGGCGCACAAGGTCAACCTGGCCCGCATGCTGCTCAAGGGATACGAGGCCGAAGACGCGGAGTGGCCCAGTGAGTTGCTGGACGTCCGCCGCGAAGCCGCCAAGACGAAGTACGGCGACCTTGTCGAACGTGTTCCGGCCCTTCCCGATTCGCCATGAACAACCGGGTAACCGCGGCCGTCGTGCGCGCGCACGACGACCGGCAGCGGGAGGCCACCGAGGAGGTCGAGCGCATCCTTGCCGCAGCGGTGCGAGTGATGGAGCGGGTCGCACCCGACCCGCCTCGGGTCAGCGATATCGTCGCCGAGGCCGGCTCGTCGAATAAGGCGTTCTACCGGTATTTCGCCGGCAAGGACGATCTCATCCTGGCGGTCATGGAGCGCGGGGTGGCGATCGTCGTCTCCTACCTTCACCATCAGATGGCCAAGGAAGCCAGACCGGAGGACAAGGTGGCCCGCTGGATCGAGGGCACCCTCGCACAGGTCGCCGACCCGCACCTGATCAGCATGAGCCGCGCTGCCGCGGGGCAGATGGCGGCCAATGCCAATTGGCGTGCGAGCGACCAGGAAATGATGCGGCCGCTGCGTGATCTGCTGATCGACCCGGTGGCAACGCTGGGCAGCAATGATGTCGACCGCGATGTCAATGCCGTCTTCAGCTGCACGGCAGCGATGATGCGACGGTACGTGGGCTCGACCGACCGGCCGGACACCACCGACATCGCCCACCTGGTGCAGTTTTGCCTGCGCGGGCTGGGGGTTGGCTGATGCGCGCGGTCGTCTGCCGCACCTACGGCACACCAGAGGATCTGGTCATCGACGATGTGGCCGACCCCGTCCCGGGTCCAGGCCAGCTGCTGGTGCGGGTCCGCGCGGCGGCGGTCAACTTTCCCGATGTGCTTTTCATAGCGGGCAAGTATCAGGTGAAGATCCCGCCGCCATTCATACCGGGCAACGAAATCGCCGGCGAAGTGATTGCCGCCGGCGATGGTGCGCCGTTCAGCCCGGGCCAGCGGGTATCCGGAACCACCTTCGGCGCGTTCGCCGAGCAGGCGTTGCTCGACGCGAGCCAGGCGGCGCTCATGCCCGACGACGCCGATTTCGCGTCGGCCGCGGCATTCGGCGTCACCTACCGCACCGCCTATCACGCTTTACGCTCGGTTGCCCAAGTAGCAGAAGGTGATTGGGTTGTGGTGCTGGGCGCCGCGGGCGGTGTTGGACTGGCCGCAGTTGATCTGGCGGTCGCAGTGAAAGCCCGGGTGCTGGCCGCGGCGTCGAGCAGGGAAAAACTCGAGATATGCCGTCTGCGCGGGGCCGAGGCCATCGTGGACTACGACCGCGAAGACCTGAAAGCCCGCATTCGTGAGCTGACCGGTGATGCCGCCCGGGTGGTCCTCGACCCGGTCGGCGGAAAGTATTCTGAGCCGGCACTGCGAGGGCTTGCCCGCGGCGGAACCTTCATCACCCTGGGCTACGCCGCGGGTGCGATCCCGTCGATCCCACTCAATCTCGTTTTGCTCAAAGACATCTGTGTACGGGGAATGGAAATCCGTACCTTCCTCGCCGACCACCCCGACGAGGCCGTGCGCGACATGGAGGAGCTGGCGCAGATGTTCGCCGCCGGCACCATCCGTCCCTACATCGGCGCGCGATTCCCGTTGGATGAAACCCCCGCGGCGCTGCGTTATGTGGCCGATCGCAAGGTCCTCGGCAAGGTAGTTATCGAAGTCGCCTGACGGCGCCGAGTCAGTAGCGCGAGCACGGCTACGGCGTGATGATGTTAAAGCTCGGGTCCGGCGCGTCGAGCACACCCAGCAGCGACTGCAACGCCGTCTCATCGCCGGACAACTCGAGCCCGGGTGAGGTGAAGTCTCCGAATGCCGCGCCCAGCAGCCGCATCTTGCTGGCCAGCCGCACCGTAACGGTCGCCGACGGGGGGTCGGGGACGATCTTGCGGTAGACGAGCACGCCGTTGCGCAGTGTGAGCCGGTAATTCGCATCCGAGTCGGTGAAGGTTATGTCGAAGGCAAGGTCGAGGTTCCAGCTGCGTGGCCCATTGACCCGGATGGCAAGGCTGTCGAAGATCTGCTCGGGCGTGAGCTGGGACAGCAATGTCGGCGAGGTGGTCGACGCGGCCGTGCCGAAATTGCCGTCGCGCAATTCGGTGGCGCCACTGAGGAAGAAGTTGCGCCACGTCGCGTTTTCGGCGCCGTAGCCCATCTGCTCCAGGGTGTCGGCGTATAGCTCACGGGCGCTCACGTGCTCGCTGTCGGTGAATATCGCGTGATCGAGTAGTGTTGCCGCCCAACGGAAGTCGCCCGAATTGAAAGCCGCCCTAGCGAGCTCGACCACGCGGTCGATGCCGCCGAGCGCCTCGACGTACCGGGGGGCCAGCGCCTCGGGAGGATGGGGCCACAGCCGACCAGGGTTGCCGTCGAACCAACCCATGTAACGCTGGTAGACCGCTTTGACGTTATGGCTGACCGACCCGTAGTAGCCGTGGGTATGCCAGGCCTGCTCCAAAGCGGGTGGCATCTGGAACATCTCGGCGATCTCCACACCGCTATAGCCCTGATTGAGCAGTCGCAGTGTCTGATCATGCAAGTAGGCGTACAAGTCCCGTTGCAGCGACAAGAATTTGACAATGTTCTCTTGTCCCCAGGTCGGCCAGTGGTGCGATGCGAATACCACATCGGCGCGGTCGGCGAAGGTGTCGATCGCCTCGGTGAGGTAGCCCGACCACGCATGCGGGTCGCGCACCAGCGCACCCCGCAGTGTCAGCAGGTTATGCAGGTTGTGGGTGGCGTTCTCGGCCATACACAAGGCGCGAAACCGCGGGAAATAGAAGTGCATTTCGGCCGGGGCCTCGGTGCCCGGCGCCATCTGAAACTCAATCTCCACACCGTCGATCGTGTGCGTCTCACCCGTCGTCTGGATGTCGAGTGTCGGGACGATCAGGGCTACCTCGCCGGCGGACGCGGCCTGACCGAGCCCGCAACCCACCTGACCCTGCGGTCCGCGCGCCAGCAGGCTGCCGTACATGTACGTCGCCCGGCGCGTCATTGCCGGCCCCGCGTAGACGTTCTCCTGGACGGCGTGCGCGGTGAACCCTTCCGGTGCCAGCACCGGCACCCTGCCGGCGTCGACGTCCGCCTGCGAGGTGACGCCGAGCACGCCGCCGAAATGGTCAACGTGGCTGTGGGTGTAGATGACCGCGACGACGGGACGATCACCACCCCGGTGGGTGCGATACAAGCCCAGCGCCGCGGCGGCTACCTCGGTGGACACCAGGGGGTCGATGACGATGGCGCCGGTGTCGCCCTCGACGAAGGTGATGTTCGAAAGGTCCAAACCGCGGACCTGATAGATCCCCGGCACCACTTCGTAAAGGCCTTGTTTGGCGGCCAGCGTCGATTGCCGCCACAAACTGGGGTGCACCGAGGCAGGCGCGGGGCCGTCGAGGAACGCGTACGCGTCGTTGTCCCACACCACGCGGCCGTCGGCAGCCTTCACGACACCGGGCGACAGGGCAGCAATGAATCCCCGATCGGCATCGTCGAAATCCGTTGTGTCGTGGAAGGGCAGTTCGAGTTCGCTGTGGGCCGACTCGATGACTGCGGAAGGGGGTTTGGGATTCACCGCAGATACATTGCCACCAGAGCCGCCCATCGAGAAAGATCTGTTCAGTGACGACGAGTTAACGATTACGAAATAAATATCCCGCGGGCTCTAGATCTTCAGTCCAGATAACCCGCATACTGCCGAGATGGTCCACAAATCCTGCGGACCGCAAAAGTCGGGCAAAGGAGAAAAGGTGAAGCGTGGACTGACGGTCGCCGTAGCGGCAGCGGCCATTTTGGTCGCGGGTATTTCCGGGTGTTCGAACAAGTCGAGTAACGGCGGTGTTTCGACTTCCGTGCCAGGGGGCTCCGTGTCAGTCGGCGGCCCTAACAAGGCGACGGTCATCATCGACGGCAAGGACCAGAACGTTCAGGGCACCACCGTCTGCACCAAGGCCGCCGGCAATGTCAGCATTGCGGTCGGTGGGAACAGCACCGGGATCAGTGTCGTGCTCACTGACGCCAACCCGCCCGCGGTGAAGGCAGTCCAGCTCGGCAACGTCAACGGTGTGACCCTTCAGTACGCGCAGGGTGGTCAGGGCAGCGCCTCAGTGACCATGGACGGCAACACGTACAAGATCACCGGTACCGCGACCGGCATTGACATGGCCAACCCGACGCAGCCGGTTAACAAGCCGTTCGAAATCGACGCGGCTTGCTCCTAGCGGGCATCTCAGCCAGTTGACCTCGGAGCGGGCGGTTGCCACCCGTTGAGTGGTAACCGCACCGTGAACTCGGTGTGACCGGGTGAGCTGTTTACCGTGATCGTCCCGTTGTGCGCCTTGACCACAGCGGAAACGATCGCCAGGCCCAGCCCGGTGCTGCCGCCTTTGCTTGAACGCGAAGAATCGCCGCGCGCGAAGCGCTCGAACACCTCCGACTGCAGCTCTGCCGGAATACCGGGGCCGTTGTCGATGACCTGCAGCACGCTGTGTGCCGGCTCGGTGGTCAACCGCGTCGTCACGACGGTGCCCGCCGCAGTGTGGATGCGGGCGTTGGCAAGCAGATTGGTCACCACTTGGTGCAGCCGTGCCGCATCACCGGTGACGACCACGGGTTCTTCGGGCAGGTCGAGCTCCCACTGATGATCCGGTCCTGCGACGTGGGCGTCACTGACCGCGTCGACCGCGAGCCGCGTCAGATCGACCGGTTCGCGTTCCAGCGGGCGGCCTGAGTCGAGGCGAGCGAGCAGCAGCAGGTCCTCGACCAGGCGCGTCATCCGAGCAGTCTCGGAAGCGACCCGGCTCATCGCCTGCGCCACCGCCTCGCGGTCATCGCCCATCCGTTGGCTGAGTTCGGTGTAGCCGCGGATCGCGGCAAGCGGCGTGCGCAGCTCGTGACTCGCGTCGGCGACGAACTGGCGAACGCGGGTCTCGCTGGCCTGCCGCGCAGACAGCGCGGCCGCGATGTGGTCGAGCATCCGGTTCAGGGCCGATCCGAGCTGGCCCACCTCGGTGTAAGGGTTCGCGTCAGATTCGGACACCCGCACCGGCAGTTCGACTTCGCCGCGCGCCAACGGCAAGTCCGCGACCCTGCTCGCGGTTTGCGCCAGGCGCCGCAAGGGCGTCAGCGCACGCCGAATGATGATGGCGCCCGCGATCGTGGCGGCAGTCAGCGCGATCAGGGTGACGACCACCAAGATGATCAGCATCCGCAACATCGTGGCGTCGACGGTCGACATCGACAGTCCCGTGACAATCATGTCGCCCCCGCTCCGGCTCGGGGCGGCGACGACGCGATAGCGCCCGAGGCCGTCGAGGTCCAGCGTTACCGGTTTGCGGCCGCCGGCGATCCCCTCCAGCTGGGCCTGGGCGGTCGGGCTCACGGCGGCACGGGCTCCAGTGCTGGTCAGGTAGCCGACGTCGACGACTTTGCCCTTGCTGATCACCGCGGCGACCATGCCAGCCGGCTGGCCCGGGGCATCAAGGAACCTCGGCCCGGGGCCCGGGCCCGGATAGTAGGAGTGGGATTGTCGCCACCCCGGGCGTTTCGGTTCGGGGTACAGCAGCGCTGAGCGGTACGACGTCCCGGCAAGCTGACCGTCGAGCTGCCTTACCAAGTGGTGAAGCAGTGCCAGCTCGGTCGCCGCGCTGATGCCGACGCAGACGACAGCGAGCACGACGATCTGCCCGGCCAACAGCCGCAGACGAAGCGACCAAACTCGCCGTGGGTTAGCGTGCTGGCTTGAGGACATACCCTGCGCCGCGCAGCGTGTGGATCATGGGCTCGCGACCGCTGTCGATCTTCTTGCGCAGGTAGGAGATGTAAAGTTCGACGATGTTGGACCGGCCGCCGAAGTCGTAGCTCCATACCCGGTCCAGAATCTGTGCCTTGCTCAGAACTCGCTTGGAGTTGCGCATCATGAACCGCAACAGCTCAAACTCGGTGGAGGTCAACGAGATCGGTTCGCCGGCGCGCGTCACTTCGTGACTGTCCTCGTCAAGCACCAGGTCTCCGACCACCAGCTGCGCGCCGCTGTCCACCGTCGTCACGCCGGTGCGCCGCAACAGCGCCCGCAACCGCAGCACGACCTCCTCGATGCTGAACGGCTTAGTGACGTAGTCGTCGCCGCCGGCGGTCAGCCCGGCTATGCGGTCTTCCACCGCATCCTTCGCCGTGAGCAGCAGCACCGGCAGCTGGGGGTGCTCTTCGCGCAGTTTGTGCAGAACGTCGAGACCGCTCATGTCGGGCAGCATCACGTCGAGCACAACCACGTCGGGCCGCTGAGTGCGGGCTGCCGCGATCGCCGCCGACCCGTCGCTGGCGGTGGCGATGTTCCAGCCCTCGTACCGCAATGCCATCGACACCATCTCGGCGAGGACGGCTTCATCATCGACGACGAGCACGTTGATCGGATTTCCGTCGGCACGGCACATTACAACCCTCTCAACCGGGGTTTTGGTCTGAGTCACAGCTTCAAGTATCCGCACCCGGCTTGGCCGTGGCTATGGGAACCCTATGTGCGTGCTGTGAAAGCGCGTCAGCGCGTCAGTACCAGTCAGTACCAGTAGCGCCGGCCGGCAACCGGGCGGCCCACAGAGCCCAAGATCCATAGGACCGCGCCGACGACTAGCAGAACAACGCCGATGGTCCAAAGGATGTGAAGCGCAGGAAACACAAATCCCAGAATGATCAAAACAACACCTAATGCGATCATGACAAACTCCTTGTATCGAGGGGATGATTGTTATTGCTTTGGCTGCGGCACGTTCGGGTTACAGTTGACTGCTGGATTGATCTTGTAATTCAATGGCCCCGCAACCACTGTCGTTGCTATGGAGGCTGCAGTGCCGCAGTTAGTAGGCCGGCCCGTTATCGAAGTAGTGCCGCTGGTATGCCGCGAAGACTCCGATGAGCAACCACACCACGACAATCGCGCCAAGAATTCCACGACCTCGCATCGTGACCTCCGTTGTGTCCGAGAAAGATTCCCGTGCCGCTACTGATACCCGTTGGACTCATGTCTAAACCTCACCGCTGCGCGTCCAAACATCGTCGCGCGCTGAATTCGGCATCCCCACTATTGATGTTGGGCGAGCCAGGCTGCGGCGCGTCTCTTCGATGCCCGCGACAACCACGCGTCCTGAACCAGCTCCGTCAGCTCGGCCCCGCTGATTTCCGCCAATCGACTGGCCCGCACCAGCACCGAAGGATGCCCGTCGAAGTGGTCTGTGGTAAAGAACGGGGAGCCAGGATCCTGGACCAGCGCCAACTTGTCGCTCTCTGACTCCACCCAGAGCATGATCACGTCGGCGTAGCGCTCGCCGGTGATCGCATCGGTCGCGTCGGGCTGGGGCGTGCGGAAGAACACGAACGACTTGCCGCCCACCTGATAAATCGAGTTGCCCTTCGGCCCCTCCAGTCGCGTCACGTGGGGCATCGAGGCGGCGATTCGATGCACATCGTCGACCCGGGCGGGTCGATCGGCGCGATCAGCCATAGCCGCGACGATACCGAGCGGGCAGGGTGCGGATTCCAGGCATGGTTGACCACCATTGCGGGTAACGGACAGTGCGCCACCTCCCGCCCAAAGAGAGCTGCCTTGACCGATACCCTGTTCGCCGACGTCTCCGAATACCAAGTACGCGTGGATGACTCGTATCCTTACCAGGTGCTTTCGATCCGCGTCAGCGACGGCACCTACCAAGATGACAACTTTGCCGGTAACTACGCGTGGATGCGCGGCGCGCTGGACAGCGGGCGAATGACATTCGGAATCGTCTACACCTATGTTCGCCCGGATTGGTCGGACAATGCCGATACCGTGCGTTCGATGATCGACGCCGGTGGCGGCCTGCATCCGCGGGTCGCACTGATGCTTGACGTCGAATCCGGTGGCAACCCGGCGGGCGACGGGTCGAGCTGGATCAACGCCCTATATTGGAACCTTGCCGACTACGCGGGATCTTCCGCTCGAATCATCGGTTACGCCAACTCGTTTGACTTTTCCAACATGTGGCGGGTCCGTCCCGACGGCCTACGCGTCATTGGGGCGGGCTACGGGTCGAATCCGAATCTTCCCGGGCAAGTGGCGCACCAGTACACCGACGGCACTGGTTACAGCCCCAATCTGCCGCAGGGTGCTCCCCCATTCGGCAACTGCGACATGAATTCCGCCGACGGGCTGACACCGCAAGAGTTTGCCGCCGCGTGCGGCATCACAACGAACGGAGGATGGTTGATGGCGCTCACCGACGACGAGCAGACCGAACTGTTGTCCAAGGTCCGCGACATCTGGGACCAACTGCGTGGGCCCAACGGTGCCGGCTGGCCCCAACTCGGGCAGGACAGCCAGGCCAGGACCTCACACCCGTCGATGCGATCGCAGCGATCAAACAAGATGTGGAACATCTGCTGCCTTCAACATCGGCGACCTCGGCTGGCGATACCTAGCCGACCCGGTCATTTCAGTCGAGAGAAAGCCCTGCAGTACTGCTTCGGGTCGAATGTCGCCGTCGCTGAACGCCGATTGCACGACGTAGCCGATCACCGCACCGGCAATTGCGGCCGCGACAGCGGGCGCATCGGCGGTGCTGGTCCACCCGCGCCGAACCCGGCAAGCCGCTCACCTGGATCGAGATCGGTTCTGTCGCGGGTGGTGCCGCCGCGATACCGTCCGCAGCGCTGCGCGCGGCGCGCCTGCAGATCGTCGGGAGTGGACAAGGCTCCGTCCCGACCCGCGACATAGTGGCCGAGCTGCCCGCCATCGCCGGCAAAATCACCCGTGGTGCTTTCCAGATCGACGCCCGTACCATGCCACTCGCCGACGTCGAAGCCGCATGGAACGAAACCGTAACCCAGCAACTGATCGTCGTCGCGCCCTAGCTGCGCAGATACGGACGCGGCCGACGCCAAGGCGCCGGCCACGTTGGGCGGACACAGAACTTGACGGCTGCTTACCAGCCGTGCCAGTGACCTTGGTCGCGAGGTTCACCGTCGAAGAAGTGGTCGTCGTGGCAGCGGCCCCAGTCCCAATTGTTACCCCAGCCTGGGTCCCAACGATCTCCGGGGCACCAATGGTAGTCCGGGAAGGGGGCAAAGGGTGCAGGTTGGGCGTCGGCGACGGCGGCCGCCCCCAATCCAGCGAGCCCCAAACCGGCGCTCATTACGATTGTTGTTGCCGCGAGGCGCAGTGTATTTTTCACGCCTCGTGGCTACCCGGGGTTTTTTCCCACTAAACCGACTGAATCCCGTTGTTACATAACGGCTTCACAACGACCGGGCCACCTTCCGGAGACCTCTGCGGAAATTTCTGGTTGTAGCAAATTATTGAAAGACGTTCTGGCACTGGACTAATCGAAGTCTATGTGCAGGCTGTGATCTTTCTTTCCCTGTCCTACAGCGGTTGTCGTGGAAATTTGCTGCGTCATGAGATCCGAGTAGACCCGCCTTGGCCGCGCACTCGATGAAGGCACTTTGCGGCTGCGCTGTAGCCCAGCCCGGTCAGCGGTAGCGGTCACGGCTATACCCCGCGGCCGGATGGAGCGCCGGCTGTCTTGCGGATGTCGAGGCCTTCATACAGGTCAGCGGGCGGATCTCGGCGGTCGCATCTCGGAATCCTCGGCCCGCGAAATCACCAGGGCCGCTTTCAATATCGAGACCCGCGACATTTTGCTTGTAGCGCAAAACATCGCCACCAAGGCCTTAGCTGCCAGGCCGAGCGGCGCAGGCTATTTCACCCGGTGAGCCAGCGAGTCCAGCGGTTGCCGCGCACGACGCAAGAAAGGGGCGCGCGGTGGCGCCGAAGCTTTCTGCAGCGACCGCGCTCCCGTCGTCACGGGTACCAGCTCACTCGGGCCGCCGGGCCGCTGGTTAATTCCAGTGCCGACTAGCCCGACGAGCCGCGCCGTTGGGCAGACACGTAAAGAGTTGGCGGCATTGAGTCCTCAACACCTTGTGGAATGGTGCGGCTATAGCGGGCCATCAGCTCCGCGAAGGTTGCCGCTGACACGTCCCAGCCATGGTCGCGCAACCAGCCGTCGACGGGCGTGCGCTCCTCGGTGTACCAGAGGTCGTCGAAGTCGGTTATCTCGGCATCGACCAGTTTGGCGGCCGCCGCCCGCATCCGCTGCATCTCCTCACGCTGGCGCCGCACGCGGTCGGGATCGGTGAAACCCGCGGCGGGCACGTTGGAAGCCAGCCAACTGCCCTCGGCGCTAAGCGAATGGATGCGCTCGAACAACAAATCCTGGGCCTGTGCCGGTAGGTAGCGCACGAGTCCCTCGGCCGACCAGACGCACGGCCGTGACGCGTCAAAGCCCGCTTCTTGCAGAGCCTTTGGCCAATCCTGGCGCAGGTCGATCGGGATGTTCACCAGTTGGGCCGTCGGGTGCGCCCCGTGCTGCTGCAAGGTAGCCATTTTGAAATCCAGCACCTTGGGCTGATCTAGCTCGTAAACGACCGTGCCGTCGGGCCAGGGCAGCCGCCAGGAGCGTGCATCTAGGCCGGCCGCGAGGATCACCACCTGTCGAACACCGGCGTTGGCCGCGCCGAGAAAGAACTCGTCAAAGAACGCGGTCCGGGTGGCCATGAAGTCGATCATCAGCTGGACGCGCGCCCGCAGATCCGGTTCGGTTTCCATCGCCTTGGCCATCAGCGTGGGATTGGCGAAGATGCTCCACATCCCCTCCCCCGCCGCGTCCACGAACACCCGGGCGAACGGGTCGTTGATAAGCGGATTTTCGCTCTCGGTCTCTGCGGCGCGAGCGGCGGCAACACCCAGTGCGGTGGCCCCCACGCTTTGGGTGATGTCCCAGGAATCGTTGTCGGTACGCGGCATTGCCAGTCCCCTTCGCAGCCAAAAATTTAGTTCCGCACACTATTGTTCCAGTCGCCGGCGGCCTGGGTCGCTCACCGCCAGTGGCCTAGGCTTTTCCCAGACGACCCAACGAGGTTCCAGGAGGCCCAGGAGGGTTTGCCATGACACGTGCGCCACGGGACGTATTCGCCCACCATGGCAAGGCGCTGGCCGCAGGCGACCTCGACGAGATCGTCGCCGACTACGCCGACGACTCCGTGGTGATCACATCGGCCGGCGTCGCGCGCGGCAAGGACGGCGTCCGGAAGGTGTTCGTCAAGTTGCTCGACGAACTGCCTAACGCAGTCTGGGACCTGAAAACCCAGGTTCTCGACGGCGACGTGTTGTTTCTCGAGTGGGCCGCCGATTCGGCGGTCAACCGGGTTGAGGACGGCGTCGACACCTTCGTTTTCCGGGACGGAATGATCTGGGCGCAGACCATCCGCTACACCCCGCACGCCAAGGGCTGACGTTCGTGGCCGCTCCCAATCAAGTCGACCTGAAAGCCGTTGCCGATTGGATGTCCGAACAAGGGCTCGGCGAAGGACCGCTGGAGAATGTATCCCCGGTCACCGGTGGAACACAGAACGTCATGCTTCGGTTCAGCAGGTCGGGCCGGGACTACGTGCTGCGGCGCGGACCACGTCACCTGCGTACCCGCAGCAACAGCGTGATCCTGCGTGAAACCAGAGTCCTTGCCGCGCTGGCCGGTTCCGATGTGCCACACCCCCACTTGATCGCCACCTGCGAGGACACCGGTGTGCTTGGCGATGCGGTCTTCTACCTGATGGAGCCGATCGACGGCTTCAACGCCGGCGAAGGGCTGCCGCCGCTGCACGCGGGCGATCCCGGCGTGCGGTTCCAGATGGGGTTGTCGATGGCCGACGCGCTGGCCAAGCTGGGCGCAGTCGACCATGTCGCTGTCGGTCTGGCCGATTTCGGCAAACCGGACGGCTTCCTGGAACGCCAAGTGCCGCGCTGGCTTTCGGAGCTGGAGTCCTATCAGGAGTACGAAAACTATCCGGGGCCGCAGATCCCCGGGGTCAAGCAGGTCGCGGCGTGGCTAGACGAGCACCGGCCGTCGAAGTGGATGCCGGGCATCATGCACGGCGACTACCACGCCGCCAACGTGATGTTTTCCCGCACCGGGCCGGAGGTGGTCGCCATCGTCGACTGGGAGATGTGCACCATCGGTGACCCGCTGCTGGACCTGGGCTGGCTGCTGGCCACCTGGCGCCAGTCGGACGGGTCGGCCGTGTTCAGCCACGCCCTGGGCGGTCAGGAGGGGTTGGCCAGCACCGACGAGCTGCTGCAGCGGTATGCCGCCAACACCGTCCGCGACTTATCGCACATCACCTGGTACACGGTGTTGGCCTGTTTCAAGCTCGGCATCGTCATAGAAGGCACCCTGGCACGAGCCTGCGCGGGCAAGGCCGAGAAGGAGGTCGGCGACCAGCTTCACGCGGCTACGGTGCACCTGTTCGAGCGGGCGCTGGGGCTTATCGACACACGCACCTGATGCGACTCGGCCGGGTCGACGGCCGCCGCCCACATCGCACCGATAGCCTCTCTGGTGTGAAAGTCTCCAATGAGGTCAGGCGCTCACTCAACGACTGGGAAGGCAAGGAGTGGGACGCGTCCATGCTTCATGCCTGCAACGCCGTCGATGCAATCGGGAATGCTCGGTATCCACGGCTGGGGGTCGCAACCCAGTACAAACGCACCGTCCGGGATTCGCTTGACATCTTCGGGGCGATGACGGCACAGGGCATCGACTGGGATCAAACCCGCTTCCCCGTAGCGGTGGAGTCGGACCTGCCCGACAAGCGTCCCGACATCGCCGACGTCTTGTACGGCATTCATCGACGCGGGCACGGGCATAAGGACGAACTGCCCAATGGATTCGAACTCACGCCGCCCGGGCCGCGCGCCTCGGGGGTGCACATCTGGCGGGACGGGAAGATCCAGCTTCCGGCATCGTCGGTCATCGGCATGTTGGCGGTCGCGGTGTTTGCCCCGGAGAGCAAGGGCGAAGTGATACCGCATGGCTATCAGATCAGCTGGTTCCAACGCGTCTTCCACGTCAGCGACTGGTGGGGTTGGCAAGATCACTTTCGCGAGATCATCAGCGTCGCCCAGGTCCCAAAAAAGCCTCTCGAGTTCGGCAAGAGCTGGAAGACCTGGACGCCCCTGGAATGACTACGGTGCCGGAGGATCCCCCTCGTTTCCTGCGAGCAACGACCGCCTAGCATCTCCTTTCGTGCCTCCCCAGCCTGAGCACCCGGAGTACTACTCGGAGCCCACCGCGGCCGGACGATATGGCGGTTACGGCTACGACCCCTCGCCGGGGCAACCAGAGCCGCCACCGACGCCCTGGTACCGCCGCCCGCTGGCGCTGGTCGCGGCCGGCGCGATCGGGGTGATACTGCTCGCCCTGGTGGTATTCGCGGTGGTCAAGCTTGCGAAAGGTTTGCCGGCGCACAGTCCCACCACGACGACGACACCCGTGCCGTCCACCAGCGCCCCGACGGCGGTGACCAGCACGACCGGGGAGGCCCCGCGCCACCGTCCGCCGGGAGGCGGCGGGGAGCCGACTCAGACCGTCACCGAAACGGCGCCACCGCCGAGCACCGACACCGGTACCACAACGGTCCCGCCCAGCACAGTCACCGTTTCGCCGAGCACTGAGACCAGCACGGTCACGCAAACGGTGACCATCCCACCACGCCGACCGTTCGAGCAACGCCCGTAGCGGCCCCGTAAACACCGGGGCCAGGCGTGCTGCCGGACGTTCGTCGTGACGCGGAATTGGTTGCCTAGCAACCTAAGACGCGACATCCAGGTGGCGTTGACGTCGGGAGGATGATGCAAGCGTGGCGGTGAACAAGACCGATGATGTGCTGTGGATCGGGACGTTAGAACCGACTTTCGAAGCCGAGCTGCTCGCGCGCTACGAAATCCGGAAGCTTCCCGACGGTCCCGGGCGGGCCGAGTTTCTGGCCGAGCACGCAGCCGAATTTCGCGTGGCGGTGACGTCGGGCCACCCCGGTGTCGACGCCGGTCTCATCGCGGCGCTGCCCAACTTGGAGGCGATCGTCAACAACGGCGCCGGCGTGGATGGGATCGATCTCGACGCGGCCAAGCGCCGGGGTATCGGTGTGAGCAACACCCCCGACGTGCTCTCGGACACCGTTGCCGATACGGCGCTGGGGCTGATCCTGATGACCCTGCGCCGTTTTGGCGCGGCCGACCGCTACGTGCGGGCGGGTCGGTGGGCGCGCGACGGCCAGTTCCCGTACGCCAGGGACGTCAGTGGCCTGCAGGTCGGGATCTTGGGCCTGGGCCGGATCGGTTCGGCTATCGCGACTAGGCTGCTCGGATTCGACTGTGCCATCGCGTATCACAACCGCCACCGGATCGAGGAGTCGCCCTACCGTTATGCGGAGTCCCTTGTGCAGTTGGCCGAGTCGGTCGATGTTCTGGTCGTTGCGACGACGGGCGATCACGGGACACGCCACCTGGTCGATCGCAGCGTGCTGGAGGCGTTGGGTCCCGAGGGCTACCTGATCAACATTGCGCGCGGCAGCGTCGTGGAACAGGACGCGCTGGTGGAGTTGCTCGCGGGCGGCGGCCTGGCCGGAGCGGGTTTGGACGTCTTCGCCGATGAGCCTCATGTGCCTGCCGAGCTGTTCGACCTCGACAACGTAGTGCTCTTCCCCCATATCGGCAGCGCGACCGCCCGCACGCGCCGGGCGATGGCGTTGCTCGCGATCCGCAACCTCGACAGCTACCTCAACAGCGGTGAGCTGGTGACACCCGTATTGCGACCGCCCAGTCAGCGATGGCTTATTTAGTGAATACACGGTCGGCCAGCCCGCATTAGAATGGTTCACCAACACGTCTCGTGGGTGGGATCTCTCGGAGGGAAACATGACCTGGTCTGTGCAATCAGAGGCGGTTTTGGGGTCGGCAGCCGCAGAGTCGGTGATCAGCGCAGAAACTCAGGCGGCGGCCTCAGCGGCCGCGCCGGTCCTGCTCGGAACGACGCCGATGGGCGCCGACGCTGACTCGGCGATGTTCTCAGCGGCGCTCAACGCATGTGGCGGCAGCTACCTGGGTGTGGTCGCCGAGCACGCCGCCCAGCGCGGACTGTTCGCGGGAACCCAGGGACTCGCGTCGGGGGTGTACGTGGCCACCGAGGCGGCGCGCACGGTGGCAATCGGACTTTAAGGATGAGTACGCATGCCTGATCCAGGGTGGGCTGCGCGTACACCCGAGGCCAACGACACGCTGCTCAAGGCTGGGACCGGGGTGGGAACCCACGTGGCCAACCAGACTGCCTGGCAGACCTTGGGTGCCACCCACCACGCCTCAGGTGTTGCGTCGGCGATCAACACCGCCGCGACCTCGGCGAGCTGGCTAGGGGCGGGGTCTGCGGCCTCGGCCAGCAATGTCACGATGCTCAACGCCTCACTGCACGGCCTAGCGGGCTGGGTGGACGTCAAGCCGGCGGTGGTCGCGACAGCGATTTCGGCATTCGAGACGGCCAATGCCGGCATGCGTCCCGCTCCCGAGTGCATCGGGAACCGCACCGAGTGCGCTGCGGACTACATCGCCAATCCGAGCGTGCTGTGGACGTTGACGCCGCGAATTACCTCGCTGGAAATGGAGTACTACGGGTCGATGTGGCCCACCAACTCCGCGGTTGGCGCCACCTACGGCGGGATCCTCGCGGGGTTGGCCGAAAGTCTGGCTATTCCACCGCCGGTCGCGGCCATGGGTGCATCGCCGACAGCACCGGCGCAGGCAGCCTCCGCGATCGGTGAGTCGGCCGCCGACACCGCGGCCGGCGACGGGATGCGCTCGGCCTTCCAGGGCGTGCAAGCGGGAACAAGCGGCGCTGGTGAGTCGGCGGGGGCCGGCCAAGGCATCAGCAGCCAGCTCAGCACATTCATGGAGCCGGTCCAGTCGATGCTGGGAACGGCCCCCCAGGTGCTGCAGTCTTCCTCGGGGCTGCTGCAGGCGCCAATGAGCGCGATGCAGCCGCTGCAATCGGTCATGGGCATGTTCGCCAATCCGGGCGCCATGGGAATGGGCGGGGCGGTGCCGACGGATTCAACACTGTCGGCCAGCGGAGCAATTTCGGCCGCGGAGGCCGGGGCGTCGGCCGGTACCGGAGGCGGCGGCGCCGCCCTGGGCGGCGCAGGCGTGCCCCTGACCAGCTTTACCCGTCCGGTCAGTGCCTTTGAGCCTGCCACCAGCGGTCGGCCGGTCGGGCTGCGGCCCAGCGGAGCATTAGGCGCCGAAGCCGTGCGCGCGCAGACAACGACGACCGGCGGCGCCCCAATCGGCGGTATGCCGGTGGGTGCAGCAGCGGGGGGTCATCGCGGATCCCACGGCAAGCCTGAACAGCCCGCGACGGTGCGGGTTGTCGACGATCGGGTTTAAAACCCCAGCTTAAAGGGTGAATCGACACATCTGACTAGTCCCCATACACTCGACCCATACCCCGGATGATCCAAAGGGGAATGGCCGGCCGGAGAAGGAGAAATTATCGTGCCAGACGCATCAATCACAGTGGACGCGAACGTTCTGCGTAGTACCGCGGACGCCATTCATGCGCACATGGAGCACGCGCTCGGGATCGCGAAGGGCTATCTGGACAACCAGGAAAACGTGATGAACCCCGCGACCTGGTCCGGTGCTGGCGTGGTCGCCTCGCATATGACCGCGACCGAGGTCACCGGTGATTTGAACAAGGTACTAATGGGAGGAACGCGCCTGGCCGAGGGCCTCAAGCAGGCCGCGGCGCTGATGGAAGCCCACGAAGGCCATTCGCAGACCGCTTTTCGTGCTTTGTTCGGCGCCGGCACTCAGAGCGCTTGATTACTTGATCCATATTTCATTTCTAATAATTATTTCTTGATTTTGTTTCTGAAAGGACTGTCATCATGTCAAACCCGATTATCACTTATAACCCTGCAGCCGTATCCGACTTCGCCACGGATGTGGGTTCCCGCGCCAGTCAGCTCGAAGCAATTCACGCCGACACCTCCCGCTTGACCAACGCGCTACAGGAGTTCTTCGCCGGTAAAGGCGCGATGGGGTTCTTTGATGCCCAAAACCAGATGCTGTCGGGACTGCGGGGCCTCATCGAAACGGTGCACCAGCACGGTCAGACGACTACTCAGGTGCTCGGCGACGCGATCGCGACCGACAACCACATCAGCGGTCTGTTCTAGATCCGGTCGCCCCGGCGGGCACCGACCGTGCCCGCTGGTGGTGAGTTCCGAGGTGGGGCAGATGCGCGCGGGGCGTGCGTGTCCCCCACCTTCTGCGTATTGAGGTGAAACGGCATGCTGACAACAACGGTCGATGGCCTGTGGGTGTTGCAAGCGGTGACCGGGGTGGAGCAGACTTGCCCCGAGCTGGGGTTGCGGCCCCTGCTGCCGCGACTGGACACCCCCGAGCGGGCGCTAAGCCATCCGGTGGCCGCTGAACTGGCGGCGGTCGGTGCTCTCGACGAGTCCGGCAACGCTGACCCGATGATCCGCGAATGGCTCACTGTGCTTTTGCGACGCGACCTGGGGCTGCTGGTGTACATCAGCGTGCCGGGGCGGGAGCCCTCACGGGCGGCCATCTGCCGATTCGCCAACTGGGTGGGTGGTGCTGGAGCGCTACGGCGATCTGTTGCGTCTGTACCCGGCCGGAACGGCCAACGACGATGCCGCGGCCAGTGATCTGGTGGTAGGTCAGGTCGAGCGACTCTGCGGCGTCGCCGAAGCGGCGCCACTGCGACCGGTCACCGTGGATACCGAGGAACTGCAGAAATCGGTTCATGACGCCGCCACCCTGCGATTGTTTCTGCTCGATCAGCGCCTCGACGTCGACCAACTGCAGATCGTCACTATGGCCGCCGATCCCGCTCGCTCCGCGCAGGCGGCCATCGTGGCGGTCCAGGCCGGTATCGGTTCGGAACAAATGGCTCGCACAGTCGTCGGTGATTCGACGGTGGCCGTCGTCGACACCCCCGCGGGCCGCGTTTGCGTAGAAAGCGTGACGTCGGGCCAGCGTCGCTACCAGGTTCTCTCCCCCGGGTCGCGCAGTGACATCAGCGGGGCGGTTCAACGCCTCATCCGCCGCCTGCCCGCCGGCGAGGAGTGGTATTCCTACCGGCGTGTGGTCTGACCGGATGAACCCAACAAACTCAGTAGCCATTGTTTTGGAATTACACACTCGTAACGCACTTGAAGGATTAGCGAGCGTGTAAACGTGGTATCTGAAATCGTGTTAGCATCGCGGTCGTGACCAGCCCCTGGAATGACCCAAATATGTCCGACGAGGGTGCACTCGGTCGGGGGGATCCGACGGGGCGGCACTTCCGTGATTCGGTATCGGATACCATGCGTATTACCGATCTGGCGGCACCTAGAAAGATTCCCCCTGGCTCAGGCTGGCGCAAATTTGTTTATAACGTTACATTCCGCAAAATAAACCTGGGTGAATCGCCCGGTGAACGACACTACCGGAATTTAAAGGAGCGTATCCGCCGGCATATCCGGCGGCAGTACGTCATCACACTTGTCTCCGGCAAGGGCGGGGTCGGGGTGTCGACGATGGCCGCCTGCATCGGCGGTGTGTTCCGCGAATGCCGGCCGGAGAACGTGATCGCGATCGACGCGGTCCCGGGGTTCGGGACGCTGGCTGACCGGATCGACGAATCGCCGCCGGGAGACTACACCGCCATCATCAACGACACCGACGTCCAGGGCTACGCGGACATCCGCGAACACCTGGGGCAAAACGCGGTAGGCCTTGACGTGCTGGCCGGAAATCGCACATCAGACCAGCCCAGGCCGCTGGTGCCGGCAATGTTTTCCGGAGTGTTGTCGCGGCTGCGGCGAACCCATACCGTCATAGTCGTCGACACCTCGCCCGACCTCGAGCACGACGTGATGAAGCCGGTGCTGGAGGCCACTGACACTTTGGTGTTCGTGTCGGGGATCACCGCCGACCGATCCCGGCCGGTGCTGCGGGCCGTGGACTACCTCCGGTCGCAGGGCTATCACGAGCTGGTTTCTCATAGCACGGTGATCATCAATCACACCGACGAGATCACCGACAGGGATGCCCTGGCCTACTTGACCGAGCGGTTCACCAAGGTTGGCGCGATCGTCGAGGTGATGCCGTTTGATTCGCACCTGGCCAAGGGGGGAATCATCGACACCGTCCACGAATTAAAGAAGAAGTCGCGTTTGCGGCTTTTCGAAATCACTGCGGGATTGGCCGACAAATATATTCCTGATGCCGAGCGGGCGCCGCAGTGACTTCGCTGCATAAGGTCGCCTTTCCGGCGCGCTGTGCGGTGAACATTTCTTACGAGAAGCATCTGTGCTCTCAAGTGTTCCCCGCTGGAATTCCGGTGGAGGGATTCTTCGAGGGAATGGTTGAGCTGTTCGACGCCGATCTGAAGCGTAAAGGGTTCGACGGAGTCGCCCTGCCGGCGGGCAGCTATGAGTTGCACAAGATCAACGGTGTGCGGCTGGATATCAACAAGAGCCTCGACGAGCTTGGGGTTCAAGACGGCGACACGTTGGTCCTGGTGCCCCGGGTCGACGGCGAGTCATTCGAACCGCAATACGAGTCGCTGTCAACGGGATTGGCGGCCATGGGCAAGTGGTTGGGCCGGGACGGCGGGGATCGGATGTTCGCGCCGGTGACGTCGCTGACGGCCGCCCACACGGCGATCGCGATCACCGCGATGGCGGTCGGTGTGGTGGTTGCCCTGGCGCTACGGGCCCGCTCGTTTACCGACAGTCTGATCTCGGCTGTGGTCGTGGGCGGCATCGGTGTGCTGCTGATCATCGCAACATCGGTGGTGTGGTGGGGGTGGCAGCAGCGGCGCGACATGTTCAGCGGGTTCGGTTGGCTGGCGGTGGTGTCGCTGGCCGTGGCCGGTGCCTGCGCGCCGCCGGGTCATCTGGGCGCAGCCCATGCGCTGATCGGGTTGGTGGTGATACTTCTCGGCGCCATCGCGATTGGTGTGGTGACCAAGAACCGGTGGCAGACCGCGGTAGTTACCGCGGTGGTGACGGTGTGCGGAATCCTCGCTGCGGTGGCCCTTGTCCGGATGTTTCGGCCGGTTTCGGTACAGGTGCTGTCAATCTGCGTGGTGGTAGGGCTAGTCGTCTTGGTCAGGATGGCGCCCACGATTGCGTTATGGGTCGCGCGGGTGCGACCGCCACACTTCGGCTCGATCACCGGCCGCGACTTGTTCGCGCGCCGGGAGGGAATGCCCGTCGATACCGTATCTCCGGTCAGTGAGGACGAAATCGAAGACGAGGACAACGAATTGACGGACATCACCGCGCGCGGCACCGCAATCGCCGCATCGGCGCGGCTGGTCAACGCGGTGCAGGTGGGTGTATGCGTCGGGGTGTCGCTCTTGCTGCCCGCCGCGGTGTGGGGGGTTTTGACGCCGGGGCGCCCGTTGGCGTGGTTGGCGCTGGGAGTGGGCGGTCTGGCGGTGGGCATCTTCATCACCCAGGGACGCGGATTCGCAGCCAAGTACCAGGCGGTGGCGTTGGTATGCGGGGCGTGCGCCGCGGTTTGCGCCGGGGTTGTCAAGTACGCGGTTGCTGCGCCCAAAGAGGTCCAGGCCGGGTTGCTGTGGCCCGCGGTAGCGGTGGTGGCCTTCGCCGCATTGGGTTTGGCCGCAGCGCTTTTAGTACCGGCGACGCGGTTTAGGCCACTCATCCGATTGACCGTGGAATGGGTTGAGGTGCTGGCCATGATCGCGTTGCTTCCGGCCGCGGCAGCTCTGGGAGGGCTGTTCACGTGGCTCCGTCAGTAACACGGCCAGTAGCGCGGGTGTGCACGCGGGCCGCCGCGCTGACCGCCGCCGTGAGCCTGGTCGCCCTCTCAGCCAATCTCACTGTCGCACAAGCTATTCCACCGCCATCAGTGGATCCTGCGCTGGTCCCCCCGGACGGGCCGCCACGGCCCGAGCAACCGATGCACCGCGCCAACAGCTGCTCCACTCCGATTACGGTGAAAAACCCCGACGTGGCGCAGATGGCGCCGGGCTTTAACCTACTCAACATTGCCAAGGCGTGGGACTACAGCACCGGCAACGGCGTGGCCGTGGCGGTCATCGACACCGGGGTTACGCCCAACCCGCGGCTGCCGGTCGTGCCCGGCGGTGACTACATCATGGGTGAGGACGGCCTGTCCGATTGCGACGCGCACGGCACGATCGTGAGCTCGATCATTGGGGCTGCGCCGCAAGGGATTTTGCCGATGCCCCGGCCGGCGCCGGCCACGCCGGCATTCCCGCCGCCGGCCGGGCCTACCCCGGCCATCGCTGCACCGCCACCGCCGGTGAAGGTCCCTCCCCCGCTGCCGCCTCCCCCGCCACCGCCGCCGGTGACGATCACCCAGATCGTTCCACCGCCCCCGCCTCCCCCGCCGACGCCCGAGGTACCGGGCGCCATGGCGCCGTCCAGTGGTCCGCCCGATCCGCAGAGCGAGGACGAACCCGCGGTGCCGCCGCTCCCCCCAGGAGCTCCCGACGGGGTGGTGGGTGTCGCCCCGCACGCAACCATCATCTCGATCCGGCAGTCGTCGCGAGCGTTCGAACCGGTAAACCCGCCGCCGGCGGACCCAAACTCGGACGAGAAGGTGAAAGCCGGAACGCTGAACACGGTGGCCCGGGCGGTGGTGCATGCGGCGAACATGGGGGCGAAGGTGATCAACATTTCGGTGACCGCATGCCTGCCGGCCGCGGCTCCCGCCGACCAGCGGGCGCTGGGCGCAGCGCTGTGGTATGCGGCCACCGTCAGGGACTCGGTGGTCGTGGCCGCGGCGGGCAACGACGGCGAAGCCGGCTGCGACAACAATCCGATGTATGACCCGCTGAACCCATCGGATCCACGGGACTGGCACGAGGTCAAGATCGTGTCCTCACCGTCGTGGTTCTCCGACTATGTCCTGTCGGTGGGTGCCGTCGACGGCAGCGGTGCCGCCATCGACAAGAGCATGTCGGGCCCCTGGGTCGGTGTGGCGGCGCCGGGAACTCACATCATGGGTCTTTCGCCCCAGGGTGGGGGGCCGGTCAACGCGTATCCACCGTCGCGGCCGGGCGAGAAGAACATGCCGTTTTGGGGCACCAGTTTCTCCGCGGCCTACGTCAGCGGCGTCGCGGCGCTAGTGCGCGCGAAATACCCTGAGCTGAGCGCACATCAAGTTATCAACCGGATTGTGCAGTCGGCTCACAATCCGCCCGCGGGGGTGGACAACAAAGTGGGATACGGACTGGTGGATCCGGTCGCGGCGTTGACGTTCAACATCCCCGCCGGCGACCGGTTGCCGCCGGGTGCGCAGAGCCGCGTCATCACTCCTGCGCAGCCTCCCCCGCTACCGGACCACAGGGCGCGCAACATCGCACTCGGCTTCGTCGGCGCGGTGTGCGCCGATCTGCTGGTGGTGGCGATTGCCGCGCGGCTGCGGAGGGCGCGATGAGGTCGACGCTGACCGGGTTCACCCCGGGCAGCAATCGGCGAGTGGTCGGGGTGTGGGTGGTGTTCCTGCTCACGTTGCTGAGCTGGGGGCTGGGCGGTTACATCGGCGCGGTGATTGCCGTCGTCGTGGCCGTCGCTCTGGTGTTTGTGCCGTGGTGGGGTCAGCCGGCATGGTCGTGGGCGGTGCTGGCGTGGCAGGGCCGGCGCCCGATCAGCTGGCGTAACCCAATCACCGTGGCCAACAACCGATCCGGGGGTGGAGTTCGCGTACAAGACGGCGCCGCCGTGGTAGCGGTACAACTGCTCGGTCGAGCCCATCGAGCCACCACGGTGACCGGATCGGTGACCGTCGAGACCGACAACGTCATCGACATCGTCGAAATGGCGCCGATGCTGCATCACGCGCTGGGCTTGCAGCTCGACTCGATCTCCGTCGTCACACTCGGCTCGCGGCACGGCATCGTCGGCGATTACCCGAGAGTGTATGACTCAGAGATCGGCACTCCACCATATGCGGGCCGCCGCGAGACGTGGCTGATCATGCGGCTACCCGTGATCGACAACACGCAAGCGCTGCAATGGCGCACCACCGTTGGGGCGGCGGCTATTTCGATCGCCCAGCGCATCGCAGGCCTGCTGCGCTGTCATGGGTTGCGCGCTAAGGTGGCCTCCGCCACTGACCTGGTCGAGCTCGATCGCCGGCTGGGATCAGACGCGGTGGCCGGGCGTGCGCAGAACTGGAAAGCTGTGCGCGGGGAAGCCGGGTGGATGACGACGTATGCCTATCCGGCCCAGGGAATCACATCGCGGATTCTTGGGCAGGCATGGACCTTACGCGCCGATGAGATCATTCAGAACGTGACGGTGTATCCGGACGCCTCCTGCACCGCTACCGTCACCGTGCGCACTCCCACGCAGGCGCCCACGGCGCCCAGTGTGATCTTACGGCGGCTCAACGGAGAACAAGCCGCCGCGGCGGCGGCCAACATGTGCGGGCCGCGCCCACACCTGCGCGGGTTGCGACGCAGCCCGCTGCCAGCACATCTGGTCACCGAGATCGGTCCGTCGGGTGTGTTAGTGGGCAAGCTGAGCAACGGGGACCGGCTGATGATCCCAGTCACCGATGCCGGTGAACTGTCGCGCGTGTTCGTGGCCGCGGCGGATCCGATTGCCAAACGAATCGTGATCCGGGTCGCCGGCGCCGGTGAGCGGGTCACCGTGCACACCAACGATAAGGCGCGCTGGGCCAGCGTACGGATGCCGGAGTTGAGCATTGTCAACACGTCACGGCCCGCGCCGCGCACCACCGTCAGCGTCGTGGAATACGTTGCGCGGCGGACGAAAAGCGCCGACAGCACAGCTCAGGACGGGGGCTTGGATGTCGCCGATATCGCGATCTCACCCACGCCGCGCCCGGCCACCGTGATCACGGTTGCCCCATTCGGCACTAAGCTACCCGAAAGAGATAGACATGGTTATGAGGTGGCTATCGAGCAGGTCGGCCCTGCGACGGTGAATGTCATTGCGGCAGGACAAAACTGGCTGGTTCAGATGGACCTGTTCCGTGCAGAGAACCGGTACGTCAGTCTGGAGCCGGTCGCAATCTCGATCGCTACATAGAAGCTACAGCGAAGTCAGCAACGCAATTTGGGGTGGACACGATGGGTGATTTGCTCAGTGCGCGCCGGCATTTCGACCGGGCGATAGCGATCAAGGGCCACCAGGGACCCGCTGCGGCGTTGGCTGAGTTTGTCGCCGCCACAGACGCCGACCCGTCGATGGCCGATGCGTGGCTCGGGCGTATCGCATGCGGCGACAACGACTTGGCCTCGCTGAAACAACTCAACGCCAGCAGCGAATGGTTGCATCGCGAGACCACGCGCATCGGCCGGACACTGGCCGCCGAGATCCAGCTGGGCCCCTACATCGGAATTACGGTGACTGACGCATCTCAGGTGGGACTAGCGCTGTCGTCGGCGTTGACCATCGCGGGGGAGTATGCCGAGGCCGACACGCTGCTGGCCAACCGTGAGTTGTTGGACTCGTGGGGCAATTATCAATGGCATCAGCTGGCCCGAACATTCCTGATGTACGCCACCCAGCGCTGGCCCGATGTCCTGTTGACGGCGGCCGAGGATCTGCCGCCGCAGGCGATCGTTATGGCCGCTGTAACGGCATCGATTTGTGCGTTGGCGGCGCACGCCGCGGCGCATCTCGGGCAAGGCCGGGTAGCGCTGAACTGGCTGGACCGCGTCGATGTGATCGGGCACACGAGGTCGTCGGCCCGCTTCGACGCCGACGTGCTGACCGCCTCGATCGGCCCGTCCGATATTCCGCTGCTTGTCGCTGACTTGGCTTATGTGCGGGGGATGGTGCACCGTCAGCTGGGCGAGGAGGACAGAGCTCAGATCTGGCTGTCCAAGGCCACTATCAACGGGGTCCTGACCGAGGCGGCCAAAGCCGCGCTGGCCGACCCGAACCTGCACCTGGTCATCAGCGATGAGCAATCCATCGCCAGCCGCACCAATCCCTGGGATGCCTCGACGGCGAAAACCCGCGATGAGCTCGATGACGACGCGGTGACGGACCGGCGCGCCGAACTGCTGGCCGAGGGACGCGAACTGCTGGCCAAACAGGTGGGCCTGGCGGCGGTCAAGCAGGCGGTGTCGGCGCTGGAGGATCAGCTCGAAGTGCGAATGATGCGGTTAGAGCACGGCCTTCCGGTCGAGGGGCAGACCAACCACATGCTCCTGGTGGGACCACCGGGCACGGGTAAGACGACCACCGCTGAGGCACTCGGCAAGATCTACGCAGGCATGGGGATCGTGCGCCACCCCGAAATTCGGGAGGTCCGCCGATCGGACTTCTGTGGGCACTACATCGGGGAGTCGGGGCCGAAGACGAACGAGTTGATCGAAAAGTCGCTTGGGCGAATCATTTTCATGGACGAATTCTACTCGTTGATCGAGCGACACCAGGACGGTACACCGGACATGATCGGTATGGAGGCCGTCAACCAGCTCCTGGTCAAATTGGAAACACACCGATTCGATTTCTGTTTCATCGGCGCCGGCTATGAGGATCAAGTAGACCAATTCCTCACCGTGAACCCGGGTCTGGCAGGCCGGTTCTACCGCAAGCTGCGGTTCGAGTCCTATTCGCCGGGCGAGATCGTCGAGATCGGGCGCCGCTACGCCGAACCGCGTGCCAGCCTCCTCGACGACGCTGCGCGCGAGACGTTCCTGGACGCGGCCACCACCATTCGCAACTACACCACCCCCGGTGGGCAGCACGGGATCGACGCCATGCAGAACGGCCGGTTCGCGCGCAACGTCATCGAACGCGCCGAAGGCTTCCGGGACACCCGAGTGGTCGCCCAAAAACGTGCGGGGCGACCCGTATCCGTTGACGATTTGCAGATCATCACAGGCGCCGACATCGAAGCTGCCGTGCGCAGCGTGTGTTCAGACAATCGCGACATGGCGGCCATCGTCTGGTGAGCGCCAAATAGCTTGGGCTCAACTGATCTGGCTGATGAGCGCTTCGATCGCCGCGACGGCGGCGGCGGGCAACGCTTCCTCTGCTTCTGCGCGAACGACTAATTCTTCTGCGACACCAGCCGCTTGTGCCGTTTCCTCGGTGGAGAGGTTAGCCCGGCGGCGGGCCGCATACAGGCGCTGCCCCAGGGTGGCACCCGGGGCGGTCGCGCCGAGCAGCATCAGCTCTTCGTGGTAGCGGCGCACCGCGCTCAGCGCCTTGATGAATTCCGGCGTGATCCGGCTGATGTGGGTCGCTTGCACAGCGATCGCCTCGAGTTGGCGCAAATCGGCAAGGATCGGAGCCAGCCGCTGGGCGAAGTCGGGATCCTCGACCGGCGGCAATGCGGCGATGGCCAATCGGCATCCGTCCACGGCGGCAGCGACGGCCTGCGCTATCAACGACGCCGAGCCGTCGGATGCCGGTGTGCCTGAGGCGGTGCCGACGGAAAGCACGGCCTCACTACTTGCTTCCCCCGTGAGCGGCTCGCCCCGGCGGCTCCGCGCGATAGTCCCGGCGGGCCACTGCAGCACCTCTTCGAGCTTGGCCCGGGTCCGTTCGCGGGGCCAACTGCGCCCCTTTTCGAAAGCGATCAGCGCACCCGCGTTGATGATCCCGTCGGCTGCCAGTCTGCGCTGACTGATGTCGAGCTCACGACGTCGCGCCGCCGCGGCTGCTCCGGCGCGAACCAGGCCCGGATCTGGCGCGCCGGCGGGGGAGTCGTCCATGTGTTCGTCCGTGTCGTCAGCGTGCGGTTCGTGGGGTCGTGACGGCCTGACGACTTCGAATGTCAGCGCCTTGCCTGTGGCGGGGTCGCCGAACCGGATGATCGCCTTGTCGGTGACTGCCACCGATGTCCTTCGTGATCCGTCGACAAACATGCCGGACGGGCTGTTGTCGACGATCCGCCATTGCCCATCGGCGCATTCCGCGCGCAGATGCTCCTGCGAGATTGTCGAATCATCGATCTGCACGTCGGCGTGAGGCTCGCGGCCGATAGTGACGACACCTTGGCCGGGCTCGACCGCGTGCGACGTTTCGTCGCTGTGCACGATCAGCAGAGCCGGCTGGGCAGCCGACTGGGCATGGGGCATTTGAGATTCCTCGCTTGAGGGCCCTGGAGGGCTTACGTCAGTCACAATCCTAACCGTTGCGCCAGACACAAGCCATGTCTTCGCTACGGTTCTAGATGAAGACTACGTCACATCCCCGGCGGCACGGAGGGTGAGCCGCATCACCCGGAAAACCATAGTATCGCTACATTTTGGTTCACTTTAGCCGGGCAAGTCTGAAGCGGTTTGCGGTTGGCTGAGCCTGCACAAATACACAGTTCAAGCGCATTATCGGATGCCTTGCCGTCGCCGCCCACACATCAAGAGCCTCCGCAAACGTGCAGCGTAACGCAGAGCGTTGCGCGACCAGACCCCGGAAAGCGACGCAGTTAACTGTTGTAGCGCGATGGTTAATGCTATAGCGTACCGACCAGTAACGCACAGAACTGCAACGCTTTCTGAGAGGAGCGTAGCGATATGACCGCGACAGCTCTGGACAACCTAGAGCTTGGCGCTTGCACTCAGGACCCCGACCGTTGGACCACGGGTCCTGATAACGAGGCCAAGGCGTTGGCCGGGCATGCCCGCGTCGCTGGCTGTGTGCCCGGGATGCGGTCGAGTCCCCGGGTGCGGAAGGGCTGTGGGCAGGTGTCGTGATTCCGGAAGCCGGGCGGGCGCACGCGTTCGCCCTCCGCCAACTGCGTTCCCTGGCCGAGCGCAACGGATACCCGGTCCGCAGGACCGTGAAATCGGCCTAACCCCGCTCCGCTCGGGACGCTGCTTTTGAGGGGTCAGCGACCCAGTGACAGTGGGAACGGTGCACGGCTTCGTCTTTACGGCTCGCCCCGCCATCGGCGAGCCGGCCGGCACTATAAACAGCGCGAGAAATCAACGGATTTCTCGCGCTGTTTCATTGTCGTCGTGCGTCGGATCAAATCGGAAGACGGCCACCCGGCCCGCCAGTGCCTCGAATTCGTCGGGGGTACCGTCGCGCACCATCCCCGATCGCTTCGCGAACGCGACACCGACCGGCACTTCAGTCGAAAACGCCCGTAGCACCGGGCGCGCTTGCTCGGCGGTCAACTCGACGATCTTTACCCGCCGGGACCTTCGGCCGCGGGCCAGGGTGTCCGAGCCCGCGGCGCGGGCGTTCGCCGCCCAGTCGGCGCCGGGATAGCCGGCCACCACGTAGAGGCCGCCGTCGAGTTCGAAGGGCGTCATCGGGGTGCTGCGCGGTCGGCCCGACTTACGGCCCGGCACCGTCAACACCATGGCGGGGCCGGTCGGTATCCCCAGCTTTTGCACGGCCATCATCACCTTGTTCATGGGTTTGAGGTAGCGCGGCGGACGCGGCTCGGACATGTCAGGCTCCGATCTGCTCGGTGAACACGGCACGGTGCTGAGACACCCAGTGCCCAAACGTGAGGGCCGGCCGGCCAAGGATGTTCTCCGTCTCCCGGGTGACGAGGGCGGGCTTCTCCAGCGTCTCGGCGAGCATCGCCACATAGGCGTCGGAGAAATCGGCGGGGAAGCCCAAGCCGATGAACCGCTGCCGGACGACATCTGGCGGCGCCTCCTGGTAGCGCAGCGGCCGACCCAGCACGGCGCCGATCACCTTCACGAGCTCTGACGCGAAGATTTCCCCGGCGTCGGTGATCAACTGGCGTGGGTCAGGGTGACGTGGTAGCCCATGGCTTCGAGTTGGTAGATGGCCCGCTTCTTTGCTCGCTCGGGGTGCAGCCGGTTGAAG
>NZ_JBKQQD010000298.1:0-5562 GCF_052144515.1 Mycobacterium sp. | reverse complement strand
CCACACCACGTCGCACACCGCCGTAAGCGCTGTGGCACAAGATAATCCAGGATCTGGGCGTCAGATGTTGATGAGAAAGAAAACTGGCCAGAGCTTGTGGCTCTGACCAGTGTGTTCTCTGTGGAGCCAAACCGGCACTGAGCTGCGAAATGACATGCGTTGTGATTCACCAGAATTGACCTCTGTGGACACTGAGTGTGCCCAAAATGTGCCCAGCCAGTCCCTCGACTGACAGCGCGCGATTGCGCTCGCTTAGAGCGCCCAATTACGCGCGGCGTGCGATGTGGGCCGCAAGCAATATTAATCAGCGACATCGGCTGTAATTCAACAACTTTGGCGCATCTCGACGATAGAATCGAATAGAAGGAAAATCATCGATGTGAGGTGCTGGGATGAGTACGACTTGTGCCGAGGAACAGAGTCCGGTTGACCGCCTCCTGGCCTGCATTCGTGTTGCGAGCGCCTGATGGCCAAGCGACGCACCTACAAGCGCGACCGGCGGGGCCGGTTCGCGTCGACCGGTAGCACCCAAGTCAAACGGATCAGACGCAAGACAAACCGTCGCCGTCCCCGATATGTGCGAGGAAGCCTTGGCAAGACCCTGCGAGTCGGCCGCGTAGGCCCTGGGGGCGATTACGCGGGCGTACACGTCGGCGCGAAGTTGCGCATAAAGCGTCGCGGCGAATACTACGTCGGCGTTTCGGCCGGCCGCAGAATTGCGACGCCGTTCTCGCCCTACTAGCGGTCCGATGCGCAGCTGAGGGCCACCGGGCTGGGGCCAGGGGGGTGTGACCGAGCGCGAGCGGGTTCGACTGGCGCCCTGGATGATTGAGCTGCACCCAAATCGGAACGCCGGCGTCTTTGGTGGACTTGGCCCAGCGTGACAGTGCGTCCAGGTTTCGCTCGTCTTCGATGACGACGTTGCCCGGCTCGCCGAGTTGCGTGCGATCGACCATCAGATTGCCGGTGACGATCAGACCGTAGCCACCTTGGCTCCAGCTCGTGTATAGCCGGTCGATTCGCTCGTCGGGAGAGTTTTGCTTGTCGCCGAGCCACTCTCGCTCAACGCAGCTTTCATGATCCGATTCGGCAACACCTGGCCACAGGGCAGCGTCAGCGGGTCGCGCAGGGAAGTCATACGGCTTTTCCTTTCGTGTGGGCCGCCCGCAGCGGACCCTTGTCCCGCGACAATTGCCGCGTCAGGAACTCGACCTGGCCCCGCACCAGTGCCTCGAAGGACTCGCCGAGGTAGAAGTCGAAATGGCCGGCGTCGTAGCGTTTGATCTCGCCCCGGGGTGCGGTGCGCGCGTATCGCAGGGTTTGGGCCGGTGGCGTGACGCTGTCGGTGTCGCTGATGCAGAACAGGATTGGGAATCTGATTTTCTTTGCCGCACGTCCGGGCCGATAGGTGGCGATGGTCGGCGCGACCCGCGCCGCTACCTCGTTCCGGAAGGTCGTGTCGGGTGGTAGCAGCGCCTCGTAGCCGGGAAGGGCGTCTGGAGCGTGCATCAGGGCAAGCGAACCCGGGGGACCTGCGAGCGGGATCATCGCGGGCGGCCTGCGAAAGACCATCGAGGCGACATCCCGTGCGACTGACGGCAAAACTTTCAGAGATTCACTTGGGCCCAGCGCGAGCGCTGAGGCTAGGCCGTCGGTGAACGGGCACTGGGCGACCGCCGCTTTCAGCTCCGGATGGCGTGAGGCGACGGTGATGGAGTGCCCGCCGCCGAAGGAGCTTCCCCAGACGGCAATCCGTGTGCCGTCGACGTCGCTACGATCCTTCACCCAAGCGATGGCGGCATCCCAGTCGGCAAGCTGTCGCTTGATCGACAGCAGCTGACGAGGCTGGCCCCCGCTGTCACCGAAGTGGCGATAGGTGAAGGCCAACGCGGCGATACCGGCCTGCGCGAACCGCTCGGCGAAGGCGTCCAGGCGCATCTCACGTGTCGCGCCGAGGCCGTGCCCGAGGATGACCACGGGCGGTGAGGCGACTCCGGCGGGCAGGTAAAGCCATGCGGCACAGGTGTCCTCGCCGGAAGTGAACGAGACGTCGTGACGGGTATACGGCTGCACAGTGCTCATTACCGGCTCACCGCACCGTTGGTCGAGCCGGCCGCCGACACTCGGCCCGATTCGAGCGCTTGTGCGTACCTGTCCGGGCGGTAGAGAGGTAGCTCGCCGGTGGAGTCGGTATCAGAGAGGTACTGAAGCATCAGTTCCTGACCCTCCTCGGACTGATCGGTCTGTAGAAACTCGGTGCGCTCGACGTGAAGGCCTTCCGGCAACGACATCGAGCCGCCGAAGTACACCGACCTCTTGATGGCTTCGACTGACCCCTTGGTCCGCTTTCCGAAGTAGTCGGCAAGTTCGGCCGCCCGCGTGACGACGTCGTTGGGCGCCACGACGTCGTCGACCGCCCCATTGGCCAGTGCCTGCGCGGGCGTGAACGGCTTGCCGTCGAGGATCGCAAGCAGTGATTTGTGGGTGCCGATGAGCCGGGTCAGTCGCTGGCTGCCGCCACCGCCCGGCATGATCCCGAGGAGGACTTCTGGCTGGCCGATGAAGAACTCACCATCGGCCATGACGCGCAGATCGCAGGCCCAGGCGAATTCCGCGCCCAGACCCAGCGCCGAACCGTTCAGGGCGGCAACGAAGATCACGCCGCTGGCGTTCATGCGCAAGAACGTCGCGTGCAGGCGATCGAGCTGGGCGGCTCCCCGAAGCGGGGTCCTGCGCAGAACGGGCTCGGGGACGCGAGCGCGGTCTACGGCTCGGGCCAGGCGCAGAACGGCAGATGCGCCGCGTCGGTTCAAGTCCGGGACCGCGGCACCCTCTGCCTGGAGCCACCGCACGTCGGCATGACTGACGAACCGGCCGGGACGCGCGCCGGTGAAGACGACTGCGTGGACGTTTGGATCACGGTCGACGCGGCCCACCAACTCGTCGAGCTCGTTGGCGGTGTCGACGCCGAACAAGCTGTGAGGGCCGCCGTCGACCCGCACGATCAAGGTGGCTCCGCGGTCCTCGATCTCGAGGTGGCTGTTGTCTTGGTGTGTCATGGCTATTGCTTTCATTGGTTGGTGTGATGCCCTGCCGGTTGGCGACGAAGTTCAGTCGAGGGTGATGACGACCTTCCCGGCCTTAGCTTTGCCGCGCTCGGCGTAGGCGAGTGCTTCGAGCGTCTGGTCGAAGGAGAAGGTTGAGTCGATGAGCGGGCGGAGATGGCCCGCGTCGTAAAGGGCCCCGAGCTCTTCGAGCTGTGCGCCGCTGGCGCGCATGAAGAAGAACGAGTAGCGCACACCGAGCTTCCTGGCGAGCCTGCGGACCTTGCGGCTCAGGAACGACATCACGAGCGCGAATGGCTTGGGGGCGCCGACCTGTTTGACGAATCCGGCGTCGGGCGGGCCCGCAACGCCGATCGCTAAGCCGCCGGGCTTGAGCACAGTGAGCGATTTCATGAGGTTCTCGCCGCCGAGCGAGTCCAGCACGAGGTCGTAGCCGGAGAGGATCTTGGAGAAGTCCTGCTTGGTGTAGTCGACGACGACGTCGGCTCCGAGATCGCGGACGAGGTCCTCGGTGGCACCGCTGGCGGTCGTCGCCACGTGGGCTCCGAGGTGCTTGGCGAGCTGAATCACGGTGGACCCCAGCCCACCGGCGCCGGCGTGGACGAGGACCTTGTGCCCGGGCTTGACCTGAGCCTTCTCGACCAGAATCTGCCAGGCGGCCAGAGCGACCAAAGGCACGGCGGCGGCCTCGTGCAGAGTAAGCGCGACCGGCTTGAGTGCGACGTCGTTCTCGTCGATCGCGATGTACTCGGCGAAGGTGCCGATGCGCAGGTCGCGGGGGCGGGCGTAGACCTCGTCGCCGACCTTGAAATTGCGGACGTCCGCACCAACCTGGGTCACCACTCCGGCGACGTCGTGGCCGATCACGAAGGGCGTCTTGTACTTCAGGAGTTGCTTGAACTCGCCGTTGCGGACCATCTTGTCCAACGGGTTGATGCTCGCCGCACTCACCCGGACCAGGACGTCACCCTTGCCGACCTTCGGAACGGGTACGTCGGCGGCCCGGATGCCGTCCTTGCCGTACTGCGTGACGACGAATGCCTTCATGTCGGTCTACTTTCAATCGCTACTGCGTTAGTCGAAGATTCTGAGGCCAAGCGGTTTTCGGCGCCCGGTACGAGTTGGTCATGTCTTCCCAATGCCGCTACCTCGCGTTCGAGCGCCGGTGTCACCTCGGCCGCGAAGCGCCTCATCCACGGCCAAGCGGCCGGTGAGTTCAGGGCGGCCTTGGCCCAGTTGGCGACGACAACAGCGCGCGGAACGTATACGCGACTGCGCCGGTGCACGAGCCCGCGGACAATCGCTGCGCCGGCTCGGTCGACACTCGTGGTGACATTGCCCGGATACGGCAGCCTCTCGCGCAGTTCCCGGAATGAGGGCAGGTCCGCCTCGGCGCCTCGGACGAGGTCGGTGTCGATCCACGAGGGATGGACGAGGCCGACGGTGATACCGAGGTGCGCCACCTCTTGGCGGTAGGCCAGGGCGAGCATCTCAACGCCTGCCTTGCTTGCGGCGTAGGAGGCCAGCCCGGCAATCGGCGTGAAGGATATCGCCGACGCCACCACCATCGCGTGGCCTCGGCTGCGCTCCAGGTGAGGTGTCGCGTATTTGAGCGTGCGGAAAACGCCGTTCAGGTTGATGTCCAGCACTCGCTCGAAAGACGCTTCGTCGGCCTGCCGCACCGTCCCGTACGCGGCAATCCCGGCGTTGGCGACGATTATGTCGATGCCGCCCATGGTGATTGCGCAATCATCAATCGCCGACCGCAAGGCGGCGCTGTCGCGCACATCGGCCTCCCGCCAGGACGCCGTCGGACCCAGGTCGTCGGCGAGAGTACGTAACCGATCGGGCTCAAGTCCGATGAGAGCCACACGAGCTCCTCGGGCGGCGGCAAGGCGTGCCACCTTCTCTCCGATGCCACGCGCGGCTCCGGTGATGACCAGCTTGCTACCCGACAAGTTGCGACGCATGAGATGACCCCTCCTTTTTTTGCCGACGTATTCAGGCAGTGCTGGTGACGGACGAGCGGTGTAGCGGCGGGATGCGGTAGCCGCCAAGAACCTCGGTGAGCAGGGCGGCGAACTCCACGGTGGTGCGGTCTCCCCCGGGCGGCCCCATCGCCTGGATGCCGATGGGTAGGCCCGCCGCCGTGGTGGCGACGGGCATCGTCGTGGCCGGCGCACCGGCGATGTTGGCCAGCGCGCTCCACTTGGTCTGGTCCCAGTAGGAGCGGGCGACACCGTCGACGACGATGGTGCGGCCAAAACGGTCATGGTCTTTGTTGTGATGGGCGGGCGCGGCGGTGGGGGTGACGGGCAGGAGCAGCACGTCGAACTCTTTGAAGAATCCGACCCAGCGCGCCGCGATCTCTCGACGCGCCGCGTCGCGGAGCAACCACGCGCGATGGCTTTGGATCGTGCCCCGCAGTGCGGCTCCGGCATCACCACGGGGATGCCTGAGCGAGCGCAGGGCAAGGGCGCTGCCGGAGCGTGGGCTG
>NZ_JBKQQD010000297.1:0-30149 GCF_052144515.1 Mycobacterium sp. | reverse complement strand
GGGCGCTCGCCTCCACGGTGAGTCGATCGCGCAGGGTGTGCAGCCACGCGCGCAGCACTCGGTAGGCGAACTCCTGATCCTCGGTGTCGAACTCCCTGGCCACGTCGTTGATCCAGGTGTGCGCGGTGTGCATCGCGTGGTCAAGCGCCGAGACCTTCGTTTTGGCGGACATGACTACCTCCTTGAGACCCCGGTCTTAGTTCTACAGCCAGTCGTCATGGACTAAGCCCCTTCTTCTCCCCTCGTGCCCGGCCGCCCGCATTCGGGCTTCGAGGTCTGGCCGTACGCATTTCAGGTTCTGCCTCCCCCTCATCCCCGCGATAGGGTCCTTTGACCCAGGTCAGCGCGCCTGAATGCCCAATTGCGGGTACCGGGTTAATTGAGAGGCGGGCCCGCCCAGTCGACAAGACAAGTACCGGGTCAGCGCCCGTTAGCCGCAGTCGACCATGTCGGCCAACACCCCACAACTCGTGAGGGCCCAGTGACAGCGCCCGTCCCATCAGATCGACATGCACGCCCGTCGAACCGCTTGCCCCTATTGGGCTGGTAGATTGCCGATTTCCGCAGATAGAGGCCTTGCGGGCATCTTGCAAGGCTGCTAATTCGAATCCTGCCGGGGGCACCAGTGCCCCTGCAGGTCAAACCCGGCTGAGAACGAACGCTTCGATGTGGCGTTCGCCGGCCCGGGTTTCGTACTTTCGCCAGCCGGGATAAATATCGATGCCTTTTGCCCAGATCTCGTCGCGCTCGCGGGGTGCAGCGATTCGGGCGGCGGCATCCCAGGTGTCGCCCTCGACCGACAACGTGGCTTGCGGGTTGGCCTTGAGATTGTGGTACCAGGCCGGGTGCTTGGTGCCGCCAAAATTCGACGCGATGACGGCCAGCCCCTCGGGGTGCGGGATTCCGTATACCGCGACGGTGCGGGGCTCGCGCGATTTCGCCCCGATAGTCGTGAGCATGACGGCAGGAACACCGGTCAGGAACCACGCGGCGCTACGTCGACCGCCGGTGAGCTGGCTGGCGAGTCTGTCGATGTAGTGTGCCGTCGGGCGAAACAGTGTCACCCCCACCTTCGTGGCTATGAAGCGACGCATCGCCCGATGGAATGCGTTGGCATTGTCGAAGGACCGGACCGGCATGGCGTCATTCTCGCGCAGTGCGCGACTCCCCGAGCGGTGCGGGGTCACTCCGGCTTGGCGCTGTCGACCTGATCGTCGCAGTACTCGATGACGGGTGGCGAGTCGCCGTAGACATCGAGGGTGTGGATGAAGCGGTGCAGTCCCATCACCCCGGCGCAGGTGAACCCGAGCTCGACGATCTGTGCGGCAGTGAAGTGCTCCCCCAACCGCTTGTAGAACTCGTCGTCCATCGCGTGGTGGTCAGCGGAGAGCAGGTCGATGAACTCGACGGCCATCTGCTCCTGCGGCGTCAGCGCGTCGTGGCCCGGCGCGAGCAGGCAGGCCACATCCTCGTCGGTGATCGAATCGTGCTTGCGCGACTGGCTACAGGGTGCGCATTCGCCGAGTTGGGCGCTGCGGATGCGCAGCAACTCCAGGATCCGGCCACCGAGCAGGGTGCCGGCACCGAGCTGCGCCCTGGCCATGTTGACCTGCTCGAGCTGTGCGCTGCGATAGGCAAAGATCTGCAGCGGCACCGGCGTCGCATAGAGTCCGGCCGCGACGCCGGCCTCCACGATTTCGCGAGAGCGTGAACTGAGCTCTTCCACCGGGATTGGCGCGATACGGGGCATCGATTCAACCTATCTTTCTGGAGCGCTCAGCTGCTCGGGCCGAGCACGTATGCGGCGGTTTCCGGATGGTGATACCACCCGCTGGCGGCCTGGGTGCCGCCGTCGACGTGGATCGTTTGACCGGTGATGTAGCTGGACATCTCGGACGCGAGAAACACTGCGGCGCCTGCCATCTCGTCGACCTGACCCGCGCGGCCCATCGGGACCGTGCGGCCGAATCGCTGTTCGGAGCCCGGCGGGGCTATCTGCATGATCCCCTCGGTCAGGGTGATGTCGGGCGCAAGCGCGTTGACCCGAATGCCGTGCGGGGCGAGTTCGAGTGCCGCGGTCTTGGTGTAGTTGATGACGCCGGCCTTGGCCGCCGCGTAAGTCGCGTAACCCGGTGCGGCGCGGACACCTTCGATCGACGTGACGCTGATGATGCTGCCCGGCAATTTCTGCTCGACGAGGACGCGGGCCACGCGCTGCGTGCACAGGTAGACGTGACGCAGGTTCGACTTGTACAGCGCGTCCCAACCGTTCTCGCTGGTGTCGAGGATCCCTGACCAGAACACTCCCCCGGCATTGTTGACCAGGATCGTCACCGGCCCGAGTTCGGCGGAAGTCTGCGCCAGCGCGGCGTCCACCGCGGCACTGTCGCGGACGTCGACCGTGATACCCAGCGCACCGATCTCCGCGGCGGCAGACGCGCACGACTCGGGGTTGCGTTCCCAGATCGCCACCTGCGCACCGAATGCCTTGAAACCCGCCGCGATGCCGCGGCCGATGCCTGCGCCGCCGCCGGTGACAACCGCTACGCGGTCGGTGAGAAGGACGCTGGAAGGATCGAGTGCCATGAAACTGAATATAGAACAATCCCATGTCAAGGTTTACAGTCTTAACTAAATATGTTCGATATGTAACACCCTAGCGCGTAGGAGAACGGCCATGCCCCGCACGATCTTCGTCACCGGCGCGACCGGACAGACCGGCGGCAACGTCTGCGAGCAGTTGATCCAGCGTGGCGACCAGGTTCGGGCCTTGGTCCGCAATCCGGACGAAGCCGGCGCGCTGTCCGACATCGGCGTCGACCTGGTCAAGGGCGACATCCGCAACGCCGACGACGTGCTGCGCGCGGCCAAAGGCGCCGAGGCTGCTATCCACTGCGCGGCGTTGCTCGGCGGTGCGAGTCAGGACCTCGAAGACTTCAAGGCCGTCAACATGGTCGGCACCACCAACGTCCTGGACGCGGCGAAAGCCCACGGCATGCGGCGGGTGGTGGCCCTGAGCACCGCCACCTTCCTCGACCTGAGCACCGGTGTCGACTTCGAAGAGGCACCCGTTCTGGACAACCCACCCAACGACCCCTACACCGTCACCAAGCTCGCCGCGTTTGCCGAGGCACACCGGCGCGCTGCTGCGGGCGACGACGTGCTCACCTGCCACCCTGGCGCGATCTTCGGTCCTGCCCCGGTCGTCGAACGTGCCTTGCACCGCACCAGCTTCAACCGGGTGCTGCTGGCGGGCATGCGGGGAAAGATCAAGCGCTACCTCGCTTTCCCGGTCACGTGGGTAGCGGGCAAGGACGTCGCGACGGGCTCGATCGCCGCGCTGGACCACGGGGTCGCCGGTGAGCGCTACCTGTTGGTCGGCCGGCCGCAGGAAAGCTTCAGCACGGCCGGCGGTATCAATCGCGCGTGCGAGCTCGCCGGAATCGAGCATCGTGTCGAGGATCTCGATTACCGCACGGATCCCGAGGCATTGACCGCCGAATTCGGACCGACCTTGATGGCCATCGCAAAAGCCGCGGCCAAGAGCGAGCGCAAACCCAGAACCAACGACAACCTGACCACCCGGCGCCTGAGCTACAAGCCCATGTCCTTTGACGACGGGCTGCGGCTGCTGACCTCGTGGCTGCGCGAACTCGGCAAACTGTAGAGGCTGCCGTCGTGTCGATCGCCGAACCACGGGGTTCAGACCATGGGGATCTGGCCGATCGGATCCTCGACGCGGCCCAGCGGCTCGTGTTCCGGACGGGTGCGCGGAGGATGTCGCTCTCCGACGTTGCGACCCTGTCCGGGGTGTCACGGCCCACCATTTACCGCTACTTCGCGTCCAAGGAAGAACTCATCGATGCGCTGGGCAAGCGCGAGCGCCGGCGTCTTGATGCGGCGATGGACAAAGCGATGTCTGGCGTTGTCGGGGTCGCACGGTTGGAAGCCGCGGTCGACGTCATCGCGACTTTCGTCGAGGCTCAGCCGCCCGGGCGGCTGCTCGACCTGGAGCGGGGGTTCGCGCACGAACAGATGGCGCAAGCGTTGCCCGTGCTGACCGAAGGGTTGACGGTGGTCCTGCGGCGCTGCGCCCGCGAGGACGCCTTCGCCGCCGCGGTGGACCCCCGCGACCTGGCCGGCGCAATCGCGCGAACCGCGTTGAGCCACTACATTTTTCCCGACACGGACCGTGCCGCGGTGCGCCGCCAGATCCGGGCCGCCGCCGGGCTTTCTGCCCGCTAGCGCTAGCCGGTGACGCTATCGGGCGCGCTGCGCCTGACATCAAGAATTTATTGAGAAACCATAAAGGGCCGGTGTCGACTCTGGTGTCAACGCGGAAACGCGTCAACCAAAAACCCAGATCAGCACAAGGAGACCCCGATGTTCACTCGCCGTTTCACCGTTGTCGCGGCCCGCACCAGCCTGACCGCCGCCGCTCTCGGCCTGGTCACGCTCGGCTTGGCCGGCACCGCAGGCGCAAGCACGGTCGATGACACGTTCCTCGCCCAGCTGCAGGCGGACGGAATCCAGCCGCCGACCGCGGCGCGCGCCATCAGCGACGCGCACGCCGTCTGCAAAGCCCTCGACGCGGGCCACTCACCCCAGGAGGTCATCGGCGCGGTGGCCCAGCGACCGGCCTGAGCTCCAAGAGCGCGAAGACGTTCTCCGTCGACGCCGCGTCGGCCTACTGCCCGCAGTACGTCACCTCGACCTAACAGCGAAACCATGATGCGGGGACCCCGGCCGGGGCCCCCGCATTGACATGCTTTCAAGGGCTGAGATTCACCTGAAACTTGGTGGCGCCGAACGGTTCCGACGTGCCCAGCGCGACCACCGTCGACGGCTCCACCCGATAGACATACCATGGCGCCGGCCCGGCCGACGGGGCGCTGTACAGGGCCGTGAGCGCGTCACCGGCGACTTCGGCGGGCCATCCGGAACGAACGAAAGCCTCCGCAACGCAAGCCAATTCGCCAGCATTGACAACCCGTTCGGCGGCGCCTTCGATGACGAGGTCGAACGGCTCGGTCGCGACGCTGACAACGCATCGCCGGTCGCGGGCCAAGTTATGCGATTTGCGGGTCGCCGGCCCGGAGGTGAAGTACCAGCTGCCGCTGTGCCGAACCACCCCCAGCGGTGTCACATGTGGGCTGCCGTCGGGATTGATCGTGGTGAGCCACGGCGTATGGCGTTGCGGACCGCCGCTTCCCGGCGCCTGGGTCAGCTGACTGTCCAGCACGGCTTTGACACGGTCCCATTCGATCGGCGGCGCTCCGTATCCGTCGAGATTGCGAGGTGTGATCGTCATATCGGTGTTAGACCGTCGCGGGCCCCGGAATTCATCGCATTCACCGCATTCATCGCCCGCACAGCAGGAACAGGCCGTAGGCGGCGACCGACTGCGCATCGGCCAGCACCCCCGAGCGGATCATCTGCTCGACGTCTTCGCGAGCGAACCACTCGCTGCGCATGTCCTGTTCCTCGTGTTCGGGATCCGAATCTCCCTCGGAGATCCCGGTGGCCAAGAACACCCACCCGCGCTGACTGGTCATTCCGGCAGCCACATCGAGCAGGCCGAGCGCCTCGAACGACGTCGCACGCAATCCGGTTTCCTCGCGCAGCTCACGCGCGGCCAGCTCGGAGGGTTCGAGGTCGGCCAAACCCGGAGCGGTGCCCTGCGGGAATTCCCATCGTCTCGCGCCGAGGGGATACCGGAACTGCTCGACCAACCGGAAACGCCGCCCGTCGTAGGGCATCACCAGTGCGTATGTCGGCTTGTCCACCACGGAGTAGATGCCATGGCTGCCGTCTGAGCGGCGAATGTCGTCTTCTCGCAGCACCAACCACGAATTCCGATAGATCTCGCGGGATGCGACGCGTTCGATGAAAGGCACGCCGCCAGTATCACGACCGTCGCCGCGGCTCGCCTCGCAGGGCTCGCTAGGGCTTTTGTTCAGCGGCCTGTTTAATGCGCCGCAGTGTCTCCTCGATCCCCCGGTTGACTTGACGTCCCCGTGGCACAAGCGCTTCGGCGAGTCTGTTGGGCACTGAGCACCACAGGAACTGGAAGGACTCGGTGAGTAACGTTCCGCACGACGACGGTTCCATCGTGTACCACCACCGGGTTTCTTCACGACCAGCGCGGTCGTTGACCGTCGCGAAGCTGAATTCGCGGCCTCGGTCAGCGGTATCGACCACCGCCGTTCTTTCCCAGCGCAAAAGGCCCAGCCGGTTGTATCCGCGAAACCGGACACCCGGGGCCGCAGCGGTTGCCCCGTCCAGCCATTCGCACCGGTAACATTCCGGGCTCCACTCGCCCGTCCGGGTGACGTCAGCGATGAGGTCGTACACGAGATCGGGCGGTGCAGCGATATCGATACTGCCGTGGCCGCGCCGCGCTGTCGGCATGGCCCGAGTATGTCATCTCGGTCAACGCGTCCCACATTGTCCCGAGGACATTGATCCAGTCCAGCCAAACTCCGGCGGCTCACTGTCCACCGAAATCTCCCCTGTCCGCTGTCGGCTCACGGGTGTACCGGGAGAAAAGACACAGGAAGCCCCCCCTCCCCCGGCTTTCCGCTGGTGCGCGCCGGGCGTCGCGGGAAATCTACGTTACGTTTGCGCCGTCCATCGCAGCAATTCACGACTTTCGGGCGCCGGGTGTTTCGGTGGTATCAATCGGCTGGGTATCTGATAGTCATAGAAACGAGTGGAACGGCCGAGACCATGACAACAGCGACATCAATTGCTGCGAAACGTACCTAACCATGCACCAGCACATCATCGTCAGCGGTGACGACTCACTGGCGACGACGATAGTCGCGGAGCTGAACAGCGCCGGCGCGAGCATTGTCAAGGTCGCGACCGCCGCCGAGCTCGCCGACGCCGGGGTCAGCGGCGCGCTTGCCGTCATCTGCGTCGGCGACGACGACGCGATGAATCTCGAAATCGCTCTGCTGGCAAGGAAAGCCAATCCGAGAGTGCGGGTGGTCGCGCGGCTGGCCAATGACGTGCTGCGAGGGGCGGTGGCCGCCGATAACGGACCCGGCGCCATCCTCGACGTTGCCGACCTTGCGGCGCCGTCTGTCGTGGAGGCGTGTCTGGCGCACACCGCGCACCCGCTGGAGGCGGCCGGCATCGAGTTCGTCGTCTCCGGCACCGAGGCACCGCGCGCCGCGACGCTGCGCGAGATCTACGGAGATCTGGCGCCGGTGGCGGTGATTCGCGGCGAAAACTCCCCCGAACCGGGCCTGGTGATGGCGTGCCCGGGCCGGGATCTGCGGGTGTATCCCGGTGATTGGGCGGAGCTGATCGGTACCGCCGATGAGTTGACCGCCCGCGGCATCAAGATCCCGCGCCGGACCGGAACGCGCACACGCCCGCCGTGGGTGCGGCGAGTGCTCGACACCGTATTCACACTGCGCAGCGACATCAACCCGATGTTCTTGCGCGCGATAGCCGCTGCGCTGCTTCTGCTGGTCGGTTCGACGATCTTGTTGCGCTTCGCCTATCAGCGCCCCCCGGGAATGACGTGGATCGACGCGTTGTACTTCACCACCGAAACAATCGCGACCGTGGGCTACGGCGACTTCAGCTTCCTCCGCCAGCACACCTGGCTGCGACTATTCGCCATCATGTTGATGTTCGCCGGCGTGCTCACTACCGCGGTCCTCGTCGCGTTCATCGCCGATCTGCTGCTGTCCCGGCGCTTCGCCCACTCGGCCGGACGCCGGCGGGCGCGCCACCTGCGCAACCACGTGATCGTCGTGGGCCTGGGCTCGTTCGGCAGCCGCGTCGTCAGTGACCTGACCGCCGCCGGACATGACGTCGCGGTGATCGAGCGCGACCCGAACAACCGTTTCCTGTCGACGGCGGACGACCTCGACGTGCCGGTGATCTTCGGCGACGCGACGCTGCGCCGGACGCTGGAAGCGGCCCGCGTCGACCACGCCCGCGCGGTGGCCGTGCTGACCCAGGACGACATGGTCAACATCGAGACCGGGATCGTGCTGCGGGAGATGTTGGGTCCGCGGGTGATGCCCGAGGTCGTCCGGCCCGACGTTCCGCTGGTGCTACGGGTCTACGACCGTGCGCTGGGGGCCGCGGTGGCGCAGCGGTTCGGGTTCGAAAACGTGCGGTCGACCGTCGAGCTGGCCGCACCCTGGTTCATCGGCGCCGCGATGGGCCTGCAGGTGCTGGGCACGTTTTCGGTGGAGCAGCGCTCCTTCATGGTCGGCGGGATGCGTGTGGCCGCCGGCAGTGAGCTCGACGGGCTGCAGATGTTCGAGCTGTCCACGCAAACCCGCGTCATCGCGATCACCCGACAGGATGCGCCGGTCAAGCTGCACCCGCGCCGCGACGCCCGGCTGCGCGGCGGCGACACCGTCTACGTCGTCGGCCCGTATCGCGAGCTGCTGGCGACGCTGCGCAAGGGACAGCCGCCCGAGCAGGCCGACACCGGTGACGAGCCCCGCTGGGCCTAAAACCCGTCGACCACGTCGGCCGCGCGCCGCAGCTGGTCGAGGTCTGAACTGGTTGGGATGAGCTGAATTTCGTCGGTGCCGATCTCTGCGAATTTCCGCAGCACCGCCACCAACTCGTCTTCGCTGCCGGCCCACCCGGTCGTCGGCGCCATCGCGTCGACGTACTCGGCCGGTATCCAGTTCATGTAGCGCCGCAGATGACGATGGATCTGGGCGCGGGCCTGTTGGTGCGGCCCGAACGCGAACCAGAACGAGGTCGCCAGATGGGGCCGGGGCTTGCCGGCCCCCGCCCACGCGGCGCGCGCCACGTCGAACAACTCGTTCTGCTTGGCGACGTCGAGGTCAAGGGCGGCGCCCGCCACTCCGTCGGCCCAGGCCGCGGCGCTGCGGATGGTCTTGGGCCCGATGCTGCCGATCAACAGTGGCGGCCCGCCGGCCTGAATCGGCGCCGGCCCGACCGGCAGCACCGAGTCGGTGAGCTTTTCGCCGGCCCACACCCGCTTCATCACCGCCACGCGGTCGGCCATGCCACGCATCGTCTGGGTGCCCAGGTCGGCGCCGACGGCGCGGTAGTCCTCATGCCGCCCGCCCACGCCGATCCCCACGGTCAACCGCCCGCTGGACAGCACGTCTCCGGTCGCGAGCGCCTTGGCCAGCATGGTCGGGTCGTGCAGCTGCGGCACGATCACCGTGGTCACCAGCCGCACCCGATCGGTCCAGGCGGACAGCGCACCGAGCAGCGTCAGGCTGTCGGGGTTGTCGAAGGCGATGCGCTCGCCCCAGCACAGCGACGAGAACGGTCCCTCGTCGATCGCACGGGCCCAATCCCGCAGCACCGTCGCGTCCAGATCCGGTTCCATCACCGGCATGGTCATTGCCACCTGCACGACGGCGATTCTGGCATGCGGGCGACTCGCCCGCGGCGGAGTGGCAGCATGGACTGGGTGAGCATCCTCAGCTCGTCCGTCGCGCACGTCCGCCTCACCGTCACCGACATCGAACGATCACGGCAGTTCTACGAGAGCGTCTTCGGTTGGCCAGTGCTGATCGAGGTCCCCGAGAATGCTGACGAGAAAACCCGCGACCAGTTGAGCTTCCTGTACGGCGGGGTCATCTACGACCTCGGTGGCACCCTGCTCGGGCTGCGCCCGGTGGCCACCGACCGCTTCGACGAGAATCGCGCCGGCTTGGACCACATCGCGTTCCGGCTGGCCAGCAAGGACGAATTGGATGCCGCCGCCGCACATCTCGACGAAGTCGGGGTCTATCACGAAACGATCAAAGACATTGGGCCGTCATACATCCTGGAGTTCCGCGACCCCGACAACATCGCCCTGGAACTCACGGCGCCTAAGTGATCCACCGTGATCCACCGTGATCCACCGCGCGAGCGTGCGCAAAATGACAGCGTCTGCGGCGTGCCGTCGTACGAACACGCACGCTCGCGCGACGGTCGCTGGAGTGGTTGAGTGAAAGGAACTATGACCATCAGCTTCAACCACACCATTGTCGCGGCACGCGACAAACAGGAATCCGCGCAGTTTCTCGCCGAACTCTTCGACCTGCCGACCCCGAAGCCATTCGGCCGCTTCATGGTTGTCGCACTAGACCACGGCGCCAGTCTCGACTATGCCGACATCCCCGAAAGCGAAGAGATCCGGCGGCAGCACTACGCCTTCCTGGTCTCCGAGGAAGAGTTCGACGCGATCTACGGCAAGATCCAATCGCGCGGCTTGCCGCACTGGGCGGACCCGGCTGCCGAGAGACCCGGCGAGATCAACCGCCGCGACGGCGGCCGCGGGGTGTACTTCCCGGATCCCTCCGGGCATTCCATGGAGATCCTCACCCGGCCCTACGGCTCGGGCTCGGGCGGTTAGTCACCGCCGCGCGGTGAATGGTGTCGCACGCTCTCCTGATCCTGATAGTCACCGGCGAGCTGCGCGACGTGCTTGGGCAGGGCGCCGGCGGCGACGTCAGCCAGGGTTGTTTCCTCCAGCACCGACCGCATGCTGGCGCGCAGCGCCCGCCATACGTCGCTCAGGGCCGTGGTGGGCCCGGAATATGGCAAGTCGCCAAGGCCGATGTCGCGGACGCTGGCCAGCGGGCCGTCGATGCAGCGCAGCACGTCGGCGATGCTGATCTCGGTCGCCGGACGCGCCAGTTCGTAGCCACCCTCGCGGCCGCGGTGGCTTCGCACCAGGCGATCGGTGCGCAGGTTCGTCAGGATGTCGACAAGAAACTGGGCCGGGATGCCCTGAGCATGCGCCAAGTCGTCGGTCTTGACCAACGTGCCGCTCGGAGCCGTGGCGAGCTGGACCATCGCCCGCACCGCATACTCCGCCTTGGCCGACATCCGCATTCTGCGCATTCTGCCACCAGCAGCCCGCGCGGGCTTGCGCTTAGTGTCGCGACTGCACCAGGTCGATGATGAGTTGCGCCTGCTCGTCGATGGTGCGGTTCGGGGTGAGTCGCAGGTCCGGATTCTTCGGCCGTTGATAGGGGCTGTCGATGCCGGTGAAGTGCGTGATCTCACCCGCGCGCGCTTTGGCGTACAGCCCCTTCGGGTCGCGCTTCTCGCACTCCACCAGCGGGGTGTCGCAGAATACTTCGACAAAGCCAAATCCCGCGTCGGCGTGGACTTTACGAGCCAGGGCGCGGTGCTCTTCCAGCGGACTGATCGCCGGCACCAGCACGATTTGGCCCGAGTCGGCGAGTAGTGTCGCGACGTGCGCCAGCCGGCGCAGGTTCTCGGCCCGGTCGGCCATGGAAAAGCCTAGGTCGGCGTTGAGGCCGTGCCGCAGGTTGTCGCCGTCGAGAACGTAAGCGGGCAAGCCCTTTTCGAGCAGCTTGCGTTCGACCAGCATGGCCACCGATGACTTGCCGGCGCCCGAGAGGCCGGTGAGCCACACCGTCGTGCCCCGGGACACCCGGTCTTGGGCGGTCACCAGTGATTGGTGTCGCACGGTGTTGGGGCTGGCCGTGTGCGCCGAAACGTCACGCAACACCATGCCCGCCGCCACCGTTCCGTTGGTGTCGGGGTCGATGAGGATGAACGAGCCGGTGCTGGCGTTGCGGGTGTATTCGTCAAGCAGCAGCGGCACCTGGGTGCGCAGCGAAATGCGGCCGAGTTCGTTGAGCTTCAGCGCCGTTGCGCTCTTGTCGCGGTGCAGGGTATTGACATCGAGTCGGTAATCCAGCGCGGTGATCCGTGCGCGGGTGGTCCGGGTGGTGTGTTTGATGACGTAATCGCGGCCGGGCTCCAGGGCGGTGCCGTCGGCCATCCAGCACACCGTCGCGTCGAATTGCTGCGCGACCCTGGGCTGGTTGTTGGTGCGGGCGATCAAATCCCCGCGCGAGATGTCAATATCGTCGGCGAGGCTGATGGACACCGCCATCGGTGGAAATGCTTCTGGCACTGGGCCGTTCGGTCCGTTGATCGCGGTGATCCGGGTGGCCTTGCCGATCGGCAACACGACCACTTCGTCGCCTGGGCGCATCACTCCGCTGGCCACGGTGCCCGCATAGCTGCGGTGGTCTTGGTGCTCGAGGGTGTGTGGCCGGATGACGTACTGAACCGGGAACCGCACGTCGACCAGGTTGCGGTCACCGGCGATGTAGACCTCTTCGAGGTGCGACAGTAACGCCGGCCCGTCATACCACGGCGTCCGGTCCGACTTGGTAACCACGTTGTCGCCGTGCAGGGCCGACATCGGGATGGAGGTGACGTCCTGTACATCGAGGCGGGCGGCGAAGGCGTGGAATTCGTCTCGGATCGACTCGAATCTTTCTCTATCCCAATCGATCAGGTCCATCTTGTTGACCGCGAGCACCAGGTGGCGAATGCCCAGCAACGACGCCAGGAAAGCATGCCGGCGCGATTGCTCCAGCAAGCCTTGCCGGGCATCGACCAGCACGATCACCAGCTGAGCGGTGGACGCACCGGTCACCATGTTGCGGGTGTACTGGATGTGGCCCGGGGTGTCGGCGATGATGAATTTCCGCTTGGGCGTGGCGAAATAGCGGTAGGCAACGTCGATCGTGATGCCCTGTTCGCGCTCCGCGCGCAGGCCGTCGGTGACCAGAGCCAGGTCGGTGTATTCGTGCCCGCGCTCCTTGGACGTTCGCTCCACCGCGGCCCATTGGTCTTCCATCACGGCCTTGGAGTCGTAGAGCAGGCGCCCAATGAGTGTGGATTTGCCGTCATCGACGGAGCCGGCGGTGGCAAGGCGCAGCAACATCGTAGTAGATGCAGACATCAGAAGTAGCCCTGCCTCTTGCGGTCTTCCATTCCGGCCTCCGAGATCCGGTCATCGGCCCGGGTCGCCCCGCGCTCGGTCAACCGGGACACCGCGGTCTCGGCGATCACCTCCGACACGGTCGCGGCGGCAGACTCCACACATCCGGTACACGTGACGTCCCCGACGGTGCGGAATCGCACCGTCGCCTCGAACACCGGCTCGTCGGCGCGCGGCTGCAGGTGCCGGTGCACCGCCAGCAACATCCCGTCGCGGCTGAACACCTTGCGCCGGTGCGCGAAGTAGATCGACGGCAACGTGACCTTTTCGGCTCCGATATAAGACCAGATGTCGAACTCGGTCCAATTGGACAGCGGAAAGACCCGGATGTGTTCGCCCTTGTGATGGCGCCCGTTGTACAGGTTCCACAGCTCCGGCCGCTGGGCCTTGGGGTCCCACTGGCCGAACTCGTCGCGGAAGCTGAACACCCGCTCCTTGGCGCGCGCCTTCTCCTCGTCGCGCCGCGCCCCGCCGAATGCCGCGTCGAACTTGTTCTCCCGGATGGCCCGCAGCAACGTCACGGTCTGGATCGGGTTGCGCGACGGGATGGTCTCGACGACCCGGCCGGCGTCGATATCCTCCTGCACCGACGCCACCACCAGGCGCACCCCGGACTCTTTGACCAGCTCATCGCGGGTGGCGATGACCTCGTCGAAGTTGTGACCGGTGTCGACATGCATCACCGGGAAGGGCAGCCGCCCGGGCCGAAATGCCTTGAGCGCCAAGTGCAGCATGACGATGGAGTCTTTACCGCCCGAGAACAACAGCACCGGCCGCTCGAACTCGGCGGCCACCTCCCGAATGATGTGGATGGCCTCGGCCTCCAGCGAGCGCAGGTGACTCAATTCGTACTGGCCGGCCGCGGGGGCCGCCGTCAGATCAGTGGTCATGGCTTCCTTACCGGAATTCAGATAATTCTGGTAGAACTGGTCATGTTTATGGTCATTGTCAAATATAGAACCAGGCTGTTCCGCCGCTGTCAATGAAATGCCCGTGCGGAAGCATGGACGGATGGCTAGCACTTCCGAACCGTCCAGCGGCCGCGACGTCATCGCGGAATTCCTCCCCCAATCGCCGTTCGTAGTCCAAGCTGGGGATCTCCGATATCTCCAGCCGATCGGCTCGCAAACGACGAGGTGGGGCTGCGGCTGCCGTGGGATCCGTCCAACGCCACCGCCGGCGACATGGTGCATGGCGGCGCCATCGCCACCCTTGCCGATCTGACCGTCATGGCGGCGGCCTGGTGCGGCGCGGATGCACCCCCCGAGCTGAGGGGCGTGACGGTGTCGATGACGGTGGACTTCATGGCGCCGGCCCGCGCGACCGATGTGATCGGAGTGGGCAGGGCGCTGCGGCGCGGCCGCTCGCTGGTCAACTGCGAGGCCGAGATCGTCGACCCGGAGGGCAGGCTGCTGGCCAAGGCCCTCGCCACCTACAAGGTGGGCTGAGGTCTGCTCGGCAGCAAGCTACAGCGTGACCTCGATGAGCTTGCCGGTGGCGACGTCGAAGACGAAGCCGCGCACCGACACATGCTTGGTGACGAAGGGGCTGTTCTCGATGCGGCGCAGCGACTGCCGGACGTCCGCCTCGGGGTCGGGGAACGCCTCGGCCGCCCACGGCGGCTTGACCCCGGTCTCATCCTGGATGCTGCGCTTGAAGTCGTCGTCGGTGAAGGTCAGCATTCCGCAGTCGCTGTGGTGGATCAGGATGATCTCTCGCGTCCCGAGCAGGCGCTGGCTGATGGCCAACGAGCGGATGACGTCGTCGGTGACCACCCCGCCGGCGTTGCGGATGACGTGGGCTTCGCCCTCGTCGAGCCCGAGGATGCGGTAAACGTCGAGTCGGGCGTCCATGCACGCGACGACCGCGACGTGTTTGCTCGGCGGCAGGGGCAGCGGCCCGGTGAAGTTGCTCGCGTATTGGGCGTTGTTGGCCAGGTAGTCATCGGTAACCGTCACGCCACTCTCCTTTTGGATGCAGGGGTATCGCGGTGTCGGATCGTATCAACCGGCCGCCCCGATTTCACCCGTGTGAATCAGCTCGATCACAACGGTGCGGCGGCAACCGACCGGAGGGCTCGCTAACCTGTCCTGATGCGGCGCGGTGGTGAGGCATGATCCGTTTTCTGGCGCGCCGGTTCCTCAACTACATCGTGCTGCTGGTGCTGGCGTCATTCTTGGCCTTCTGCCTGGCCTCCGTGACGTTCCATCCGCTGGACAGCTACATCCAGCGCCACCCGACGCCGACCAAAGAGCTCATCAACGCCAAAGCCGCTCAGCTCGGCTTGGACAAACCCATACCCATCCGGTACGCGAAATGGGTTTCCGGCGTGGTGCACGGCGACTTCGGCACGACGGTCACCGGTCACCCGGTCTCCCGGGAGCTGTGGCACCGGATCGGGATCAGCCTGCGGCTCGTGGTGACCGGTTCGGTGCTGGGCACCATCATCGGCGTCATCGTGGGGGCCTGGGGAGCCATCCGGCAGTACCGGCTCAGCGACCGCGTCATCACCGTGCTGGCATTGGTCACCCTGAGCATCCCGTCATTTGTGCTGGCAGGCATGCTCATCCTGGCCGCGCTCCGGGTCAACACGTTTACCGGGGTCCGGATGTTCCTCTACACCGGTGAGACGTCACCGGTTCCGCCCGGCGGAGTGTGGGACCAGTTGATCGACCGCGTCCAACACCTCATATTGCCGACGCTGACCCTGGCGCTGGGCGCGATCGCGAGCTTCAGCCGCTACCAGCGCAACGCCATGCTGGACGTGCTGGGCGAGGATTTCATCCGGACCGCGCGCGCCAAAGGTCTGACCCGCCGGCGTGCGCTGTTCAAACATGGCCTGCGCACCGCGCTGATTCCGCTCGCCACTCTGTTCGCCTATGGGCTCAGCGGGCTGGTCGTCGGCGCGATATTCGTCGAGAAGATCTTCGGCTGGCACGGCATGGGCGAATGGGTGGTGTTGGGCATCTCGACACAGGACACCAACGTCGTCGCGGCCATCACGCTGTTTACCGCATTGGTGATTCTGCTCGCCGGCCTGTTGTCCGACGTCTTCTATGCGGTGCTTGACCCGAGGGTGCGGGTGGCATGACGCGCGCCGGCGACGATGCAGAGCGAAGCGATGAGGAGGAGCGGCGCCAATGAGCCGCGAAGCTGCCCCGGTCGCTGAGCCCGCCCGGTCGAGCGTCGACCCGGCCGCCTTCACGTCGCGGCGAAACCTGGTAATACGCCGGTTCATTCGCAACAGGCCTGGGGTGGTGGCGTGGGTTCTGCTGGTGCTGGGGTTCATCGGCTGCTACGCGCTGCCACCACTACTCCCCTACGACTACAACCACCTCGACTACGGCGCGCTGCTGCAGCCACCGTCGCTCGAGCACTGGTTCGGCACCAACGCGCTCGGTCAGGACCTGCTGGCACGGACCCTACGCGGAATGCAGAAGTCGATGCTGATAGGAGTCTGTGTGGCACTGATCTCGACCAGCATCGCCGCCACCGTCGGATCGGTTGCCGGTTACTTCGGCGGCTGGCGCGACCGGGCACTGATGTGGGTGGTGGACCTGCTGCTGGTGGTGCCGGGCTTTTTGCTGATCGTCATCATCACGCCCCGCACCAGACAGTCGAGCAGCGTCCTGTGGCTCATCGTGCTGCTTGCGGCATTCGGCTGGATGGTCAGCTCCCGGATGGTACGCGGCTTGACCATGAGCCTGCGCGAGCGCGAATTCATCCGTGCGGCAAGGTATATGGGGGTATCCAGCCGCCGCATCATCATGCATCACATCCTGCCGAATGTCGCCTCGATCCTCATCATCGACGCGACGCTCAACGTCGGATTCGCGATCCTGGCCGAAACCGGTTTGAGCTTCCTGGGATTCGGTGTTCAGCCACCCGACGTGTCGCTGGGGACGCTGATCGCCGACGGCACTCCTTCGGCCACCACCTTCCCGTGGGTCTTCCTGTTCCCGGCCGGAGCCCTGGTGCTGATCGTCTTGTGCGCCAACCTCACCGGCGACGGCCTGCGCGACGCATTGGATCCCCGTAGCAAGCCACGCCGCCGCGAGAAGCGCGAGCCGAAGTGACGGCGCTGCTAGAGGTGACGGATCTGAACGTCACTTTCGAGACGGGCGACGTCGCGGTGTCCGCGGTGCGCGGCACGACGTACCACATCGATTCGGGTGAAGTGGTCGCCATCGTCGGCGAATCCGGTTCGGGCAAAAGCACTGTCGCGATGGCCATCATCGGACTGCTGCCCGAATACGCCGACGTGTCGGGATCGGTGCGCCTGCACGGCGAGGAACTGCTCGGGCTGTCCGACCAGGCCATGTCAGGGATCCGCGGCAAGTCGATCGGCACCATATTCCAAGACCCGATGTCAGCCCTGACCCCCGTGTACACCATCGGCGACCAGATAGCCGAAGCCATCGAGGTGCACAACCCCGGCGTCCGCCGGGCGGATGCCCGCAAGCGTGCCATCGAGCTGCTCGAGCTGGTCGGCATCGCGCAGGCGCCCACCCGCGCGAGGGCATTTCCGCACGAGCTGTCCGGGGGTGAGCGCCAGCGGGTGGTGATCGCGATCGCGATCGCCAATGATCCCGATCTGCTGATCTGTGACGAACCGACGACCGCGCTGGACGTCACGGTGCAGGCCCAGATCCTCGACGTGCTGCGAACCGCGCGCGACGTCACCGGCGCCGGCGTGCTGATCATCACCCACGACCTGGGTGTGGTGTCGGAGTTCGCCGACCGGGCAATGGTCATGTACGCCGGGCGGGGGGTCGAGGTCGCCACCGTCGAAGATCTCTACCGCGACCGTCGGATGCCCTACACCGTTGGGCTGCTGGGGTCGGTGCCACGCCTGGACGCCCCGCAGGGCACTCGGCTGATTCCGATCCCGGGCGCGCCGCCGACGATGTCATCGCTGTCGCCCGGCGCCTGTCCGTTCGCCCCCCGCTGCCCGCTGGTGATCGACGAATGTCGTTCGGCGGAACCCGATCTCGTTGCCGTCGGCGACGGCCACGGGGTGGCCTGTATCCGCACCGACGATGTCGCGGGGCGCAGCGCAGCCGAAATCTTCGGTGTGTCAACGCAACCAGAGGAGATCGACAGCGCCGCGGGTGAACCGCAGTTGGTGCTGCAAGTCACCGACGTCAGCAAGACCTACCCGCTCACCAAGGGCGCGGTATTTCGCAGGCGCGTCGGCGAGGTGCGGGCGGTCGACGGTGTCAGCTTCACCCTGGAGCAGGGTCGCACCCTGGGCATCGTCGGCGAATCCGGTTCGGGCAAATCCACGACGCTCAGCCAGATACTCGAGCTCGCCAAACCCGAGGCAGGTTCCATCGAGGTCCTCGGCGCCGACGTCGCCACGCTCAACGCGGCCGCCCGGCGACAGCTGCGCACCGAAGTGCAGGAGGTGTTTCAGGACCCGGTGGCCTCTTTGGACCCCCGCCTCCCGGTGTTCGACATCATCGCAGAACCGTTGGTCGCCAACGGGTTCGGCAGGCCGCGTTGCGAGGAACGGGTGGCCGAGCTACTGGCGATCGTCGGTCTGGACCGCGACGACGCCAGCCGCTATCCCGCCGAGTTCTCCGGCGGGCAGAAGCAGCGGATCGGCATCGCGCGGGCACTGGCGCTGCAGCCGAAGATTCTCGCGCTCGACGAGCCGGTGTCGGCGCTTGACGTGTCGATTCAGGCGGGCATCATCAACCTGTTGCTGGATTTGCAGGCACATTTCGGATTGTCCTATCTGTTTGTGTCGCATGATCTTTCGGTGGTCAAGCACCTGGCGCACCGGGTGGCGGTGATGTACCGGGGAGCGATCGTCGAGCAGGGCGACGGCGATCAGGTGTTCACCAATCCGCAGCACGAGTACACCCGGCAGCTGCTGGCCGCTGTTCCACGGGCGCACCGCGATGTCGCCGATGGTTAACATCGTGCGGGTGACGCGCCCGCGGACGGTTCGCCCGCTTGCGCTGCTGGCGCTGGTCTTGGTTCTGGTATTGGCTCTGGTCGTCAGCGGCTGCTCGAGCGGGTATCAGGATCTCCCGGACACGCATGCTGCGCGAGTCGGCAGCACCAGTGACATCAACCCGCGGGACCCGGCGACCCTGCGTGACGGCGGCAACCTGCGGCTGGCACTGTCATCATTCCCGGATAACTTCAATACCTTCAACATCGACGGCAACAGCGCCGATACCGGGGACGTCATTTCGCCGACGCTGCCGGGAGCGTTCATCACCCGGGCCGACGGGTCGCTGAAACTCAACACCGACTACTTCACTGGCGCCGAGTTGACGGGCACCAACCCCCAGGTCGCCACCTACACCATCAATCCGAAGGCAACCTGGAACGACGGATCCCCGCTCACCTGGGAAGACCTCAAGTCGCTGGTCGACGCGTGCAGCGGGCGCGACAAGCGGTTCTTGATCGCCAGCAAGGCCGGTTTCGATCACGTGAAATCGGTGACCAGGGGCGTTGACGATCGTCAGGCCGTGGTCACCTTCGCCGAGCCGTACGCCGAGTGGCAAGCGATGTTCGCCGGCGGCCTACAGCCGCGGAGCATGACCGCGAACCCGGACGTCTTCAACAAGGGTCAGCTCGACGCGCCCGGCCCGTCGGCCGGGCCGTTCGTCGTGTCCAGGATCGACAGGCCCGCACAGCGCATCGTGCTCACCCGCAATCCGCGCTGGTGGGGCCGCCAGCCTCGGCTGGACTCCATCACGTTCCTGGTCCTCGACCCCTCCGCCGTCATACCGGCCCTGCAGAACAAGGACATTGACGCCGCCGGTGTGAGCACCCTCGACGACATGGTCACCGCCCAGCGCACTGCTGGAATCGTGATCCGGCGCGCCCCGACACCGACCTGGGCCCACTTCACCTTCAACGGCGCACCCGGATCCATCATGGCCGACGAGAGGATACGGCTGGCGATCTGCCGAGGCATCGACCGCCGAGCGATCGTCGATGTCGTGCAACACGGCCTGACCGACCATCCGGCGCCGCTGAACAATCATATCTACGTCGCGGGACAGTTGGGTTACCAAAACAACAGCGCGCCAGCCGATTACAACCCCGACCAGGCCGGCAAGGACTTGGACGCACTGGGCTGGAAGCTCAACGGATCTGTGCGGGAAAAGGACGGCCGGCCGTTGGTGGTTCGCGACGTCTTCTTCGACGCGCAATCGAACCGGCAGGTCGCCCTGGTCGCTCAGCAAAACCTGGCGCAGATCGGTGTGAAGCTGCAACTCGATCCCAAGTCCGGCAACGGCTTCTTCAGCCAGTACGTGAGCCCCGGCGACTTCGACATCACTCAGTTCAGTTGGGTGGGTGCCGCTTTCCCGCTATCGGCGTTGCCGCAGATCTACGCTTCCGACGGCGACAGTAACTTCGGCAAAATCGGAAACCCCGAGATCGACGCCAAGATCGATCAGACGCTGTCCGAGCTGAACCCGGACAAGGCGCGCGCGCTGGCCAACGAGGTCGACACGATGCTCTGGCAGGAAGGCTTCAACCTGCCGCTGTTCCAGTCGCCCGGCAACAGGGCGGTGCGCAGCGATCTGGCCAACTACGGCGCGTTCGGACTGGCCGACGTAGATTACATGGCAATCGGATTCGTGCGGAGCTGATCGGCGCTGCGGCTTGTGGGGGACGGTGCACGCGTAGTCACTTCTGGCATGCTTCTCCGCGCGGAAGGACTTAACGTTTTGTCCACCTCAGCGCGACAAACCGCTGTTTCGAGTGTGCGCATAGGGTTTCGATTGTGCGCCTATGGCGGGGACGGTGGCTTTACGGTCAGGTTGCGGCCAGCCGGCGCACTAGGCGTTGCGGCGGCGCCGGCAGCGCAGCCTCGGCTGTCACCGCCACGTCGAGCGCCTTGCAGATCAGACGCATGGCCGGGCGCGGCGGGAGTGCGTCCAGCGCCGGCCCCCGGTCGGCAAGCCCGTCGAGCTCACCGCGGCACACCGCGCCGGCAATGGCCAGGGCGGCAGGCTCATGAGAGTCCAGCGCGCCGTGCGCCAGTGTCGGCAACTTCACCAGCACCGAGTTGGGCACCAGCGACGCGATGCGCTCAGCCACGGCGCGCGGTGTGACCAGATCGCGGCCACCCGAGATCACCACCGTGGGCCACGCGAATTTCGGCATCTCGGCCACCAGGTCGTACGGCTCGGCCTCGAAAGCGGCTGTCTCCGGCATGATTTCACGCAACGCTGCGGCCGGGTCGAGCGGCAGACCGTCGGGTTCGGGGGCGTAATCGAGTTCGCGGAACGCTATCCGGTTGACCAAGTCGGCTTCAAAGCGGTACGGCGCCGTGCGGGTCAGGATGGTGGCGAACTGGAGCAGGGCCCGCCACAACACAATTCGACCACCGAGCAACAAGTCGAGTTCGCGGTCGAGCAGAGCGGCCCCACCGTAGCCGTACAGTCTCGCGGCGACCTGACCACCCGCGTCGGTCATCACACCTTCGTCGACGAGCCGGCGAACCTTGGGCGCCAGCGCGGCGGTCTCCGGATCGTCGCCCTTGAGCAGCAGCCCGCGAATGGCGTCGCGCACGTCGACGACGTCGTCCCGCGACAGCAGCGGAGAATCGAGGATCATCGCCCACACCCGATCGGGATGGCGGACGCCGAGTCCCGCCGCGATGTAGGTGCCATACGACGTGCCGTAGATGACGGCTGAGTCCACGCGAGCGTCGTCGAGTACAGCGGCGACGTCGTCGACGACCTGATCGACAGTGAACGCTTCGGGCGGCAGGTCGGCGCCGGAGTCGTCGTGGCGCGACATCCCCACTCCCCGGTGCTCGATCATGATGACGTCCAGACCGGCGACCGCGAAGCGCCGGCGCAATCCCTTGTACACGCGCATGGACCCCACGCCGGGACCTCCGGTGAGGATCACCAGCGGGTGCGCGGATTTGCGGCCGGTGCGCACGTAGTACAGATCGAACTCGTCCGCGCTGCCCGGCGAGACCGGCCGGCGTATCGGCCGCACGCCCGGCAGTCCCGCCAGCTTGTCGTGGACCCGGCGGCGTTTGGCGTTCATCGTCATTGGTATCGCCCCACCATGGCCCCATTCTGTCGAGACCGCGCAGCGGTCCCCAAATCACGCAGGATCAATTAAGGATCAAGTCGGCGGCCTTCTCCCCGATCAGCACCGACGGGGCATGCGTGTGCCCGCGCACCGTGCTGGGCATCACCGAGGCGTCGGCCACCCGCAGGCCCTCGACCCCGCGGACCCGTAGCTGCGGATCCACCACACTCGCCTCGTCGCTGCCCATCCGGCAGGTACCCAGCGGGTGATACAGCGTGTGCGCGCAAGTGGCCAGGGCCCGCTCGAGGGTGGCCTCGTTGAGCTCGGTGCAGTCCCGCGGCCGCGCGATCGGACCGAGCAGGTCCTTCAGCGCGGGAGCTTCGGCCATCCGGGCGCAGATCCGCAGCCCTTCCATCATCGCCGCACGGTCCACGCCGCCCGGATCGGACAGGTAACGCGGTTCGATGACCGGCTTGGCGAGCGGATCGGCGGACCGCAGCCTGATCTGGCCGCGGCTTTCCGGCGCGACGAGGATGGGCCCTAACACCACACCATGCCCCTCCGGCTCCACGAGCGCCTCGTCGTAGAACGGCGCCGGCGCGAATATCAGCTCGATGTCGGGCAGCGCCAGCTCCGGTCGGCTGCGCAGGAATCCGTACGCCTCGCCGACGTTGGAGGTGAGCATGCCGCGGCGCCGCAGCAGGTAATTGACGAGTTCCTTGGGCTTTTCGGCGGCGAACAAGCTGCCATCGCCGACAGCAAAGCCCAGAACCGCGACGAGGTGGTCGATCAAGTTCTGGCCCACCTCGCGCGAGTCGTGGACGGTATCGATGCCGTGATCGGCCAGGTGTTCGCGATCGCCGATACCGGAAAGCATCAACAGCTGCGGGCTGTTGACGGCACCGCCGCAGAGCACGACCTCGCGGCGGGCGGTGGCCACCCATGTTTGACCGTCGCGCTGGTATTCCACGCCGGCGGCCCGTGTCCCGTCGAAGACGACTCGGGTCGCGGTGGCGTCGGTGAGCACGCTGAGGTTGTCGCGGCCCATCGCCGGCTTCAAGTAGGCGTCGGCGGTGCTGCATCTGGCGCCTCGCCGCTGCGTCACGACCGTCTCGCAGAAGCCTTCCGGTGCAGGGGAATTCGGCTGCGCAGCGGGAAATCCACACTGGCGCGCGGCGGCCAGCCAGGCCGCGGTAAACGGTCGCGGGCTGCGCTGACGGGAGATGTGCACCGGGCCGGTGACTCCGCTGTCGTCGCCGCTGACGAAGTGCCAGGCGGCGGTGACGTTCTCGATGCGGCGGAAGTACCCGCGCACCTCGTCGAAAGACCACTGCGGGCCGGCGCGCACCGCCCACTCGTCGTAGTCGGCGGCGAAGCCGCGCACCCACATCATCGCGTTCATCGACGACGAGCCACCCAGCGTCTTGCCTCGCGGCCAGTAGATCTCGCGACCGTCGAGCTCTTTCTGCGGTTCGGTGAGGTAATCCCAGTCGCACTCACTGCGGAACAGCTTGCTGAAGGCCGCAGGGATCCGAATGAATCTGTTGTTGTCGGGCGGGCCCGCCTCGAGGGCCACGACGTCGGTGGCCGGATCGGCGCTGAGCCGATTGGCCACGACCGCGCCGGCCGAGCCGGTACCGACGACTAGGTAGTCGCACTCAACATTCATCGCGTAACCCCATTCGGGGTGAGTGTAAGACGCGCGCGGGAGCGCCGAGTGCTAACCGGTCAGATCGATGCGGTGCGCACCCTTGACGCCGTCGTAACGGTCGGGGCTGCAGGTCAGCACGATCACCTGGCCGTGCGCGCCCACGGTGTCGAATACCTCGCCCATCTTGGCCAGCCGGTCGGGATCGGTGAATCCCAGCGCATCGTCGATCACCACCGGCACGGTGTCCTCCTTGGCGACCAACGACGCGCCGGCCAGCCGGGCCAGGATGCCGAGCTGCTCTTTGGCCCCACCGGATAGGGACTCGTAGGGCACCGTGATGCCCTCCATGGTGCGGCTGCGGATACAGAGATCGCTGTCGATGTCGACCTCGAAGCTGGGCCCGAACACCGGGCGACCGAGCCGATGCAGTTCCGTGCGGTAGGGCTCGACGTAACGCAACCGGGTGGTGCCGCGGTGGCGCGTCATCACCGACCGCAACAGCTCGGCGGCGCGGGCGCGGCCGCCTATCCGGGCGTGCTGACCGGCGGCATGCTCACGCTCGCTCTCGGCGGCATCGAGCTTGCCTTGGCGGCCCTCGGTTCCGAAGACCGAGAGTTCGATGCTAATTTCGCGTAGCGCCCGGGAGCCTTCTTCGTAGCGCTCGCGTAGCGACTCGGCCGCCGCGGCGGCATCGGCCAATTCGGCGGCCACCGCGTCCGGCGCCGCGGCGGCCAACTCATCGGCCAGCTCGCCGGCCCGCCGCCCGGCGGTTTGCGCGTCCCCCAGCGCGGCCTCGGCCGCCGCCGCCAGGTCCTCATCGCTGACGGTCATGCGCTCCAGAGCCAGCTGCTCGGTCGCCTTGTCGAGTTCGACGCGCTGAGTTGCCTCGTTGTTCAGTAAAACCGTTGCCCGAGTGGATGTCTCGGTGAGCCTTGTGGCCACGGCCGTTGCGGTCTGACGACATGTCGCGCATTCGGCTTCCGCGGCCGCGCGAGCGGTCTCGGCCGCGTCGAGTTCGGCACGGGCTTCGGTGCCGTCGGTCGTGCTGAGATCGGGTTCGGGCGACTGGACGGCGCGCAACTGCGCCAGTCGCCCGCTTAGTTGGTCTGCCTGCTCGTCGCCGCACAGGCCTTCCAGGGTGGCGCTCAATTGGTCGCGGCTGCTTTGCAGTTCGCGGCGCCGCTGGTCAACGCGTCGGGCCGCAGCAAGGTCGGCGAGGTCGGCGGCTGCCAGGGCAGCCACTAGTTCTTCTTGTGCTGCAACGTGTTTCGCCTGAACGCCCAGCGCGGTCGCGCCGGGGGTGACACGGGCGGTCACGACACCGACAACCTCGACCTCGGTGGCACCGGTGACGGTGGTTGACCAGCTTTGGCCGGCGGGCACCGACACCCGTTGATCACCGACGGCGAGCTCGATGTCGGTGGCGGCGGTCAACTCCACCGCCGCCGAGATCAACGCCAACTGGTCGCTCGTGCGATCGACCGCGGCCGCGGCCTTTTCGATTCGCGCCAGCAGCTCCTCGGTGAGGGTGTTAGCGGACAACTCCGCGCAGATCCGGTCGCGGTCGCGCTGGATGGTGTCGATCCTGTCGAGCCGCGTAGTCAAACGGTCGGCCTCCTCGCGATCGGCGAGCCGGTCGACTGTGCGCCGGGCGACTTCGACCCGGCGTTGGGCAGCCGCGAGGACTTCGGTGGCCTCCTCGACCGCGGCATCGGCGGCCTCGGCGTCGGCGCGCGCCGCCGACTGCGCGTCGACGGCCTCTTGCGCCTCGGCCTCGAGGGCAGCGATAGTTGCTGCGCGAGTTTCGATTTCGGTTACCAGCCGCAACCGCCCGGTGTGAGCGGCGGCCGACGCGGCGTTGGTCGCGGCCGCGGCGTCAGCGACCAGCTTGGCTTCCCGCGCTTGCCGGGTGAGCGCGGCGATCTTGTCGGCGGCCGCCTGGGCGACGGCGAACCGGGGGCCGGCGGCAAGCCGCAGCTGCGACAGCTCGGCGACCTGCTCGGTGAGGACAGCGTGGCGACGCACCCGATCGTCGACCTCGGCGACCGCCGCCGCGCACTCCGTCACCGCCGCCTCGGCGTCGGCCAGTCGGGAGATTGCGGCCGACCACTCCCCCGTCGCACGTCCGGTCGCGGTGAAGTAGCGCGCGTACTCGGCGTCGATCCGTTCGATGAGCACGGGCTCGGTGCCCGACAGCGCCGCGTCGCTGTCGGATTGTGCGGCGGCGACGTCGAGCGCACGCGACAGCGCGTCACACCCGGACAGGTCCACGGGGGCGATCGATGCGGCCTGCAGCACGCGCTGCGCATGCCAGAGATCGTTGTCCACCGTTTCGGCCAGCATCGCTCGGACGCGTTCGTGCGCTTCGTCGCCGGTCAGCTGCTCGCGGCGCGGCTGAAGTACCGTCAACTCCGTCTCGCACTTCTTGTGAAAGCGCTTGCGATAAACGAAACGATAAGGGCCGCTACTGATCTCGGCAAAGACCTCGGAACCGACGTCGGCGTTGGTCGGCTTGACCTGCTTGACTTCCTTCTTCGTCGACCGGTCCCTGGATTCCAGCAGCAGGTCCAGCGCCTCGATCATCGAGGACTTGCCGACCTCGTTGGCGCCGCAGACCACCACCAGGCCGCGGTCGGGAAACTCGATCTCCCGGTGCGCGATGCCGCGGTAATTCGTCAGAACGAGCCGATGCAGCTTCATGAGACTTGCGGCGTGGAAAACCTCGGCTTTAGCTGGGCAAGGAAACGCCGCCTCCTTCCCTTCGATAGGTTGTCGGTGGTGCTGCCTAGCTTGTTGATGTGTGCAGGTTTCGGTTGCTTCCTAGCCCTGAGCAGGCGGCGGCGTTGGCCGAACACTGTCGCCACGCTCGGTTTGTGTGGAATCTGGCCGTGGAGCAGCAGCGGCACTGGCAGCCCGGTCGCCGAGCGCCCGGTTACAACGAGCAATGTGCCGAGTTGACTGCGGCCCGCGCCGAATACGACTGGTTGGCAGCCGGGTCGCAGACCGTCCAGCAGCAGGCGTTGCGAGACTTCGCCCAAGCGATGCGCAACTTTTTCAACGGCACCCACCGTCAACCGACGTGGCGCAAAGCCGGCGCGCATGAGGGATTCCGGCAAGTCGGACTCAAACTGCGCCATGTCAAGCGGCTGAGCCGCCGCTATGGGCAGGTATGGATACCCAAGGTCGGGGGGGTGCGCTTCCGGTGGACCCGCACCATCGCCGACACCGTGAAGTCCTACCGAGTCACTCTGGATCGCTCGGGGCGCTGGCACATCGCCTTTGCTGCTATCCCTGACTCTGTCGCGGGACCGGATGACGGCAGCGTCGTTGGTGTCGATCGCGGCGTGGCGGTCTCGGTTGCGCTGTCCAGCGGGGAGCTGCTGCGCGTTCCTGGACTGAGTGCTGGAGAAACCGAGCGGCTGCGCCGCTTGCAGCGGCGCCTCGCCCGGGCACAACGCGGGTCGAACCGGCGTGCACGAACGAAGCTGGCCATTGCGCGGGTGCGCGCCCGTGAAGCAGATCGCCGCCGCGACTGGGTGGAAAAGACCACCACCGATCTGGCGCGCCGCTTCGACACCATCAGAGTCGAGGACTTGAAGGTGCGCGCGATGACCCGCTCGGCGCGCGGCACTGCTGAATGCCCGGGCACCCGCGTCGCGCAGAAACGGAGCCTCAACCGTGAGATCAGCCGCCAAGGGTGGGGCCTGTTGGTAGCTCGGCTGAAGCAGAAGGCCCGGGGGCGGATTGAGTTCGTCCCGGCAGCGTATACGTCGCAGCAATGCTCCCATTGCGGGCACATCGCGCCCGAAAACCGCAAGAGCCAAGCGGTTTTCCAGTGCGTCGCCTGCAACGCGGGACCGTGCAATGCCGACGTCAACGCCGCACGCAACATCGCCGCCGGACGGGCGGTGACAGCACGGGAAGACCTCGGCACTAGCCGGTCTGCGAACCGTGAACCTCAACTCAGTTCTCCCGCTCCCTAGGCGAGACGGGGTTGTAATCCACCGGCGCAAGCCGGCGGGGGACGTCAAGCCGCGCCCCGATCGGCGAGGCGCAGCAAGAGCGCCAGCGCCGCCTGGGCGTCGACGGCGGCTTCGGCGTCGTCCGCGCGTGCCGCGGCGACCAACTCCTCGACCGCGGCGGCCGCGAACCCACCGATGCCGAGGTCGGTGAACTCGCCGTCGGCGGGCACCACCGCGAGGTCGGTGTGGCGTTCCCAGAGCCCCAGCCAGGCGAACAACCGTCCGTATCGGTCCAGGCAGGCGTCCAGGGCGGCGCGGTCGGTGACCGTCAACGAGCCGGTCAGCGCCAGCCGCACCACGGTGCGTTCCTTGTCGGTCATCTGGTCCAGATTCATGTCCAGGTCGGCGATGTCGCGGTTGGTGTCGACCTGCCGGCGCGTCGTGACGAACCGCCAGTGGCCTAGATGTTTTGCCGTCACGGTGACGGCGTGGTCGCTTTCGTCGACGTCGACGACCAGGACATGGCCGGGGTCGGATTCGACGTCGTCGAAGTTGGTGACCTCCGGCGAGCCGGGGTACCACACCCGACCGCTGCCACCGACCTGGGTGAGCGAATGCTTGTCGCCCAGCGCCACGTAATGCAGCGCACCGCTTTCCAGCGCACCTTCGAGCGCGGCGAGCCGGATCAGCGAGGGTTTGTCGCGGTCGGGGTCGAGCACGTCGACGCCACCATGCGCGACGAGCACCCGGGTCGCCGGCCCCGGTTCGAGGCCATCGAGTGCCTCGGCGACCAGGTCGGTGGTGGGGGCCTTGGAACGCCATGGCGCGGCAACGATCTCGAGCCCCGGCCGCACCTGATGCACGCCGTTGCGGTCGAGCACCACGACGTTGTCCGGGCATTCGGCGGTGAACAGCGTGCTGGTGTACACCGAGGACGCGTCCAGCGGGTCGTGATTGCCCGGCAACAGGTAAACCGGAATGCCGATGGCGCGCATGGCTTCCAGGGACTGGCCGATGACCTGCGGCGCGAGCTGATTGTGTTCGAAGACGTCACCGGCCACCACGACGAACTCGGCGCCCACCTCGGCGGCCAGCGCGCCGAGTCCGGCCACCGCGTCGCGGCGGGCGGCCGAATACCGTGGCTGGGCGTCGCCGGCAAGGAAGTGGCGGGTCATGCCCAGCTGCCAGTCGGCGGTGTGCACGAATCGCATCCCGATCCCTTCTGAGGAGTGTGGCTGTCGAGGCATCGCGAGTGTAGGTCGGGTCGGCGACAAGTCGCGGGACCTTGCTCGGCAGGTTCGGCGCGGGATCGCCGCGGCGAGCGTCGTTGACCACTGAAATCACTTGCATCACTTTGGCTTCAGAGGTATCACCGCGGGCATTGTGTCGGGGTGCCGTCGTAGTATTCGAACATGCGTTCGGATCGGGATCACATGGTGACGGTGCTCGACCGGGTGGACACTGCCGTTGAGGAGCTGTGTGAGCTGACGTTTGATGCGTTGACGACCCCGGAGCGGCTGCGGGTTCTGGAGCGCCTCGAGCGCGCGGCTCGCCGGCTCCCGGTGCCGGGGCACGCGTTGATCAATCAGCTCGCCGAGCAGGCCGACCCAGAGGAGCTCGGCGGCAAACTGCGGGACGCGTTGGCCAACCGGCTACGGATCAGCCCCGCCGAAGCCAGTCGCCGGGTGACCGAAGCCGAAGACCTGGGCCCGCGCCGCGCCTTGACCGGTGAGCCCTTGGCCCCGCAGCTGACGGCGACGGCAGCCAACCAGCGCGACGGCATCCTCGGCGAGGGACATGTGAAAGTAATCCGCAGCTTCTTCGCTCAACTACCCGAGGGTGTGGACGTGTTCACCCGGCAGGCCGCCGAAGCCGACCTGGCCCGCAAAGCCGGCCAATATCGCCCCGACGAGCTGGCCAAATACGGCAAGGTGCTGATGGACTGCCTCAACCCGGATGGCACCTTCACCGACGAAGACCGGACGCGACGGCGCGGAATCGTCATCGGTGAGCAGGAATTCGACGGCATGTCACGCATCGCCGGCTACCTCAACCCCGAACTGCGGGCCACATTAGACGCGGTGCTGGCCAAACTGGCTGCGCCGGGCATGTGCAACCCCGACGACCCGATGCCCGTGGCAGACGGCCCGGCACCCGAGCACTCCGCGCAGCGCGACAGCCGCAGCCAGGCCCAGCGCAAACATGACGGTCTGCTCGCCGGCCTACGCAGCCTGCTGATGTCACGAGAATTGGGCCAGCACAACGGACTACCCGTCACCGTCATCGTCACCACCACATTGACCGACCTCGAAGCCGCCGCCGGCCGTGGCCTCACCGCTGCTGGCACCCTGCTGCCCATGTCCGACGTGATCCGCATGGGCGGCCATGCGCATCATTACCTCGCGATTTTCGAGGGCGGTAAAGCCGTGGGGTTGTATCACACGAAACGCCTGGCCTCCCCGGGACAGCGAATCATGCTGTACGCCAAGGACCGTGGTTGCACCAAACCTGGTTGTGACGTACCCGGCTACTGGACCCAGGTCCACCACGTCAACGGGTGGGCGGCCACCGGTCGCACCGACATCAACGAACTGACGTTGACCTGCGGACCTGACAACCGACTCGCCGAAACTACCTGGACCACCCGCAAGAACGCCCACGGCGAAACCGAGTGGATCCCGCCACCGCACCTGGACTACGGGCAACCCCGCACCAACAGCTTCCACCACCCGGA
>NZ_JBKQQD010000296.1:0-22635 GCF_052144515.1 Mycobacterium sp. | reverse complement strand
CCCCAAGGAAGCCCGCCCACCGCAGCGACACCGGCCGACCTGTCACACCCACCTGCAACAATCAAGCCCGACAGGCGACCAGCACCGACTTCAACCCCGCTGAATCACGCCGCACGAAAAATCGAGGCTAGCCTCCGTCGTAAATCGTCGTGTCACTTGACGCCGTTTTCCCGACACAGCATCTTGGCCGGCGTCAACCGTCAGTTGATAGCGCACGACGCTTTTACCCGTACTGCGGTCCTTGACGGAGATTTTCTTGATTTAGGGGCAGCTGCTGTCGCTTGCCGCCCGCACCGGCGTTCGCGTTCTTCGTCATGGCCGTCTGCATGGCCGTCGACGCCTTCCGCTTGCCGGGAGTGGTTGCGGGAAGTAGTCCAGCCGCCCACGCCTGCTGTACAAGTCGTGCTGCATGGCGGTGGCCGTAGCCGAAGCCGTCTTCGACCGCTTTGCCCATCGCTTATTCATGGCTTATGACCGAGAAGCAATGAGAATCAACGATTGCTAGCAGTACAGGCAAGGCCTTGAATCCTGCTGCCCCGCAATAGCAAGCGCGATCTCGCGGCAATCGTTGAGAATGTTCGACTGGTAAAGCCGGTGTCTCAGGTTCGAATCCTGCCGGGAGCACCAGCGTCGTTGTAGGTAAACGCTACTGTTTGAGCTCGGCCAGCGACGCCGTGCCTTCTGCGTGTCGTCCCGCTCCGAGCTGCCCTGTCGGCACTCCTGCCGGTGCCTGGTTGCTGGTCACCTGGCACTGGCTGGCCGCCCCTGGTCGCCCGTAGAGCGACGAGTTGGCGTACCCTGGCCTGACACCGACGACTCCCCCCGAGAGGCTGGGACGACGGGAAGCCAATACGCTCCTGGCGTTCCTGGTCGCACTACCCAGCCTCCCCGACATGTCATTGGAGTTAAACCAGCGATGAACGACAACGACGTGCCCGATAGGCCTGACAGGCTAGAAATCAAGATAACCGCCGAGGACTACGCCAAGCTCGGCGAGCTTTCCAAAACGTCGGACATCACCCATTGCATTTGCTGCCTGGCACCAGCACCAGGTGGGGGTGATCCGGGGTGGGGAGCCGGAGGATTCCGCAACAGGTTGACCGGCGACGAGATGCGTTACGTGCACCGCCTGGTGCTTTCCGCGTGTGTGTGGCCGTGCCCTCCGGATATGGCGTGCTGCCATTGGGACGACGACAAGGCGAACAACAACGTCTGGAATCTTCGCTGGGATTCGCGGAGCGCCGACATTAAATACTGCGTCCGCAACGGTAGCCACAACATGGCCCGCAGAATGCACTGCGCACGCGGACATGCAGACTCGACCGAAAACACCCGGATACGCACATCGGGGGGGCGCCGATGCGTTACATGTGTCCGCGAGGACTGCCGCCGCCACGCGCGTAACAGCTACCGCCTCAAGGAGGAAGCGCGCCGCCGCTATGCGCAGAGACGGGCGCCGTTCAAGAAGGCAGCGTGAATTCGCCTCCGTTACACCACAAGGAGAGTCCGGTCTTCGCAGCAGACCGCGGCGCCTATTGGCGCCAGCTGTGCGGGCTGGGCCCGGTGGTGAAAATCGACACAGGCAACCCAATGCTGCACGGCTACTATCTCACCAGGCGGGACGACGTGCGCGCGGCTTTGCACGACCCGGACACGTTTATGTCGCCGCCGAAAACCTTCAAGCTCACCTCGTCCGGCGTACCGCTTCCCCAGGTGCCGCTCTCTTGCGGGACGCGATCGGAGCATGCCCGTTTCGCGCGCGCCTTACATCCTCTCTTCAGCCCCAAAGGGTTGGCCCCCTACGCGCCGGCCTTGTGCGCCCGGGCCACGACGCTGGTCGACACGGTCGCCGCCAAAGGGCAGTGTGACGCAATCAAAATCGCCGACACCTACGCCTGCGAAGCGCTGCTCACGGTGTGCGGGCTGCCGGCAGACGACGCCAAGGCGCCTCGGGTGATCGGGGCCGCAGTAATCGGCGACTCCGACGGGGCAGCCGAACGTGAACTCTTCAATTTCCTGAATTCCGGGCTGGCCGCCGAGATGGGAAATCCCCGGCGGCCGCCCGGCGTACTCTGGCCGCTAGTGGAGGGACTCGACGGCGATAACGATTTTCCGCTCAGCAGGGTCGAAGTGGCTGCGGTCATCCTTTTGTTGTTCTCTGTTGCAGGCATTGAAATGGTCGCCTCGGCAATTGGTTTCGCGCTTCTACATCTCGCGCGCGATCCGCAACTGCAGGCCCGGCTGCGTGAAGACCCAGCACAGATTGCGGCGTTCGTCGAGGAAATTTTGCGGTTGGAGACGCCAGGGCCGGCCATTCCGCGCATCACCACAAGGGAAGTCAATGTCGGCGGCGTCACAATCCCGGCGCGCAGTGTGGTGTGGCTGGCCTTGGAAGCCGCGGGCAGAGAGAACGGCGGCGACGAGATGGCGACGGCCAGCAACGGAGAGGTTCGGCGGCAGCGCCATTGGGCGTTCGGCGGCGGCATACACAGATGCTTGGGCATGCACCTGGCCCGACTTGAATTGGACACGTTTGTGACCGAGTGGTTGAGCCGCGTCCCGCAATTCGAACTAGAACCAGGCTTCGCGCCAGCCATTGTGCACAAACCGACCAGCGTGACCCACCTGGGCAGCCTAATGCTGCGCTGGGAGGCTCGGTGAGCGCGCCGCCAACGCGGGCCGACCTCATCGCCAGCAGCGGCGGCCAGCACTGTGGTAGTCGGGCCCGCTGCCGCATTAGCCGCACTCAGCGACGAGCCAATGGACGCGGCTACATCTTCTCGTCATGCCCGGTAGTGTGGGTTGCCGGTGGATGCTTCGGCGGTCCGTCACGTTCACGCAACCATGCGATACGCGCCGGCAGTTCGTCCTTAAAACGTTGCCGTCCACCCGGTTTCCAGATCGACATCGGATATCTGCTGCCTGACCAGTACACTTCGACCAGTCCGCGTTGCTCTAATGCCCTGACTGCACAAGCGATTTGACGTTGGGTGCGCTGCAACTGCTCGCCCAGTTCGCGCGTGGTGTGCGAGTCGCTGTCGGGCAGCGCCGACAGCATGGCCTGCTGTGTCTTACCGATACCCCTGCTCATGCAACTACGTTGTACCGAAGGTGGTTCGATTATGTATCACCTTCGGTACAACCGAGATCGCGGAATTAAGTGTACTGAAGGTGCGGCAAAACTACGCGCCTCCGGTACGGTTATAGCTCATGTCATCCCTGCCTCAGCCTCATCCGCTGCGGCAACCAGCTCTTGAGCTTTCTTGGATGTGGCCAGCGCCGACAGTGCCTCGGCCACCTCCACATCACGCCCGCTCAGCATCTGTTGATAATTCAGTGACGCTTTCGCCGTGCTGTGACCGAGACGCTGCATCGTCTCAACCAAGTTGCTGACGCGGGCGGTTTGCGAGCCTGCGAAATGTCTTAGGTCGTGTATCCGCACATTTTCGCGGCCAATAGCTTTCAATGCCGGTGCGAAGTGGTCACAGAACACTCGGTCATTGAAGTGGCAGCCACCTTTCGCGGCCGGAAACAGTTGCGCGCCAGCGTCTTTCTCCACATAAAGCTCAAGGTGGTTTTTCAAATCGTCGCGGATGTGCGGCGGCACAACCACGGTGCGGCCTTTACCGCTCTTGGGTGTGTCGATGAGGCACTGTTTCTTGCGGTGGGTCACACCACGGCTCACGTTGATGACCTCGCACCCTGGCCCGATGTCTTTGCGGCGCAGTTCGATAACCTCACCCCAGCGCAGACCACACCAAGCACTCACCAGCACAAGGGCTTTCAGCCTCTCAGGCTGGACCGCGTTGGCCAGCTTACCGATGTCGTCCACGTCGAGGATCACGGCCCGTCGTTTGGCCGGTGGGTTCATGACACCTTTCAGGTTGGCCGGGTTGGTGGTCAGGACCCCGTCAGACACAGCGGTGGCCAGAATCGCGTGCAGCAACCCGTATGCGTGGCTGTTGCGCCTGACGTATTCTTTACCCAGGCCGGAATACCAGCGCCGGATCGTGTCAGATGTCAGCGTGGACAGTGGTTGGTTGCCGAGCTTTTTCTCGATGTGGCCTTTCAACAGTGATTCATATCCGATTTTGGTGCGCGGCTTGACGTTTCGCGTTTCGATCCAATCGGATGCATACTGGCCCAACGTTTTTCCCCGATTCAGGCTGGCCTCCACCCTCAGCCTCGGCGCTGTCCAGGTGCCTTGTTCGATCAACCGGCGTTCACTGGCCAGCCACGCTTCGGCGTCCATCTTGCTGCTGTAGGTGATGGGTGCGTTGTGCCGGTCAAGTTCCGGTGGCCAGATGTAGCTTGCGTGCCAGCGGCCAGACGGCAGCTCTCGCAGCTTGCCCCAGCCTCGGCGTCCCGGTTTGCCCGCCACGATCGTTTGCCCTCCCGACGTCGTGTCTTCTGTGTGCCTTCTAGTGGCCGATTCTGGCACCCGCTGGCCCAGGTTGTCCAGTGAGCTTGCTGTGAATCACCGCTGCTGAGAGCGGCTTTTTGCAGGTCATCCACAGGCTGTGCGTATACCATCGCGGCCAATTCGAATCCTGCCGGGGGGCACCAGAGTCCTTGCAGGTAAACGGCTATGTCCGAGTTGAGCCAGCAAAGCCATGTGATCCACATGTTATCCGGCTCAAACATGGCCGGTTCCGGTTCCTGCCGGTGATGCGTTGCTGCCACGGTTGGTCAAGTCGCCTGATGGTAGTGCCGTGTAATAGTGTTACTTGCGCAACAACGGTGCAGCGCAATAGAAATAGGGTCGGGATGCCCATGCAGAAACTAGCAGCAGTAGCGATCGCGATCGGCGTGGCATTCGCAGCAACGCCGATCGCGCATGCCGACGACCCCTGGATTGCGATGGCGATGTCGGATTCCACTGGGCAGATCAAAATCGCTGAAGGAGCACCCACCCGAGATGCCGCCGAGCAGGCGGTGATGAAGGAGTGTCGCAAGCGAATCAGCGATTGTCGTCTTCTGGCCAGCGGGCAGGGTGGGTGCATCGCCGTTGCTGTGAACGCTGCGCGCACCAAATACGTCGGAGGCTGGGGTCCGACACGCGATGCAGCGGAGGCAGCGGCACTAGCTGCCGGCGGTGGCGGAACGGTCCAGAAAGACCAAGGCCACTGCCTAGGAGACCCGATGAACCAATGACCACCGCACGCTGTCCTGACAAAAGATCCACGCGGCTCGGTGTCACCATGCTGTCACAACTTATGGGCTACACACGGCGGCCTACGCCCGCGAATACATGCGGACGCTGACGGGCGCTGACGGGCTAATTCTGTTGGGGTACAGCTGAATACGGGACACGCAGGGGCACGCGCGACGAACACGCGCGGACACGCGCGGAAAGGTTCAAACGGACTTAAAATCCGTCCAGTGTCGGTTCGAGTCCGACTTGGGGCACGGCGTTGGCCGTGGATATGCGCTCGTAGAAGCGTTTTCGGGACCGAACATGCGTGCTACCGAGCGCCCCGTGAGCACGGCTTGAGCACGTTTTCGAGCCGGTCGGCCACGCTGCCCAAGTGGGAGTCGAACAGATCGGCGTAGCAGTCGAGCGTCATGGCGGCGCTGGCGTGCCCGAGCATCCGTTGCACGACTTTCGGGTTGGCCCACGCACGCGGCGATTATGCAGTTCATTGATCTGCTGGCGGACGGCATCGAGCAGGCGATGACAGACGGCGGCGACGTGACGGTCAGCATCGGCGGCGAGAAGCTGGTCCTCAACCTGCACGACGCCGACGCGCTCTGCATTACGCTTGGTGACACGGCCGCCGATCTGGCCAATGAGATCGACGCCGATGAGTAAGCGCACCTTCACGCCCGAGGAAGTCGCTCACGCGTAGGCCCTAGAGGCCGGCCCGAGGTTTGGAAGGAACAACGATGAGGAAATCATTGCGGATGGCGGGCATCGCTGGCGCAGCCGCGTTGGCGACCTTGTGCGGGAGCATCGGCGCGGACCTGTTGGCGGTGGCTCACGCCGACTGCATTGTGCGCCACTGCGTACCGACCGGCGCCAGGATAGGCGGGGTCTTCTGCTCCGAGACGGTCGTGCCAGGTCCTTGCGGCGAGCAGACCGGCCCGCCGGCCCCGCCGGCCCCGCCGGCTGATCTGATTCGGCCACCTATGCCGTAGTCGAGGAGTCTCAATCAGGATGTCAAGCCGTCCCGGTAGCGGGCGCTGGTCTGTGCGGGGTGAACTCACGGCTGTCGCGCAGCAGGGCCCGCAGCACGTCGACGAGCCGGCGGGCGAGCGCTAGGAGCGCTTGGGTATGGATGAGTCGTTCGCCGCGTTTGCGATCGTAGAACTGCCGGGGAAGGGCCATTGGCGCGGATGCTGGACAGTGCGGCCATGTAGAACACGCGGCGCAGTCTGCGGTTGTAGCGTGGGTGGAAGTCTCGTCGGTCATGTGCGAACCGGTCATTGTCCGAGGTTCGGGTCGCCCGGTGGCGCCTACGGCGGGGGTGGGGGCGGAACCTGCTGCCAGCCTTGCGAGTGCGAATACGTCCAGCCGCAGGGCACGTATTGCAAATCCTGATCGGGGCCTGTTATCCAGCACTTCGGCGCGTTTGGGTCAGGTGACGGCGCCGGGTCTGCATGGGCAACGCCGCTGCCCGCCAGCACAGATGCCGCGAAGGCCGCAGCGATCACCAGTTTCATCTTCATGAGGCGATCCTTTTCTTGTCCTGTACTTTCGTTCTGCGGGCAATGACCCACCTCAAACATATTTGCCCCTACACCGGCAACTCAAACATCAGCGTTTTCCCAGCAACCCTAAAGCGGTGGTTGAGCCGTACTGCAGAAGTCGGCTGAACCCTTCCTCCCACTGGTCGGCGATCGCATTCCATGTCCAGCTGGGCAGTTGCTCGAGCCAGGCGTTCGCGCTCGGCATCAAGGGTTCCTTCGCTGTGCTTGGTCCGTTGCCCGTTTACCCATTGACCGAGTTTGTAGCCATCGACGTTGCAGGAGACGGGGACTCGCGCGTTTAGTGACCATCATGCAGTGCAAGCAAGATCCTGTGATCCGATCAGGTGTCACATTTTGTGCCACGTCGACGCTGGCGATGGTTGGCTTGCGACGGGTCTGGGCGCATTGGGCGTCCGGTGCCAAACAGTCCCTAGAAGGCATCATTGATGGCGCACATGCGCTGCGCGGCAACACTTTCCATCGCAACCGCATGGGTTACAAGGCAATTGGGACCATCGCTGCATGCACTCTCCATGGCGGGCCCAGTGGTGCGCACAGTGCTGCACCGCACGTTGGGTTTGCACGCGTGACTGTGCGTAACGACCTCAAGAGTAAGTCGGATAATTCCGACATGCGCTGGTCTTCCGTCGCGTGGCTGCTTTCGGCTGCGGTCAAACCTCATGTGGTGCACCGGGTTTCGTGGTCCATCTTGCACTGAAACGTCATGTGCTGCACCAAGGTTTCGCGGCTCCATCATCAACTCAGCACGGCTTCAATGATCAACTCAACATCTCGTCAGCACCCCACTGAGAGTTTGTTGTAGCGCGCTCCCAGCTAACTACGAAGCTCGATTCATGCGCGAACTGCAATATTAGCGGTGCCGAGTATTTACGCTGTTCAGAGGGCTCCAGGTTGTTGCTACGACCAAACGCAATACCCAGGTCGACTGAGACCACAAGGCCAGCGCCCGTTCGCAACTCACACCGCCGGGAAGGACATGACTCGAGTGTGAATCGCCATGGCCTCAAACGGGTGCAGCCTTGGCGGTCAGTTGGCCAGCACGTGGTCGGCGGTTCGGATCGCGAGCGCCGCGCCTGTCAGTGTGGGGTTGATGGCGAGAGGGGTCGGGATGAGTCCGACCGCGGCGAGGTACAGGTTCTCGGTCCCCCAAACGCGTCCGAATCCGTTGGCGACGCACGTGCCGTCGTCGTTGTCGCCCATGCGGCACGTGCCCATCACGTGAGCGAACCCGAGCGCCATCCACTGCGGCTACACGCCGATCCGGAAGCGACCGAGGTGGGCGGCGAGCGCTTGTTGGTCAGCGACGACGGCGTCCATGCGCTTGCGGTCGGCGTCGCGTAACGGAACGTCGAAGCGCACAGTCCCGTCGTCGCCAATCGTCATGGTGTTATCGGGGTCGTTGTCGACCGGGCAGAAGGACTGGATCTCGACGAGTCTGTTTGGCGCGACGTCAATGTCGGGCGGCGCCGGCCGTGTGGGGCTCGTATCCCGCAACACCATCGTGTTCCAAGGTGCGGCGGCACTGGGGGGATCCATAGACGGGGTGGCAGGTCGTAACCGTCGCCGTCGCACAGCCTCGTGTCGAGCACGAGCTGTGAAAACAACACAGGGTGGTACGTGAGGTATCTGCCAAGCGCCGGCGCTCGGAGTCCCGAGCGGTGCAGGAGAACCGGCGTGCCGAAGGCGCCCGCGGCCACCACGACGACCGAAGCGTCGATTCGCTCGCCGTCGGAGAGCTCGACTGCCGACACGCGTTGCGCTTCGAGGCGGACGCGGCGCACGTCGCGGCCTGAACCACCACGCCGGTGTCAACGAGGACATCGTGGGTAGCCGCATAGTGGATCATTGTGGTCGTGGGACCCAGCAGGCGCCCTGCCATCGGCTGTGCCCGAATCCCACGGCCAGCTTCGGCAAGCGGTGCGCGTAGTCGCTCGGCGATTCGCTGTTGACGCAACGACGCCGCGAAAGTGTCGTCGTGCACATCGAGATAGCGTTCGGCTTCGCCCAGGTAGTGGTCCCAATCGGGCGCCGGCATCGCGGCCCATTGCTGGAATGGCGACGGTCTCGGGCAGTTGTTGGTCCACAGCACGCCTTGCCCGCCGACAGCGGCCGTCGTGGACGCGCCGGGCAGGCTCGCCGGCGCTGCCGCCTCGTCGAAATACGTAAATCTGTCGGCGATCCCCGCCAAGAAGGAATCGGGGTCGTGCTGGAAGCGGGCCTGGTTGCGAACGTGGCAGCCCGGTGGATCCGAGATCGCCGGACCCGCCTCGAGCATTGTCACGGCACGGCCGGCTTCGGCGAACCGGCGTGCAACGACAGCGCCGATGGGTCCACTGCCGATGACCACGACGTCGCCACGCATCACGCGGGAGCCGCCGCAATCGCCCAGCTGGATCTTCCGGACCTCAACATTCCAACCAACGTACTGAGCCCGTACCGAACGCGTCGGGGCATCAGCCAAAAGTGGCCAAAAGTGGCCAAGCACAGGCGATTGGAGTGTTTCAGCGAAGTGTTACACCTGGTCATGGAAAGCGGGCCGACGCCCGGACCCGGCTAGCTGGGCAGCCGATCGATGATGGCAAGTGCAGCGGCAACCGTCAGTCCGGTGGCGGCGCGTTTGGCGACGTGGATGAACATGGCATCCCCTAGGTCAGGCCGGTGCTGTTTCGGAGAAGTCTGGGAGCGGTGTCTTGAAAGATTCTTGGGATCTGGCCCGGGCCGGTTCGCCAGTCACTTTGATCGCTGCCCCCGCGGTTGCCGAAACCATTAGCCTTATGCCTGGCACGCCACCGCGTAGTCGCGTCTTGCGCACGCAATGGCCGGCGCGAAGGCGCGTCCAGTCGGTTTGCGGCAAAGCGGACCGCGGGTGAGGAGTCGGGATGGGTGACACGACCGCGGGTTCGCGGGAGGGTTCGGAGTTCGGACCGTATCGGCTGCGGCGCCTGGTCGGTCGCGGCGGCATGGGCGACGTCTATGAGGCCGAGGACACGGTGCGGGAGCGGATCGTGGCGCTGAAGCTGATGTCGGAGACGCTGTCCAACGACCCGGTCTTTCGCTCGCGCATGCAGCGCGAGGCCCGCACCGCGGGACGCCTGCAGGAACCGCACGTCGTGCCTATTCATGACTTCGGCGAGATCGACGGGCAGCTCTACGTGGACATGCGCCTGATCGACGGCACGGACGTGGCCAGCACCTTGAGCCGCTACGGGCCGCTTTCTCCGGCGCGGGCGATCGCGATTGTGCGCCAGGTCGGGTCGGCTCTGGACGCTGCGCATGCTGCCGGGGTGCTGCATCGCGACGTAAAACCGGAGAACATCCTGGTGAGCGCCGATGACTTCGCCTATCTCGTCGATTTCGGGATCGCCAGCGCCACCTCCGACGAAAAGCTGACGCAGATCGGTACCACGGTGGGCACCTTCAAGTACATGGCCCCGGAGCGGTTCAGTGACGCCGAAGTCACCTATCGGGCCGACATCTATGCATTGGCGTGCGTGTTGTACGAATGCTTGACCGGATCCCCGCCGTACCAGGGCGACCAGATCAGCGTCATGGGCGCGCACGTCAATCAGGCCATCCCGCGGCCCAGCGCCGCGCGGCCCGGCATTCCGGTCGCCTTCGACCACGTGATCGCCTGCGGCATGGCCAAGAATCCCGCGGACCGTTATGCCAGCTGCGGTGATCTGGCAGTAGCCGCCTATGCAGCGCTGGCAACGCCCGATCAGGATCGCGCCACCGATATCTTGCAGCGCAGCCAGGTCGCGAATGCGCCGGCCGCGTTCGCGGGCCAGCCGCCCGGCGGCTTTACGCCTGCGCCGATAACCCACGCTTCGCAACCGGGTACCGTCTGGCCCGCACCATCGGCGCCGCAGCCGACACCATGGACTGGTGCCCCTGTCTGGAGCACCGGCGTTGCGACCGGCCCGGGCGCACCGCCGTGGGGTCAACCGGCCCCCCGGGGAAGCCGTAAGCCCTGGCTGTGGGTGAGTGTGGCCGCGATCGTCGTGGTGGCCGTCGTGGGGGCGGTCCTTGGTTTCGTCCATCCGTGGGAGCGGTCGACCCCGACAGCGGCGACGACAACCCCGGCGCCACCGCCGGACGCGGTCGAGCTTCGAGTCCTCGACGACGGTGTGTCCATCGGCAGCGAGGCGGCGCCGATAACGATCGACGTGTTCAACGAACCCATGTGCCCGCCGTGCGGCAGCTTCATCAGGTCGTTTGCCAGTGACATCGATACCGCGGTGAACAATAAGAAGCTCGCGGTGCGCTATCACCTGCTCAACTTCCTCGACGACAAGTCGCACAGCAAGAATTACTCGACCCGCGCGGTGGCCGCCACCTACTGCGTCGCGGGGCAGAACGATCCGAAGGTCTACACCGCGTTTTACTCCGGCTTGTTCGCCAGCAACTTTCAGCCGCAAGAGGGTGCTGCCGAAGACCGCACCGACAGCGAGCTGGCCCAACTGGCCAAAACCGTCGGCGTCGATGCGAACGCGATCGCCTGCATCAAGTCAGGAGATGATGTCGGCACCGCCAAAGCCAAGACCGCAAGCGCCGCCACAACGCTGTCTGGGCTCAATGCCAGTGGCACGCCGTTCGTGTGGGACGGCAACAAAGTCATAAACTATCAGGATCCGGGTTGGCTCACGAGGCTGATCGGATAGCATGCGGATGCTCCTTTCCGTGGATACCGTAGCCAGCTCAAACCTATTGCGCGGCAAGAAATTCGGGTCGTTGCGCGCTGCAGCCGGCCTGGCCCGTAGCCGTGTGACAATGTGTTAAGCCATGCGCAGGGAATTCGGAAGGAGTCGGCGAGCCGCGCCCGGAGCTGCGCTATTGACGCTATTGACGGTGGCGGCCTGCTCGTCGGGAACGTCCACCATCGAGCCCGCGAAACCCGGCGACGGGAACCTGAGCACGCCGCCCGGGAAGGCCCTGACCATCTCCCCGGGCCAGCTGTTAGCCGCCACCAACGGCGTGACGCCGGTGGCGTTCGGCAAGCCCGCGCACGGCAGCATCGCATACGGCGCTTATGGGGCAATGATTTACACGCCGGACGCCGGCTTCGGCGGGACTGATAACCTCCCCGTCACCGTCAGCAACTCGGTGCGGCTCTACGCCGAGGACGAGACGCCGCGGATCATCGTCGGCGATGTCGCGATACAGCCCAACGCGCATGGGTCCGCGATCGCTCAAGTGCCGGGAAAGTCCGACGAGATCTACGGCCTCAGCGACCGTGGCCCCAATGTCGAAGGGCGTACCCCCGACGAAAGAGTGCTTCCCGTACCCGATTTCCATCCACAGATCGCCAAGCTCAAACTCGCCGATGGTGTGGCATCAGTGGAACAGATCATCACATTGAAAGGACGTGACGGTGCGCCCTTGGTCGGGCTCATCGACCCCCAGGTGTCCACGGGCGAGAGACTGGTGGACCTCAACGGCACGCCACTGGCGCCTTCCGATCACGGCCTGGACGGTGAAGGCATAGTTGCCATGGCCGACGGTACATTCTGGGTGTCCGACGAGTACGGCCCGTTCATCGTCCACTTCGACGCCAATGGCCAAGAGCTGGAACGTCTTTCGCCGTTCGGTGGGGCCCTGCCCAAAGAGCTCTCGTTGCGCCAACCCAATCAGGGGATGGAAGGGCTTACGATCACCCCCGATGGCTCAACGTTGGTGGGCATGATGCAATCTGGGCTGCAGACGCCCGGCCTGGTCGGCTCGGCCAAGTCCGTCCCGATGACCCGCATCGTGACCGTCAACCTCGCCAACCGCGGCGATGTGCACGAGTACTTGTATCCACTGGCCAATCCCCAGCAGACGAAGGTAGCGGTGTCAGAAATCGCGGCGGTGAGCAACACGACGTTTCTGGTCGACGAGCATAACGGCGAGCCACAGCCCAACGGCAACAAGAAGATCTACGTGGCCGACATCAGCGGGGCCACCGATGTCGGCCCCCACTCGACCGTGCGGGGCGCCGTCTATCAGGCCGACGCCGGCGGCCTGCTCCTCAACGGCGTTCCGATCGAGACGTTTCTCGGCATCAGTACCGACGCGGCGGCCGCCGACAAACTCAAGGCCGCCGGGATCACTGTCACCACGAAGTCCCTCAAGCTCGATCTCAGCTACCTTCTGCGTTCGCTTTCCGCCGACGGTGATTTCTTCGCACACGACAAGATCGAAGGCCTGCTCACCCCGGACGGCGGTAAGACGTTGATGATCGCCAACGACAGCGATTTCGGGCTGGCCGGATTGGCTTCTAGCGCCCCACCGTTCCAGCTCAAGCCCAAGATCCTGCCCAACGGCACTCAGGACAGTGGCGAGATTCTGAAAGTCGATACGACCCTGTTGCCCGCGAAGACCGAATCGGTGACGGTGCCGATCAAAGTCGGCTGAACCGTGTGACGCCCGGCCCGCTCATTCGGCGATCGGCCCGGTCCGCGCGCAGGCGGTTCGGATAGGTTGGTTGGGGCGGGGCGATCCCACGAGCCGCTTACGCTCCGCATCTTTGCAGCCAAAAAGGAGCTTCGCCATCAACGCGCCCAGCCCGGATGCCATCCGCGCAGAGACGATCACCATCACCGGCCACGACGGCGACGAAATCGAGGCCTACCGGGGCATGCCGCTCGCCGAGGCAGCACGGGGCGGAGTCGTCTGGATCCACCACATGCCCGGCTATGACCGGGAGACCAAAGAGTTCGTCCGGCGGCTCGCCGTCACCGGCTATCACGTGGTGGCGCCGAACCTGTATTCACGCGAGGCCCCGGGCGCCGCGCCCGATGACGCCGCCGCCGCGGTGCGGGCCGCCGGAGGGGTGCCCGATCAGCGATTGGTCGGCGATGTCGCCGGCGCGGTGGAGCACCTGCGCGGATTGGCCGGCGCCAACGGAAAGTTCGGTGTCATCGGGCACTGCTCGGGCGGACGGCACGCGTACCTGGCGGCGTGCTCGCTGCAGTTCGACGCCGCGGTGGACTGTTACGGCGCGTTCATCGTCGAGGATCCACCGGAAGGCATGCCCAAGGCGATGAAACCGATCCTGGACCTCGCGCCCAACCTGAGCTGCCCGCTGCTGGGCCTGTTCGGGGTCGAGGACCGATTCCCGGCACCCCCAGCGGTGGCCACGTTGGACGCCGAGCTGACCAAACTCGACAAGACTCACCAATTCCAGTCCTATGAGGGCGCGGGCCATGCTTTCTTCTCCGTCGACCGGCCGGCGTACAGCCCGGAAGCGGCGGTGGACGGCTGGCAGCGCATCGACGAGTTCTTCGCCACCCACCTGAAAGGCTAGGTGTCCCAAGCCATGTGCACTTATCTCACCGAACACGTCGCGATCGACGGCAGCGGCAAGGGCGCGACGGGCTGGTTCGGCGCCGACCGCGCGACGGTGTACGTCGACCATCCCGTCCATGCGCCCTACGGACACACGGTCAACATCGACGTGATCAACCCGCAGCTGGGCCCGTCGGCGAGGGTTGCGCTCGAACTCACCGAGGAGAGCGCGCTGGCACTGGCTGACGCCATCCACAGGGCGATCGCCCATGCGCCGGTCGGCCTGGCCTCCAAGAACCAGTAGGTGACCGATGACCACCAGAGACCCTGACTACCCCCAAATGGCCGCCACCCGAGGAAGAATCGAGCCCGCGCCGCGTCGGGTCCGCGGCTATCTCGGCCACGAGCTGGTTTTCGATACCATCGCGGCGCGTTATGTCTGGGAGGTGCCCTACTACCCGCAGTACTACATTCCGCTGTCGGATGTCGGCGCGGAATTCCTGCGCGACGAAGACCATCCGCAAAAGGTCCAGTTGGGTGCGTCACGGTTGCACTCGCTGGTCGGCGCCGGGCAGACCCATCAGTCGGCCGCGCGGGTGTTCGACGCCGACACTGACAGCCCGGTGGCGGGCACTGTGCGCTTCGACTGGGGTGCCTTGAGTTGGTTCGAGGAGGACGAGCCGATTTACGGCCATCCCCGCAATCCGTATGTGCGGGTCGACGCGCTGCGTTCGCACCGCCGCGTACGGGTAGAACTGGACGGCCCGGATGGCATTGTCCTCGCCGACACCCGCTCTCCGGTTCTGCTCTTCGAAACTGGTTTGCCCACAAGGTATTACATTGATCAGACCGATGTCGCCTTCGAGCATCTGGAACCCAGCTCGACGCAGACGCTGTGCCCGTACAAGGGAACGACGTCGGGGTACTGGTCGGTGCGGGTGGGCGACACCGTGCATCCCGACCTGGCGTGGACATACCACTACCCACTCCCCGCCGTCGCGCCGATCGCAGGCCTGGTGGCGTTCTACAACGAAAAGCTCGACATCATCGTGGAGGGTGCCGCCCTGCCGCGACCCCACACTCACTTCAGCTAGGCCGCCGGTAGCCCAGGCGGCGAGGCGCGCAGACCGTCGCGGATCCCGCGATCGATCTCGTCCCTCGCGCTGTCGGCCCCGGTCGATTCTTGGCAGCCGCAGCTCAGCGCGCCGATTGGGTTCGGTTCGGCGCCGGCCGGCGCCGGGGCCCAAACACAAGCGCAGACAGCGATAGCAGCGCCGACCAGTATTTTTGTGATCATGTTCCATGTAGACGTTGCGGCGGCCCGAAAAGGTTTCACCTTCGGCCGCACCGGCTTTGGCGCACTTCGTCCTGACTGCGCTCACATGCAACACACGTCGACCGCACACTGAAATCAATATTTAAACGACTGAACACACATCCGAAACATTCCAATTAGAGGCTTCCACCCGTCTACGGCTTGAATAGTAGGCACCGCAGCTGATTCCAATAGGCCCGTTGGCTCGACGAATTAGGGGTGTGTCTGAACATGGTGCCCTATCCCGATTGGCTAAATCCCGGAGACAACGCCTGGCAGTTGGTGGCGGCGACTCTGGTCGGCCTGATGAGCATTCCGGGCATCGCCGTGCTGTACGGCGGAATTGTCCAGAAGAAATGGGCCGTCAACACGATGCTGATGGCCTTCACCGGGTTTTCCCTGGTGCTGGTCGTGTGGGTGCTCTGGGGCTTCAAGATGGGCTTCGGCGAGCCTGTCAAGCTCTTCAAGGGCATCCCCGTCCTGAGGTCCTTTGTCGGAATACCCCACACGATCCTGAGCAGCAACAACCAGCAGATAGCCTGGATACCGAAGTTGGACGGCCTTATGCCGTCCTTCCGTTTCTCGGAGACCACGCTGGCCTACTTCCAGTTCGTGTTCGCCGCGATCACCCCGCTGCTGTTCCTCGGCAGCGTGGTCGGCCGGATGAGCTTCAAGGTGTGGCTGATCTTCGTGCCGCTGTGGTCGACGTTCGCCTACTCGGTCAACGCCTTCCTGTTGTGGGGCGGCGGCTGGTGGGCAGAGGCGGGTGCGCTGGACTACAGCGGTGGCTACGTGATCCACCTGGCGGCCGGGACAACCGGATTCGTCGCAGCCGCTGTGATCGGTCCGCGGCTGGCACGGGACCGGGAGCGCGCGGTGCCCAACAACCTGCCCCTTGCGGCGGTCGGTGCCGGCATCCTGTGGTTGGGCTGGAACGGGTTCAACGGCGGTGACCCGTACTTCTCGGGTGCCGACGCGTCGCTGGCGGTGCTCAACACCAACCTCGCCACCGCCACCGCGTTGCTCACCTGGGTGATCTGGGACCTCTTCGTGAGCAAGCAGCGCAAGCCGACATTCCTCGGCGCCGTCAACGGCATGATCACGGGGCTGGTCGCGATCACCCCGGCGGCGGGCTTTGTGAACAGCTTCGGCGCGATCATCATCGGTGTCGTCGCCTCGTCCCTGGTCTGGATGTCCTGGAACTGGCTCGGCACCACGCGGCTGTTCCGAAAGGTCGACGACACCCTGGGTGTGTTCCACACTCACGGCGTGGCGGGTCTGGCGGGCGGGTTGCTCGTCGGGGTGCTGGCGGACCCGCACATCGTCGAATACCTGGGCGGCAGCACCGGGTCCGACGTGACCACCGCCGGTTGGCTGTACGGGCACCATCCCAAACAGATACTCATCCAGCTGGGCGCGGCCGCCACGGTCATCGTCTGGGACGCCTTCGTTACGTTCGTCATCCTGAAAGTCCTTGGCCTGTTTATGAAGTTGCGGTTGCCCGACGACGTCCTGGAAAGTGGCGACGTGGGCGTGCACGACGAAGAGGCCTACCCCGACGACACGCTCGTCATGGGCCGCCGGGTCGAGGCGTTGGTGTCGTCGTCCAAGCAGGCCGAGTCGAAAGAGGGATGACGGCATGAAGCTGATCACCGCGATCGTCAAGCCGTTCACACTCGACGACGTCAGACATGCCATTGAAAACGCCGGTGTGCTCGGCCTGACCGTCACCGAAGTCCAGGGGTACGGCCGGCAACGCGGGCACACCGAGGTCTACCGCGGGGCCGAGTACGCGGTTGACTTCGTGCCGAAGGTCCGGGTCGACGTGGTGGTCGACGACGAGTACGTCCAGCGAGTCGTCGATGCCATCGTCGGAGTTGCCCGCACCGGGAAGATCGGCGACGGCAAGGTCTGGGTAACTCCGGTGGAAGGTCTGGTCCGTATCCGAACCGGGGAACGCGACCATGACGCTCTCTGACGCGCTCTAACGTCGAAAAACCTTTTTGCGGCCCAGGCGCGAACGCGCGCGGGGGCGATGCAGTGTGATATCTCACTCGAATTTTCGGTAATTTTAATATCTTCTTATCTGGACACCTGTTCAGAACGCGGACAGGGCATTAGCGACACGGCCGAAAAGCCTGGTAGTCGCCCGATTTATGCTTGCTGTCGAGGCGTTTCGATAATCGCAACCTGCTCGCAAGTCCCAGACTTGCCGTGACCTGGGTAACAGTGCCGAATTTGAATTCTTTTGGCCAGAATTCCACCGCTAAACTTCACTAACAAGCAAGCGCAGCGCCTTTCGGTGCTGAAATCCGCTTAATCCCAGGGCGCCGGTGTCGCGGAATTCTCGCGACGATGGTGGCCCGGTGGTCCGACGAACACAGCAAAGGCGGTGCCAGCGTGAGCCCGGACAGAGACAAAGACGTGAAGAAGGGCCCGATCGTCTGCGAGATTTCCGTGGATAGTGGTCCGATCAGTGGCATCGTGGCCAGCCCCGATGGCAGCCGGCTGATGGTCACCAACTACGGCGGCGACAGTGTCTCGATCATCGACACCGACAGCTGCCGGGTCGTGGAGACCGTCTCGGGCGTGCAGGAACCGTTCGCGATCGCCGCAGCTGGGCCGAAAGGCCCTGAAAGCTTGGCACCGAACCGGGTGTACGTGAGCAGCGTGTCCAGGGCGTACGACGCGATCGAGGTCATCGACGTGTCCACCAACACGGTTGTGGCGACCCATCCGCTGGCGCTCAGCGTGAGCGACCTGGTGGTGAGTCCCGAAGGAAGGTACGTCTACGCCAGCCGCAATGGCACCGGCAGTGCCGACGTCGCCGTCCTGGACACCACCACGGGCCGGGTCGAGGTGATCGATATGGCGGGACCCGGCACTATCACCCAGTGCGTGCGCACCAGCCCGGACGGGGGCCGCGTGTACGTCGGCACCAACGGGCCCGCCGGCGGGAGGCTCGTCGTGCTCGGTGCACCGTCCGACGACCGTTCATCGGGACGCGCGCGCTGGCCCCGCAAAGAGCCCGCCCGTTCTGGCAACACAGGCTTGAGTGTCACGGGTGTCGTGGAGATCGGTCTGGCCGTCCGCGACGTCGCGGTCAGCCCCGACGGTGCCGTCGCCTATGTGGCCAGTTGCTGCCCCGAGGTGGGGGCGGTGGTCGACGTTGTCGACACCCGGACCAACAAGATCACCAGCACGCGCAAGCTCGGCGAGATCAGCGGCAACCTGACCGGCTGCACGATCAGCCGCGACGGCGATCGCGCCTACTTGGTCAGCGACGACGGCATCACGGTGCTGTGCACGCTTACCCAGGACGTCATAGGCACCGTCGCAGTAACGGAGCAGCCGTCGTGCGTGGTCGAAAGCCCGGACGGAAAGCGCCTGTACGTCGCCGACTACTCGGGCGCGGTCATCGTGACACCTGTTGCCTCGACCGCTCCGTTAGCCATCGAGGGTGCGGCGCACCGCAGCCACGCCTCGGCCGAATGGGTCATGCCCGAGCTGTTGCAATACGAGCCGGCCTTGGCCCTTTAGTAAGCCCTCTAGTACGCCTGGCCGGGCGTTCGTAGCCCCTGTTCTCGGGGAACCCGTTTCTCATTGTTCCGCGCGGGGATAGCATTCGCCCGACCGGACATGAGGCGGTGCTGCGCCGGAACCCGTAAGGCGGTACATCGATGGACAGCACGATGCAGGACTTTCCGTTGACGATCGCCGCGATAATGCGGCACGCCTGCGGCATCCATGGGGCACGCACGGCCACCACCGCGACCGGTGACGGCTACCGGCAGATCAGCTACGGCGAAGTGGGTCGAGACGCCGCCCGGTTGGCGAATGTGCTGCGCGAGATCGACATCACCGGGGACCAACGAGTCGGCACGTTCATGTGGAACAACGCCGAGCACTTGACGGCGTATTTGGCGGTGCCGTCGATGGGCGCGGTCCTGCACACCCTCAACATCCGGCTCTTCCCGGAGCAGATCGCCTATGCCGCCAACGAGGCCGAAGACCGGGTCGTCCTGGTCGACATATCGCTGGCCAACTTGCTGGGGCCGATCCTGCCCAGCCTCGACACCGTGCACACGGTGATCGCGGTAGGGGAGGGAGATCTTTCGCCGCTGCAGGACTCGGGCAAGACCGTGCTGCGCTACGCCGAAGCGATCGACGGCCAGCCGATCGAGTTCGACTGGCCCCAGATCGACGAGAACTCGGCGGCCGCGATGTGCTACACCAGCGGCACCACCGGCCACCCGAAAGGTGTTGTCTACAGCCACCGTTCGAGCTACTTGCACACCATGGCGGCCTGCTCGGGCAACGCCATGGCCCTGGGGTCCAGTGACAGCGTGCTGCCGATCGTGCCGATGTTTCACGCCAACGCGTGGGGGATGCCGTACGCGGCGCTGATGGCAGGCGCCGACTTGGTCTTACCCGATCGCCACCTTGACCCTCGGTCGGTGATCGACATGATCGAAACGCAACGGCCTACCGTCGCCGGCGCGGTGCCGACCATCTGGAACGACGTCATGCATCGCCTGGAAAAAGACCCGGAGCACGACATCTCGTCGTTGCGGCTGGTGGTCTGCGGCGGCTCGGCCGTTCCAGTCTCGCTGATGCGGATCTTCGAAGAGCGACACGGCGTCCAGATCCGGCAGCTGTGGGGGATGACCGAGACGTCGCCGCTGGCCACCATGGCGTGGCCACCGCGAGGAACCCCGGAGGAGCAGCAGTGGGCGTTCCGCGGCACCGCGGGACGACCGCTGTGCGGTGTGGAAGCCCGCATCGTCAACGACCACGGCAAGGTGCTGCCCAGTGACGGCAAAGCGGTTGGTGAGGTGGAGGTTCGCGGCCCGTGGATCACCGGCTCGTATTACCGCGGACGTGACGCGTCCAAGTTCGAGTCCGGGTGGTTGCGCACCGGTGACGTCGGCCGCATCGACGAGCGGGGCTTCATCACGCTGACCGACCGCGCCAAAGACGTCATCAAGTCCGGCGGGGAATGGATCTCATCCGTTGAGCTGGAGAACTGCCTGGTCGGGCACCCAGACGTGCACGAGGCCGCGGTGGTGGGGGTCGCCGACGAGCGCTGGCAGGAACGGCCACTGGCCGTCGTCGTCGTCAACGAAGGCGCGTCGATCACCCCGGCCGAGCTCCGAAAGTTTCTCTCGGACAAGGTCGTTCGGTGGTGGCTGCCTGAACGATGGACATTTGCCGACGAAATTCCCCGTACCAGCGTGGGCAAGTACGACAAGAAAACCATCAGAGCTCGCTACGCCGAGGATGTCTACACGGTGATCGAGGCGCACGACTGAATGGAGCGAGGTCGTTGTGGTGTCTGTAATATGTTGCAGCACAAACCTGTACGTCAGGTATCAAAGATCATCGTCCCGACACCGCTGGGGCTGTAACCGATGTACACCGGTTGCTGCGCGAACGGCTCGTACCCAGTTTCCATCGTGCCGCCTGAGGTGACATACAGGGCGTTGGTCCCGGTCGTCGTGTACGAGTACAGCAGCGTCTGACCGTCGGGGGTGTAGACCGAAATGGTTGTTCCCGCTGGCACGTATCCGGTGGTCTGACCGGTCCCGAGCACCGATGACGGGATGGTTCCATACACACCACCGGAATCGAACATCACGGGAACGGTTTGGACAGTCCCGTTATCAACCTGGACGTCCACGGTGGTAATCGGTGCTCCGGTAACCGAGACTCCGGCGGGCAGCGGGTTGGTGCCGAACTCCAGCACGCCCTGGGATTCGTTGATGAGCACGCCGTTATTGAGGAGGCCGGGCAACGCCGTGACCACCGTGCTGGTGCCCGGGTACCCGTTGTTCGGCCCGATGCCCAATACGCCAACGATGCCGTAGGAAGCGAAATAGTTGTCCACCGCTGACCCGCTGACGACGTTAACCCCGGTCGGCTGGGTGACGATTCCGTTTCCGAAATTCACCGTCGTTGAATACGTCGTGTAGTTGTAGTTCAGCCCCCCGGCGTAACCGGCCGAACCCGACCCGACGGCGGTGCCGAGGTTCTGTGTTGGGACGTATTGGCTTTCGATAACAAGGCCAGTCGATCCGGTATCAAGCTCCACGGGCTCCATCGGTCCGCCGTTGACCGAAATGTAGACCACCGGATTAGTCACATTCTTCATCTGCAGCGGGACGCTTGCGTTCGTCAAAGTGCTGCCGCCCGTGCCGCCCGTGGCGCCGTTGGTGCCGGTGCTGCCGCTGTTGCCGCCGGAGTGAGTGCCGGCCCCGCCGGTGCCGCCGGCGCCGTTGGTGCCGAACGTGCCGTCTGGGCCGCCGCTGCCGCTGTTGCCACCGGTGCCGCCGTTGCCACCGTTGGCGCCGGTGCCGCTCGCGCCGTGGATTCCGCCGGCGCCAGCAGCCCCGCCGGTACCGCCGGTGCCGGCGTTGGCGCCGGCGCCGCCGGTACCGCCTTCGCCGCCGTAACTGCCTTGGCCGGTGTATTGAGCGGTGCCGCCGTTGCCGGCGTTAGCCCCGTTGCCGCCCTGGCCCCCGTTGCCGCCGGTGCCGCCGTCAGCGTTGGCTCCGCCCGTGCCGCCGATGCCGCCGCTGCCCCCGGTGCCGCCGGCGCCGCCGTCTCCGCCATTGTTGCCCTGGACGTTGGCGTTGCCGCTGCCGTCGCCGCCCGCGCCGCCGTTGGCGCCTTGTCCGCCGTTGCCGCCGGCCCCGCCGTTGAAGCCATTGGCGCCTTGCCCGCCGTTGCCGCCCGAGCCGGCGGCTCCGCCGTTGCCGCCCGTGCCGCCGGTGCCGACGGGCAGCGCTTCGCTCCCGGGCGCGGAGTCGTAGCCGTTGCCGGGCGCGCCACCCGCGCCGGCCGCCCCGCCATCGCCGCCATCGCCACCGGTGCCACCGACGGTGCTGGCGCCGGTGCCGCCGTTGCCGCCATTGCCGCCTGCGCCGCCGGTGCCGCCCGGACCACCGTTGCCGTTGGATCCGAACAGGCCGTGGTTCGATGCGGGTTGGTTGGCCGCGCCGCCTTGACCGCCTTGGCCGCCGGCGCCGCCGGTGCCGCCGGCAAAGCCGGGGTTGTCGCCGGGCGCGCCGTTGCCGCCGGTGCCGCCGGCACCGCCGCTCCCGCCGGCGCCGCCGTTGCCGCCGCTGCCGTAGAACACATCATTGGCCGCGGCGACTTGTTTGCTGGCGCTGTTGCCGGGGCTGCCGCCGGCGCCACCGCTGCCGCCGTTGCCTCCGCCGCCGCCGACGCTGTCGATGCCCGCGCCACCGCTACTGCCCTGGCCGCCCGCGCCGCCGTTGCCGCCGTTGCCGCCGCTGCCGCCGGCGGTGCCGCCGGCGCCGGGGTCGCCCCCGTTGCCGCCG
>NZ_JBKQQD010000295.1:0-3133 GCF_052144515.1 Mycobacterium sp. | reverse complement strand
TGGCGTGCTGTCGGTTGGGCAGAAATGTGGGCACGGCGGACGTAAAGACGCGGACATGCGACGTAAAAACGGCTCTACCAGCGGATATTCCGCTGTGAGGGGGAGCCCCCTGTCAGGATTGAACTGTATTTCCGGCGGTTCAGCGATCCTGGTCGGGGGCCTGAATCATGTTCTTAGCTGCGAAAACACATGATGGTAATTCAAGTCGCATCATGCCGATTTGGGTCACATTTGTGCTCACGGCGTGCTCACGGGGCAGTTAGCTGGCTGAAACAATGGGCTGATGACGTCTGTCCCCCAGACCACCAGCAACCCCGCGGTGGCGTTCCTCACCGACGAGCTACCCGCGCTGCTCGGCATCACCGGCACCGCCTTGGCCGCCGCCCTCGAGGGGCTGGCCGCGGTGCTGGCCGGCGCCCATGTCTTCGACGACCTGTCGCCGGCGGACGCCCACCGGGTGGCTGAAGTCGTCGCGCTCGAGGTGATCCGCTGCGACTGGGAGCTGGCTGACGCGGTCGCCGCGATCACCGACAGGGCGATCGAGGTGCAACTCGACCGGCGCAGCGACCTTGACGACAGGATGGCCATAGGCCTGGCGCTGCATCGCGCCGCGCGGGTGTTGGAGGCAGACGGCTGAAAGACCTGTGCCGGTTCGGTCAACCGAGTGTCGGCCCGATGGCTACCGTCGGAACGTACAGCGATTCAGTCCAGTCGTCTCGCGTCACATGGTCGACCTTCACTCGCCACCTGTACGTGTGACCGGGTTTCAGCGGCAAACCACTCATGAACTGCATGACGATCTGGCTCTTAGGCCGAACAGCGTTGCCCGGCACCGTAAGTCCGGCTACACCTGATGATTTCACTTCGCTGGAAACACCGGCACGCAACCTCTGCGGGGGATCACCTGGCATGACGAAAATCTCGCCATGCTCGTCTTCGAGCTGCAACTCGATTGCCGGACTCTCACCGATGAACGCCGGGGCGAAGGAGACAGTCGCGACGACTGAAATTGCAGGGGTGGCCTGAGTCTGTGGGTTGATCCCGACGATCGAGATCCCGCCCCCGACAATGTTGAGCTTGCCCTTGTCGTCGGCGGCCGCATAGTCAGCAAGAATGATCCTGACGTGTGCGGATTCGGCGGCCTCGCTCACACTCCGGTCAGCACGCTACCGGGGGTACGGACGAATCCACCTCCGACGACGTAACACTGGGTCTCTGTTTCAGCGACGGCGTATGAGGCGTCCGTATAGGGCAGCAGCTCGTCCGGTCTCGGCGGAACGTTGGGCACAAGGCTTGGCCAGTCGACTGCGATGTAAATCAGACGTGCAGCTTGGTCGAGCCGGGTAACCACACCCGCGCCGATGAGATCGCCCTCAGGCTCGCGCACCACGACGTGCTGACCCGCCACCGGCATAGGTCCACGGACGTCCTCGAAGCCCGAGAATGTCTCATTCCCTGCGACCCGAACATTCGGGTCGATCATGATCTCGGTCTCCATGTCGTCACCTCTCTTCCCTCCGGAAAACGCTCAGGAACCGTTCAGCGTCGGCCAAGTCTGGCGGATTGCCGAGAATCACAGAGTAATGCTCGTCTGGTTCCCCGGGGTACCCGTCCTTCTCAAACTTGAAATTCAGGTCGTATAGTTCCCCCGCTGACGTGCACAGCCAGTACCTGGGGTTTTTCTCTGCGATGAGTCCGTGCAGCTCGGTCAGCTCCAGTAGGCGGTCGATGAGATCGTCACGCGTCTCACCGGCGTGCTCGACATCCGCCCATACCGAAGCGGTGTGGTGGCCCTTCCCCTCTGGTCGGCGGGCATCTTTCTTGGCCCGCTCAAGACGAACTCCGCTTTCACCGGCGTGAATCGGATGACCACGGCCTGACGGGGTGGCCCTTCGAGCATGCCGAGAAGCTTACGGAGCTGCCCGGCCCCAGGGCACCGCCGACGAGTACCGGTCCGGCGCCCACGGCCCGCACAGCCCCAGCGCGTCAGCGGTCGGTAGCCCTGCCGCGTTGAATCGGCGGTCGATGCCAAGGTTCGACACGGATTTGTTCAAACCCCACCCCGTTCGGCAAACGCTCACCACGAAATGCCGCCGGTTCACACACATCATCGGGGTAGACGCGCACCTGGGTCGCGCCGCCGTGCTCCGCTGAGGCGGTCAACCACGGCGGCATCCCGGGCACCGGGCGGCCGCGGGCCTGCCACTGCGCGACGGCGATCGGCTCCCCCAGCTTCTCGGCGAACATCTCCTCGGCCACGTCGGCGGCCAGCTTCTTGGCCTCGGCGTGCTGGGCCGGGTCCCAGTCATCCCTCAGGACGGCGTACGGGTCGACGTGCGCGATCGTGGCGCGCATCTCGCACTGCCCGCGCAGCAGCCTGACGTAGCCCCCCGCCGGCAGTCGATAGCCCCCCTCGGTGGCGACGTCGTCGTCGTCAGCCTGCGGCATTCGACCGATCCCAACGAGCCTGCGCGGCCCGGCGCGCCTTGATCGTCTGCAGGGACGCCGGCTGCGGCAACTCCGTCTCGATCCCCTTGATCAGCCGGGCGGCCGCCTGCTCGAGCAGCCGCACCTCGGCCGACAGCTTCAGCTTTGCCTTGACGTCCTCGGCGGCGTCGTAAAGCTCCAGAAACTCGGCTTTCCGGTCCAGAATCGACGAAATCTAGGCGATCACCGCGGTCTCCTGCGCGGTCCACGACAACTTCCGGCCCGACCGCTCCGACGCCGCGGCCAACTGTTTATTCAGGTCACGCAGAATACGCCGCGCTTCCGACGACTTCGCCACACCCGCAGCCTATCGCGGGGCGGCCCCAAATCAGCGTTCCTACGTGCGTGGATCCCCATGCCCTGTGTCGGCCATGTGCCGCCGGGGGGTGCCAGGGGGGTCTACCCACCCCCCGTGCCGACGGGCCGACTAGCTGTGCTGCCAATGCGAGCCGCCTCCAGTCGCTGCGGGATGGAGATGGTCGGGCGGCATCCGGTAGAGGACCATGGCCGGGCCGATCACGCGGTTTGGTCAGGCTTCGCCGGTGCGGACAAGTAGCCGGCGACGGCCCATCGAAATCATTCCGCTGAAGGGGTGACCGGGCCTACTCTGTCGAAGGGGGCGTGCGTGAGGGGGCCGACCGTGCAG
>NZ_JBKQQD010000294.1:0-61397 GCF_052144515.1 Mycobacterium sp. | reverse complement strand
CCCGCGTCGGCAACATCGACACGCTCGCCACCCCTGGTCAGTTCGGTCAACGGAAGCGGGTGCCACGACGACGGTCATGGCACCCGCTTCCCCCTGCCCACTTGACCAAACCAACTACATATCAGGGCCCAGCTAGGTCCGAGCCTCGGGTGACCAGTAGGCAAGCATCTCGGCGAAGGTCGCAAAGGCCGGTCCGGAAACGCCGTACGTCGCCTCGAAATGAATGCTCAACGGAAAGCCGAGGTCGACGACGCCGTCGATCACCCGCTTGTACAGATCGACCATGAGCTGACGCTTCTGAGCCGGTTCGCTGGCGGCCAGCCTTCTTACGAACGCCTGCTCATCGGCCACCGCGGCGTTTCCCGGATCCTGGATCAGCCAGTTGATCAGGCCGACGCGGGTCTCGACCTTCGGTACGAACCCGAACGACAGCAGCACTTCGGGGCGATGATCAGTGTTCTTGGCGAACTCCGCCAGAAAATCCACGATTGCATCGGAATACAACAACTGGGTCATGCCGTAAGTCGCGCCTTGATTGCACTTGAAATTCAGCCGGCCCTGTTCGCCGTCCCGGGTGGGGATCAGGATCACGCCGCGGTTGGGTACCAGCTGGCGGTAGATCGACAAGGCGTCGGTCGGCGCGACGCCGGAGCCCTCACCGTCGTTCATCGTGCGCGGCACGCCGACGAAAACCACGCCCTCCATCCCGGCGTCGCAAAGCTCGGTGAGCCGCCCGCGCAGCGATGACTCATCCATGAACGCGGTGACCTGGGTGCACAAGCCGTTGAGCCCGGGCAACTCCGGTTTGATGATCGACCAGAAGTCCAGCACGTCCAGCTTCGGCTTCATGGGGACGGGCCGGTCGTCATCCTCGGCGATCATCCCCGGGATCATCACGTGCCGAATCCGGCCGTCGAGACCATATTCACCCGCGTACTGCACCACCTTGCGCGCATCTTCGAGTGCCCGCTCGCGGCCGTCATCGACGTTGGGTGGCACCAGCTCGAGCGCGATGGTGTTGAGGTTGGGCACCTCGACAGCATAGGGGCGAGATAGTTGAGCCTGTCTAAGCACCCAAGTCACATCGAAGCGGCTCTGGGCGTCGCGCCGAATACACTGGTCGGGCCTGCCAAACACGGCGGCCAGACCGAGCAGAAAGGGGCGCCGCGCTGAGCGTGCAAGCAGCGGCAACCGTCGAGTTGGCCGGCGCCGTCACCGACCAACTTCGGCAGTACTTGCACGACCGTCGCGACGAGGCCGCCTACATAGCTGGTTCTGAAGGCGGGCCGGGAGACGGCGGTTTCGGCGTTTTGATCGCGGGCCTGGAAGATTTCGTGCTCGGCGGCGGCAAGCGGCTGCGGCCGGCCTTCGCCTACTGGGGCTGGCGGGCCGTGGCAACCCAGGACCCCGATCCTGGTGTGCTGCTGCTGTTTTCCGCGCTGGAACTGCTGCACGCGTTCGCACTGGTACACGACGACGTCATCGACGAGTCGTCAACCCGCCGCGGTAAGCCCACGGCCCACAAGCACTTCGCGGCGCTGCACCGCGAACGGAATTGGCGCGGCTCGCCGGATCAGTTCGGGATCTCGGCGGCGATCCTGGCCGGCGACCTGGCGCAGGCGTGGGCCGATGACATCGTCTACCGCGCGGATCTACCACCCGACGCCCAGCGCCGAGTCCGGCGGGTCTGGGCCGACATCCGCACCGAGGTGCTGGGCGGGCAATACCTCGACATCGTCGCCGAAGCCAGCGGCGCCGAGTCGATCGCTTCGGCGATGTCCGTCGCCACCTTCAAGACCGCCTGCTACACGGTGACACGGCCGCTACAGCTGGGGGCGGCCGCCGCCGCCGACCGACCCGACGTCCAGGAGATCTTCAGCGAGTTCGGGAACGACCTCGGCGTGGCGTTCCAACTCCGTGACGACGTGCTCGGCGTCTTCGGGGACCCGGCGGTGACGGGAAAACCGTCCGGCGACGACCTGAGATCCGGCAAGCGCACCGTGTTGGTCGCCGAGGCGATGGAGCTGGCGGACAAGTCGGATCCCGTGGCGGCCAAGCTGTTACGGACCTCGATCGGCAACCGGTTGACCGACGCGCAGGTGCGTCAGCTGCGCGGCGTCATCAAGTCGGTGGGCGCGCTGGCCGCAGCGGAAGATCGTATCGCCGCGCTCACCCGACGGGCGCTGGCTACCCTGGCGGCCGCACCGATCAACGCTGCGGCCAAGGCCGGGCTGTCCGAAATGGCCGCGCTGGCCACCAATCGGTCCTCGTGAACTGATGACCACCCCCACACACGCTTCCGAAGCCGACTCGGTGACCGTGAAAGAATATGTCATCCAACATCTTTCACGGTTACGTGAGTTCGCGACCGCCCCGGAGGCCGGGCCCGCGAAGCTCGGCTTCCTGGGCTCGGCGCTGATCACCGTCGGCGGGCTGGGCGCGGGCAGCACAAAGCCACACGACCCCCTACTGGAAGCGCTGCACCTGTCCTGGATGCGGTTCGGCCACGGGTTGGTGCTGTCGTCGATCCTGTTGTGGACCGGCGTCGGTCTGATGCTGATCGCCTGGCTGCGACTGGGCCGACGCGTCCTCGCCGGTGACGCCACCGAGTACACGATGCGGGCCACGACCGCTTTCTGGCTGGGGCCGCTACTGCTGTCGGTACCCGTCTTCAGTCGCGACACCTACTCGTATCTGGCCCAGGGCGCTCTACTGCGCGACGGCTTCGACCCCTATGCGGTCGGTCCGGTGGCCAACCCGAATACGTTGCTGGACAACGTAAGTCCGATCTGGACAATCACGACCGCACCCTACGGCCCGGTGTTCATTCTGGTTGCCAAGCTGGTCACAATGGTGATCGGCAATCACGTGATCGCCGGCACCATGCTGTTGCGCTTGTGCATGCTGCCGGGGCTGGCGCTGCTGATCTGGGCCACCCCGCGCCTGGCGCGGCATCTCGGCGCCGACGGCGCAACGGCCCTGTGGATCTGCGTGCTCAACCCGCTGGTGCTCATCCATCTGATGGGCGGGGTGCACAACGAGATGCTGATGGTGGGTTTGATGACCGCCGGCATCGCGCTCACCTTCAGTGGCCGCAATGTCGCAGGTATCACCGTGTTGACCCTCGGGATCGCGGTCAAGGCCACCGCCGGGATCGCGTTGCCGTTTCTGGTCTGGGTGTGGATGCGCCATCTGCGTGAGCGACGGGGATACCGGCCTGTGCAGGCCTTCCTGGTCGCCACGGCGTCGAGTCTGGTGATCTTCGTGGTGGTGTTCGCCGTGACGTCCAGCGTGGCCGGCGTCGGCCTGGGGTGGCTGACCGCGCTGGGCGGTTCGGTGAAGATCATCAACTGGCTCACCCTGCCGACCGCGGCCGCAAACCTGATCCACGCGCTGGCCAGCCCGTTGTTCCACGTCGACTTCTACGCGCTGCTGCGGGTGACCCGGCTCATCGGAATCATGATCATCGCGGTGTCGCTGCCACTGTTGTGGTGGCGGTTCCGGCGCGATGACCGCGCGGCGCTGACCGGCATCGCGTGGTCGATGGTGATCGTGGTGCTCTTCGTCCCCGCCGCACTGCCGTGGTACTACTCCTGGCCGCTGGCGGTGGCGGCCCCGCTGGCCCAGTCGCGGCGGGCGATCGCGGCGATCGCCGGGCTCTCGACCTGGGTCATGGTGATCTTCAAACCCGACGGATCCCATGGCATGTACTCATGGCTGCACTTCTCGCTGGCGACCGCCTGCGCGCTGGCCGCGTGGTACACGCTGTACCGAGCACCAGCCGTTAATACGCCCGTTAATACGCCATTGCCTGCGCCCGGCGCACAACCTCCCGAGCCTGGTGGGCGTGCAGTGCGTCGACGGGACGGGCGTTGTTGATGGCATCCCGCGTGCCGTCGCGAGTGACGGTCAGCGACGGGTCGGGGGTGAACAGCCAGCGCGCAATCTCGGTCTCGTGGTAGCCGCCGTCGTGCAGGATCGTCAACAGCCCCGGCAGGCTTTTGACCACCTGGCCGGAATTGGTGAAGAAGACCTGCGGCACCACCACCCCGTCGCCACGCCGCACCGCCAGGAGATGGCCTTCCCGCAGTTGCTGGTGCACTCTCGTGACGGGGACTCCAAGCAGTTCGGCGACCCGGGACAGGTCGTAGGTCGGTTCGTCGGGGTCCAAAACGTCGTCGCCGGCCGGAATGCTGCTCACGTCGCCAGTGTAGAACCTGGTCGGCAGCGTTGAGCCCACGTTTCACACCCAAACGCACCGCCGCACCTACGATGGCCCCGTGGCTACAGCTGGGACGGGGGACCCGTTGGTCAACACGTTGCTGGACGGCCGCTACCTCGTCCAGACTCCGATCGCCAGCGGCGGAACCTCCACGGTCTACCGCGGCGTTGACGTGCGCCTCGACCGCCCCGTCGCGGTGAAGGTGATGGACTCCCGATACGCCGGCGACGACCAATTCCTGACCCGCTTCCAGTTAGAGGCCCGCACCGTTGCCCGGCTGAAGGACCCCGGGCTGGTCGCGGTCTACGACCAGGGTCTGGACGCCCGGCACCCGTTTCTGGTCATGGAGCTCATCGAGGGCGGCACGCTGCGCGAGCTGCTAGCCGAGCGGGGCCCGATGCCGCCGCACGCCGTGGTGGCGGTGCTGCGCCCGGTGCTGGGCGGCCTGGCCGCCGCGCATCGGGCGGGTCTGGTGCACCGCGACGTCAAACCCGAGAACGTCCTGATCTCCGACGACGGTGACGTCAAGATCGCCGATTTCGGGTTGGTTCGCGCTGTCGCCGCCGCCGGAATCACCTCCACCAGCGTCATTCTGGGAACCGCGGCCTACCTCTCCCCCGAGCAGGTCAGTGATGGCTCATCCACTCGAGCCGGTCCCCGCAGCGACGTCTATTCCGCCGGGATCCTCACCTACGAGCTGCTGACCGGGCGCACACCGTTCACCGGCGACACGACGTTGTCGATCGCCTACCAACGGCTGGATCACGATGTGCCGCAGCCCAGCGCCGTGATCGACGGCGTGCCACCGCAATTCGACGCGCTGGTGGCGCGCGCGACCGCCCGCGACCCGGCTGATCGGTATGCCGATGCGATCGAGATGGCCGACGAGGTGGACGCGATCGCCGACGACCTGGCGCTCCCGCCGTTCCGGGTACCGGCGCCACGCAACTCGGCGCAACACCGCTCGGCCGCGCTGCAGCGCAGCCAGATGATCGAGCAGCGCGCTGGCGCGCAGCAGCCACCCCCCGCCGTTCAGCCGGCCGCCAAAGCGCCGGTTCACCACCCAACCCGCCAGATGACCCGCGAACCCGATGACGAGGACGATTACGAATATGAGCCGATTTCCGGCGAATTCGCGGGGATCGCGATGAGCGAATTCGTCTGGGCGCGAGAGCGTTCCCGGCGGATGGTGCTGATCTGGGTGGCGGTCGTGGTGGCGCTCACTGGGCTGGTTGCGACGGCGGCATGGACGATCGGCAGCCACCTGAGCGGACTGCTCTGACCCTCAGCCCCCGAAGGCAGGGGACAGCCCTGCTGACGACACGAATCTTAATATAACCTCAAGAATCTCTTACTTTTCTTATTTTTGGTGTACCGTACTGCTGCATGGGTTCGACAATGCAGCGCGTGGACTCGCCGAACTGGCTCGGCGAGCACGCAGTCGTACTGGGTGCCGGAATGGCGGGTTTGCTTGCCGCGCGTGTGCTTTCGGAGTTTTACGATTCGGTCAGTGTGGTCGAGCGGGACAGGTTGCCCAACTACCCGTGTCACCGGAGGGGCATCCCGCAGGGGCGCCATGTGCACAATTTCTTAAGCCGCGGCCTGCAGGTGTTGGGGGACTTGTTCCCCGGCCTACTTGAGGACCTGGCTACAGCCGGAGCGGTCGTCGTCGACGGCGGGGAGTTGTCGAATTTCTACGGGCGCATCGGGCGCCATGAGCTGAAGCGCTCGGGCAAGTTGGCCGACCCGGCGGCGTTAGCGCTCTATATGGCGAGCCGGCCGTTTATGGAGTTCCACGTGCGCCGGCGCGTCAAGGCTCTGCCCAATGTGACATTTCTTGATGGGCACGATGTGGTCGAACCCTGTGCCGCCGCAAATGCCGTCACCGGCGTGCGAATCATCAGGAGCTACAACGGGTTTCTCACGACACTGGAGGCCGATCTGGTGGTAGACGCCATGGGTCGGACCGCGCGCACCCCGGCGTTTTTGGAGAGCCTGGGGTACGAACGGCCGACTGAGAACCAGGCGGTAGCCAAGTTGGGCTACTCGAGTCACCAGTTGAGCATTCCCCCGGGATCCATCGCCCAACGGCTGGTGCTCTTCAACCCGGGAGGCGGCAAACCCGGAGGCCTGTTGCTTGCTTGCGAGCACGACACGTGGATGCTGGCGATCGGCCAGATGACCGACGCCGGTGAGCCGCCAACCGATTTCGACGCGATGCTCGCGCTGACTGAGCAGTCCCTACCCCCGGCCATCGTCGAGGGGCTGCGCCGTGCAGAGCCCCTCGGGGAAGCTGTGACGTATCGCCACAGCGCGGCAATCTGGCGACGCTACGACCAATTGTCCAGATTCCCCTCGGGACTCTTGGTAATCGGGGACGCACTATGCAGCCTCGATCCGACCTACGGCCAAGGCATGACGATCGCCGCACTGGAAGCTCTTACCCTGCGCGACTGTCTACGATCGGGCGATGCTCAACTGGCACAACGTTTTTTCTGCGCGACTGCCCGATACATCGGCTCGACGTGGACCCGTAATCGGGCCAGGGCCGGGGTCACTTCACCCACCCGCAGGCGGCGTTCCACGCGGGAGCGGCTGCAGAGCTGGACAGCAAGGGCAACACTGAACGCCGCCGCCCACGACATCGTTCTTACCGAACGTTTCCTGCGGGTCACCAACTTCGTTGATCCACCATCACAGCTCCGGGATCCCGCCCTGATACCGCGCATCGTGATGGGTAACATGCGGGCGTTGTTCACGCAGAAGCGAAACCGCGCGGCCAGAACCGTCGCCGGCGCGCAGCGACCGCGGCCAGCCGCAGTCACCGTCAAGGCAACGTGATGAACGGCGACGAGTGGTGAGCCGACGCGAAAGCTAGCTTAGCTAAGCTAGTCGCGCAACATCTCCGCGACCAGGAACGCCAACTCCAGCGACTGCTGGGTGTTCAGCCGCGGGTCGCACGCCGTCTCGTAGCGGCCGACCAGATCCGTGTCCGAAATGTCTTGCGCGCCACCAAGACACTCGGTGACGTTCTCTCCGGTGATCTCGACGTGGATGCCACCGGGATGCGTGCCGAGCGCGCGGTGCACCTCGAAGAAACCCTGGACTTCGTCGACGATGCGGTCGAAATGGCGGGTCTTGTACCCGTTGGACGACTCGTGGGTGTTGCCGTGCATCGGGTCGCACTGCCAGACCACCTGGTGACCGGTCCCCTGCACCTTCTCGATGATCGGCGGCAGCACGTCGCGCACCTTGTTGTTGCCCAGCCTGCTCACCAACGTCAGCCGACCCGGCTTGTTGTGCGGGTCAAGTCGCTCGACGTATTCGACGGCCAGCTCGGGGGTCATCGTCGGGCCGATCTTGACGCCGATCGGGTTGGCGATCACCTCGGCGAACGCGATGTGTGCGCCGTCGAGCTGGCGGGTCCGCTCGCCGATCCACACGGTGTGCGCCGACAGATCGTAGAGTTGCGGCTCCCCCTCATCGCTTTCGGACAGCCGCAACATGGCCCGTTCGTAGTCGAGCACCAAAGCCTCGTGACTGGCGTAGATTTCGGCGGTCTGCAGGTTGCGGTCGGCCACCCCGCAGGCGCTCATGAAGCGCAGCCCGCGGTCGATCTCGGTGGCCAGCGCCTCATAGCGCGCACCGGCCGGCGAGGTCCGGACGAATTCCCGGTTCCAGTCGTGCACCAGGTGCAGCCCCGAAAAGCCCGACGACGTGAGCGCGCGCACCAGGTTCATCGCGGCGCTGGCGTTGGCGTAGGCCCGCACCAGCCGCGACGGGTCGTGCTCGCGCGCCGCGGCATCGGGCGCGAAACCGTTGATCATGTCGCCGCGGTAGGACCTCAGGCCCAGCGCGTCGACGTCGGCCGACCGGGGCTTGGCGTACTGACCGGCGATGCGGGCCACCTTGACCACCGGCATGCTCGAGCCATAGGTCAGCACCACCGCCATCTGCAACAGCGTGCGGATATTGCCCCGGATGTGGGGTTCGGTGTTGTCGGTGAACGTCTCCGCGCAGTCGCCGCCCTGCAGCAGAAACGCCTCACCCTTTGCGACCTGCGCCAGCTGCGCCTGCAGCCGCACGATCTCGGACGGCACGGTCACCGGCGGCACGCTCTCTAAGACCGTGCGCATCGCCGTGGCCTGGTCAGCGGGCCAGGTAGGTTGCTGGGCAGCCGGCTTGGCCAACGCGGCGTCCAACCGCGCACGCAAATCCGCTGGCAGCGGCGGCAGCGGCGGCAGCTGGTCGATCGGGATGTCGACGGTCCAGTTCATCGGTCCATGGTAACCGGGCGCCGGCACCGCCCGATCAGGGCGAACGCTCGCCGTCCGAGGTGATGAGGCGAAACCGGCGCAACTGATCTCGCGCATCCACCAGCGCGTCATGAGCGTCGCGTGGCCGCGGTGGCATCCGGGGACGTCCCCGGTCCTCCCACAGCTGGCGCAGTTCCCGGGTGAAACGCGGTATCGCCTGTGGCAGCGCGGTCATCGGCCCCCACAACTGGCACAAGGCCACATGGTCGTAAGCCGCCACCCAGGCCCACAGCTCGATCGGCTCCGTCCCGTCGATGCCGAAGAACTTTTCCAGGTCCAGCCGGATCTGGCTGCGCGCGCGCCACAGCTGCGAGGCCGGCGGCGGTAGCTTGGGCAGCACATTTGAGCGCACCCAGCTGCCGGCTCGCTCGGGGTCGAATTCCGTGGACACCGCGTAATACTCGCGACCGTCCTCGGCGACCACTCCGATCGAGATCAGCTCGATGGTGCGGCCATCCTCGATGAACTCGGTGTCATAGAAGTACCGCACCCAAAAAGCCTAGGGGCTATCCGCCGATCAGGATGGGCTCGGTTCCCTCGGGCGGCGGCGCGGGATGGACCTCGCGGTCCAGCTCGGCGTCGACGGTGCGCTCGTCGGGCAGGCGCGGCGTTCCGGCGATCGCGCACTGCAGCCACAACTTGGCCCGCACGACCGGTCGCCGCCATGTCCGTTCCCGTTGCAGCGCACGGCGCATTTTGTCCGGCTGGGTGGTGTAGCGCCACCGCGCCCACGGGGCATGCGGACGCGACAACCGGATCGCGCCGACGACCAGCAGCACGACGATGAACATGCCGAGCAGGCCCGTCCACAACTTGCCCTTGAGCAGCACCACCACGGCCAGCGGCAGCGTCAACGCCAGCGTGCCGCCCACCCCGGCACGCAGCGCCACCGCGTCGGCGCCATGCCAGATCGGCAGGAAAAACATCAGCGGATGCAGGCCCATGATCAGCAGTCCCGCCACCGCAACCGCGGCAAACACCGCGTCCACCGACGCCCGGCCGTCTTCCTCCCAGTACACATCGGAGAGGTGGAGGATCAACGCATACTCGTCGAGCACCAGCGCGGCCCCGATCCCGAAAAGAGTCGCTGCCACGATGAATTCGGGCTCTTGTCCGTCAACGGAGAGCGTCACCAGTGTCAGCCCCGAGACCAGCACCAGGACCACACCGAACGCCACGTGATGAATGTGCACCGTCCCGACGTGGACATTGCGCGGGTGCCACCACCTGCTATGCAGGCCGGCGTCGGCGCGGTGCCGGATCCACCGCACGAAGGTGCGCGTGACGAAGAAGGTCAGGATGAAGGCAAGCAGACAACACAGTAAGGGCAGGCGGCCACGGTCGACGATGTCGTGAGAGAACCAGTGCAACACGCCCAGCACGAACCAGTGGAACACCCTAAAAACCTACGCCCGCACTAGAGTGACACGGCGGAGCCGCGCTGTGCGACGCGGCCGCGCGCGAGAAACCCATTACGCTGTCTTGCGACATGACTAGATGGCAGGTGCCCGACCTGGGCTCTACTGGCCCCCCTACCAGTGTTAGCCGCGGGCGGGTGTTGGTGTGGTGCCTGCTGTGGCTGCTGGCCGCCGCGGCGCTGGTCAACACGGCCTGGCAGCTGTTCGGCCACATCCCCTACCGCATCGATATCGATGTGTATCAGATGGGCGGTCAGACCTGGCTGGACGGACGCCCGCTGTACAGCGGTGACGTGAAGTTACACACACCCATCGGGCTCGATCTGCCGTTCACCTACCCCCCGCTGGCGGCCATCGCGTTCTGCCCGTTCGCCTGGTTGCACATGCCCGCCGCCAGCGTTGCGATCACCGCCTTGACGCTGGTGCTGCTGATCGTCTCGACGGTGATAGTGCTGACCAGCCTCGACGTCTGGAGCACCTCGACGCTGGTGCCCGGGCCGGCCTGGCTGCGCCGGTTGTGGTTGGCCGTCGTCATCGTGGCGCCGGCCTCGATCTGGATGGAGCCCATCGCCTCGAACTTCGCGTTCGGTCAGATCAACGTCGTGCTGATGACGCTGGTCATCGCCGATTGCATGCCGCGCCGCACGCCATGGCCCCGCGGGCTGCTGCTGGGCGTGGGGATAGCGTTGAAACTCACCCCGGCCGTGTTCCTGCTGTATTTCCTGCTGCGCCGCGATAGCCGGGCGGCAATCACGGCGTTGGCGTCTTTCGCCGCCGCGACGCTGGTCGGGTTCGTCATGGCCTTCAGAGACTCGTGGGAATACTGGACCCACACCGTGCACCACACCGATCGCATCGGCTCCGCGGCGCTGAACACCGACCAGAACATCGCGGGCGCCCTGGCCCGGATCGGGCTCGGCGAGCACGAGCGTTTCCTGCTGTGGGTGGCGTGCTGCCTGGCGGTGCTGGCGTTGACCATCTGGGCGATGCGGCGGGTGTTGCGGGCCGGTGAGCCGACGCTTGCCGTGATCTGCGTTGCCCTGTTCGGGTTGATGGTTTCGCCGGTGTCGTGGTCACACCATTGGGTGTGGGTGCTGCCGGCGGTGCTGGTGACGGCGATTCTGGCGTGGCGGCGCCGCAACATCGCGTTGGCGGTGGTCAGTGTCGCCGGGGTGGCGCTGATGAGGTGGACGCCGATCGACCTGCTGCCCAAGCACCACGAGGAGACCGCGAACTGGTGGCATCAGCTCGTCGGGATGTCCTACGTGTGGTGGGCGCTGGCGGTCATCGTGACCGCCGGATTCGCCGTTACCGCCAGCAGGACTGCGCAGGACACGACGGCTCGCACCCCGACGCCGGTACCGGCGGTCAGCTAACGGCTGTCTCGGGGATTCGCGCGGCTTCCGCCCCGCCCTCGCCGGCCTCCTTGGCTTCCTTAGCTGTGGCGGCGTAGATGTCGACGTACTCCTGGCCGGACAGTCCCATCAGCTCGTACATCACTTCGTCGACGACGGCCCGCTCGATGAAACGGTTGCCGGCCAATCCCTCGAAACGCGAGAAGTCCATCGGCTTGCCGAACCGGACGGTGACCCGGCCGAATCGCAACATCTTTTTGCCCGGCGGGTTGACCACGTTGGTTCCGATCATCGCGACAGGAATCACCGGAACCCCGGTCTCCAACGCGAGCCGCGCCAGCCCGGTCTTGCCCTTGTACAGCCGACCGTCCGGCGACCGGGTGCCCTCCGGGTACATGCCGAGTAACTTGCCCTTCTCCAGCAACCCCTGGGCGGTGTCCAAGGCGGCCTGCGCGGCGTCGGCGTCGGAACGGTCAATGGGCACCTGGCCGGCGGAGCTGTAGAACCAGCGGTAGAACCAGCCCTTGAGTCCGGTGCCGGTGAAGTATTCGGCTTTCGCGAGGAAGGTGATCCGGCGGCGCACCACCAGCGGAAGGAAGAAGCTGTCGGCCACAGCGAGGTGATTACTGGCTAGTATCGCCGGTCCGGAACTCGGGATATTTTCCAGCCCTTCAACTTTCGGCCGACCGAGCAGAGTGAACAGCCAGCCCATGAAGACGTACTTGAACAGCCAGTACCACATGGCCCTCCCTCTCGCTCGCATCGGATGTTGTTTGCGCCAACTGTACCGATCAGCGACGCATGGGACCACCTCGCGCGCCGAACGGCTCACTCTTCAACGGTGACCGGGATCGCCTCATAGCGGGTCTTCACGGCGCCATCCCCCTCGGCTGTGCCGGGTGGGGGCTCGGCGGTTTGGCCGCCCCCGGGCGAACCGTCCGGTGGAGGTTTCTCCGACCGGTCGATGTCATTGACGTCATTGACCATGGCGCGGATCACGTCGAGCAGTGCGAGGCTGTGGTCCGCGACGACAGTGAGCAACGGATGCTGTTCACCAGTGGCCAACGCCGCCAGCGCGCACACCGGACACCACACCTGCTGGCACTTGCCGGTCCCGACAGGGGCACCCGCCGCCAGCGCGGCCGCCGACCGCACCGCGGGGTCGATTCCGTCGAGGATCGCCTGGGCGAGCCGGCGCAGCTCGGGACCTAGTGGGCCTAAGTCGGGATGAGCCCTGCTCACGTTGGCCACACCTCCGGGTTTGGTCGGAAACGAACTGTCAGCTCACTGCCCCGCAGGTGTGCGTCCAGCACCGTACAGCGCCGTAGTACGGACGCCAACCGCACTCTGCGTCTTAGTCCGCCGATGCTGATGATCAGGTCGTCGTCGACCCGGCCGAGCGTCAGCGTTCCGGCATCAAGCTGGGGCAACGCTAGCCGCAGTCGGTATACCGACTCCAGTCCCGATCCCGATTCCAGGTCCACGATAGGGCGCAACGGACCCGGCGGTGGCGCCCCGCCCCGCCGGCGGGCGCTGTCCAGCAGTCCGCCCAGCGCCTTGGGGCCGATCGGCTCGCCGGACAAATGCGGAGTCAGGACCAGCGCCACGTCACCGACGGCGGCGTCGAGTTCGTCGAGGACCGCGCGCTGCTCGGAGATGCGTTCGGCGTACCAATAGAACGCGGGATGAGCGGGCAGGCTGTGGTACTCGTAGGACTCGTCTTGCAGAAGAACCTGATTGACGATCAGCTCCGCGACACGCACACCCATCAGCGCCAGTGAACCCAGGGTCCGGGTCGCCTCGGCCGCGACCACCCGCTCGGGAGTCAGCACCAGGTGCGCACTGACCAGATCTCCGTCGGTCAGCAGTGCGCCGAGTCGATCGACGCTGGCGCTGACGCGCTCCAGCAGTTCCACGATCGCCGCCGACCGGGTGTCGTCGGCGACGACGGACAGCCTGCGATGACGCGGCCAGGCGCGCTCGACATACAGCCCGAAGGTGGCGGGCAGGGTCAGCATTCGCAATGCGTCCGCGGTCGAGGCGCAGTCGACCACGATGCGGTCCCATCGGCCGGTCGCCGCGAGCTCGCCCACCGCATACAGGCCGAGCACTTCCTGAACACCCGGCAATGCCGAAAGTTCTTCTGGGGCAATGGTGCTCAACTCGGAGTTGGGGAACCGCCGGTCCACGGTGTCGACCACGTCGCGCCAGCGGGCCTCGAGCAGGGCCAGGGTGTCCAGCGCCAGTGCGTCGAGAAAGCCACCCCCCTTCTGTACCGGCCCGGTTTCGAGCTCGGCGAACACCCGAACCGGTTCACCGTGACCGGTGGGCGGGACCGCGACGCCCAGCACGTCGCCCAACGAATGCGCCTGGTCGGTGGACACGACCAGCACTCGGCTCCCCTGGCTCGCATCACGGACCGCTGTGGCGCACGCCAGGGTGGATTTTCCTACCCCACCTTTGCCAACGAAGAGACTGATCCGGGCCGGGGTGGGCGCACCCGATTCACTCAGCCTCGACTCGTTTCTTCAGATCCTTCAACGCGCCGTCAATCAGCCGGCGTTCCGCTTTGCGTTTGAGCATTCCGATCATCGGGATGGCGAGGTCGACCGAGAGCTCATAGGTGACGTCGGTGCCAGATCCTTTGGGCACCAAGCGATATGAGCCTTCGAGGGCCTTGAGCAGCGAGCTGGATTCCAGCGTCCAGCTCAAGGATTGGCGGTCCGCGGGCCATTCGTAGGACATGATCAAGGTGTCTTTGAAGATGGTGGCGTCCATCAACATCCGCGCCCGTTTCGGGTAACCCTCGTTGTCGGCTTCTAGTACTTCGACTTGCTTGTATTCCGAAATCCATTCCGGGTAGGCCTCGAGGTCGGCAATCGCCTTCATCACCTCGCCCGGGTCCGCGTCGATGTGGATCGTCTGCGTCGTCTTGTCCGCCACCTGGCTACTTCTCTCTCTCCTGCAAGCGGGTGGCCCCCCATCTCTGCGGGAGTACGCCGCCTGCGGAGCGAAACGGTACTCTCCGGGCCAACCCTGATCCGGCTAAACTACCGGAGAAATACCCACCGGACGTGACCGTTCGAGGGTGGTTTTCACTTCGAAGGCCATTTTTTTGCCCGCAACCCGGCGGCGGTGTGTCATTTTGGCCAAATTCATCTTGGCCAGCTGCCAGGCCGCCACGCCGGACGGTTCGGCGTGCAGTAAATAGTGCAGCAGCACCCCGTCCAGCGTGGGCTCCAGCCAGACCTCCATGGTGCCGGTCAGGGCGCCGGTGACGGCCCACCTGATCCCCTTTTCCGCACGATCCTCGACGACCTGCAGCCTCAGGTCGGGCCACCACCGGCGCCAACTGGCCCGATCGGCGATCGCGGCACCGACCTGCGCGCCGTGGGCGGCGACAAACATCTCGTCGGCGACCTGGATGCTGTTCACCGTTTCAGCTTTGCACACCAATTCACCGGGCAAACCGGCCGTCTCCATGGCGCACGAAAACTCGGATTAGGCTGGGCCACACCAAGCCGGCACCTGAGAAACGTCACACGAGGTCAAACGAGGTATTACCAGTGCGTGAGTTAAGTGTCCCTGCACGCTTCAATGTCGACGAGCGCGAAAGCATCGCGGCAATGGTGTTCGAACACGAGCGCGACGATCCCGACTTCGTCATCTACCAGCGCCTGATCGACGGCAACTGGACCGACGTCACGTGCGCCCAGGCGGCGGACCAAATTCGTTCTGCGGCACTGGGTTTGATCTCGCTGGGGGTACAGCCCGGGGACCGAGTTTCCATCTTCTCGGCCACCTGCTACGAGTGGGCGATCCTCGACCTCGCGATCCTGGCGGTGGGCGGCGTCACCGTGCCGATCTATGAGACGTCCTCGGCCGAGCAGGTGCGCTGGGTGCTGCAGAACTCCGAAGCCGTTTTGGCGTTTGCCCAAACCGACGCGCAGGCCGCGATGGTCAGCGAGCTCACCGGCGAGCTGCCCGCCCTGCGCCGGGTGCTGCACATCGACGGTTCGGGCCCCAAGGCGCTCGACCAGCTCGTGCAGGAGGGCGCGTCGGTCGACAAGGCCGAGCTGACCGCACGGCTGGACGGGCTGCGTTGCACCGACGCGGCGACGCTCATCTACACCTCGGGCACCACCGGACGTCCCAAGGGCTGCCAACTCACGCACGCCAACCTGCTCAACGAGATCCGTGGCACCCAGGAGTGCCTGCCGACACTGCTGTCCAAGGGTCAGCGGCTGCTGGTATTCCTGCCGCTGGCCCACGTGCTGGCCCGGGCACTGACGTTGTCGGCGTTCGCCAGCAAGCTGACGGTCGGATTCACCAGCGACATCAAAAATCTGCTGCCGATGTTGGCGGTGTTCAAACCGACTGTCGTGGTGTCGGTGCCGCGGGTGTTCGAGAAGGTGTACAACACCGCCGAGCAGAACGCCGCCAACGACGGCAAGGGACCGATCTTCAAGGCGGCGGCGCAGACCGCGGTCGACTGGAGCCGGGCCCGCGACAGCGGCCGACCGGGGTTGGTGCTGCGCGCCAAGCATGCGCTGTTCGACCGGCTGGTGTACCGCAAACTGCGCGCGGCGCTGGGCGGCAACTGTCACGCGTCGGTCTCCGGTGGGGCGCCGCTGGGTGCGCGGCTGGGCCACTTTTACCGCGGCGTGGGCGTGACCATCTACGAGGGCTACGGCCTGACCGAGACCAGCGCCGCGATCACGGTCAACCAGATCGACGCCCTAAAGATCGGGACCGTAGGAAAGCTGGTGCCCGGCAACAGCATGCGCATCGCCGACGACGGCGAGCTGTTGGTGCGCGGTGGCGTGGTGTTCAGCGGCTACTGGCGCAACGAGCAGGCCACCGACGAGGCGTTCACCGACGACTGGTTTCGGACCGGTGATCTCGGCGCGGTCGACGACGACGGCTTCCTGACCATCACCGGCCGCAAGAAGGAGATCATCGTTACCGCGGGCGGCAAGAACGTCGCCCCCGCCGTGCTGGAGGATCAGCTGAGGGCACACCCGCTGATCAGCCAGGCGATGGTGGTCGGGGACTCCAAGCCGTTCATCGGGGCGCTGATCACCATCGACCCCGAGGCGTTCGACGGCTGGAAGAGCCAGCACCACAAGGCGGCCGGCGCTTCGTTGGGCGATCTGGCCACCGACCCCGATCTGGTCGCCGAGGTGGAGGCGGCTGTCAAGCAGGCCAACATGGCGGTGTCACATGCCGAATCGATCCGTAAGTTCCGCATTCTGCCGGTCGACTTCACCGAGGACACCGGTGAGTTGACACCAACGATGAAGGTCAAGCGCAACGTGGTGACCGAAAAGTTCGCCTCCGAGATCGAGGCGATCTACAGCAAGGACTAGACCGATGGTGGCGACCCGCTGCGCCCGGCTCCGCCGGCTAGCGATCGCCACTGCCACTCAACAGGTCGGCCAGCCGCGCGGCCAGTGTGTCCCAGCGCCACTGGGACGTCACCCACTGCCGTCCGGCCGCACCCATCGCGGCGGCGCGGTCGCGATCGGTCAGCAATTCGGTGACGGCGCCGGCGACCTCGTCCACCGAGCGACCATCGACTACCAGCCCAGTCTTGTTGTGCTGCACGGCTTCTGGAGCTCCGCCCGAGTCGCCGGCGATCACCGGCACGCCGGTGGCCGAGGCCTCCAGGAACACGATGCCCAAGCCCTCGACGTCCATGCCCCCACCGCGGGTACGGCACGGCATCGCGAACACGTCGGCCAATGCGTGATGAGCGGGCAATTCGTCGCCCGGAACGGCGCCGGTGAACGTCACGTGGTCGGCCACACCGCAGTCGTGGGCCAGCCCGCGCAGTGTCTCGAGATACGGACCGCCCCCGACGATCACCAGCGCGGCTCCGTCGACGCGCCGCCGGATCGACGACAGCGCTTTGATCAGCACGTCCTGGCCTTTGCGCGGCACCAGCCGCGACAGGCACACCACGGTGGGCCGCGCGCCCAGCGCGTAGCGGTCCCGCAATTCGGCGCGGCCGGCCGGGTCGGGCCGGAACCGATCGGTGTCCACCCCGGGCGGCAGGTACTCCAGCGATGCCGCGGGCCCGAAGGCCGGCGCGAACCGCGACCGCGTGTACCGGCTGACGAACGTGACGACGTCGGTGGTGTCACCGATGCGGCGCAGCACCGACCGGGCCACCGGAAGCATCGACCAGCCCACTTCGTGCCCGTGTGTACTGGCCAGCACCCGCGCCGCACCGGCCTGCCGGGCACGCTGCGCCAGCAGGGCCAGTGGTGCCGCGGCGCCGAACCAGACGGTGTCGATGTCGTGCTCGGCGATAAGCCGTCGCATCCGACGATCGACCGCGGGAACGGGCAGCATCAGCGTGCCGGGATGACGCACTACCCGATAGCCGGCTGCGCGGGCCGCCTCGTCGAAGGCATCGGCGCCCTTCCACTTCGGCGCGTACACCGTTATCTCGTGTGTCCCCGCCCTGACCAGCCGGGAGACGAACTCTCCCAGGTACGACTGGATGCCGCCGCGTCGGGGCGGAAAGTCGTTGGTTACCAGCAGGACCCGGCTCACCTGGGTAAATTTAGCGGGCCGCCCACTGATGCCAGCGCACCAGCACGATCGCCGCGTCATCGGCCAGCACGTCGTGCAGTGCGGTGGGCACGTCGACGTGGGTGGCGCCGCAGGTGGCCACGTAGAGTTCGCGCAACTTCGCCGTCCCGTAGGTGTCGGCCACGAAGCGGGCGAACCACCACACGCGGTCGTATGCCGAGGAGCGCTGCGGCCCCGGGGTGTCCAGGTCGGCGTCCGACGGCAGCGTCAGCGGCACCGGCAGCGCATCGACGGGCACGGCGGTGGGTGGCCGCGCGACGAAGTCAGCAACCCCTTCGGTCAGCCACCGGGGTGCGTCCAGCGCGGTGTCGGCGCGAGCCGCGTAGTGGAAAAGCTCGTGCGTCAACACAATTCGTAAGGATTTTTCGCTCATACCGGCCGCACCCGGCGCGAACACGATCCGTTCGCCGACCGCCAGTCGTCGGACAGGATCGACGCGGTCGGCGACAGTCACCGCCGCGATATCCGCCCACTGCCGTTCCGGGCCTCCTCCGGCGGCGGCGTGAAACTCTTCGTCCGTGCCGGCGACCACCATCGAGATATCGCGCGACCAATCTACTCCCCAGAAGGCCTGCACCGCCTGGACCGCGCCGCCGATGTCCGCCTGGATTCGCGACATCAGGCGCTCGACGGCCGGGACATTCGAACCGAGCAACCGGACGTGCCGGTCGCCGACACGGAATTGCCGCGTCACCGGGCTCGCGTGGGCGTGAGCAGGCGTTATCACCTGCGCGTGTCTGATAGCCCTGTCACGTTCGGCATGGAGCGGCACAGCTCCCCCGAACAACGAGGCCGTGATCAGCTCAACGACCAACACCGAGGCCAGCAGTATCGGAGACCATCGGCGCCGGCGCGCGCCGAGGCATTTAGTAGCGACGCGCGTCGTAGATCGGGCCGGACGAGCTCATCGGCACGACCCGCACCGGCACACCGTAGGTGGAGGAATGGATCATCATGCCGTCACCGACGTAGATGCCGGCGTGCGAGGCATCTGAATAGAAGGTCAGCACATCACCGGGCTGCAGGTCCGACAGCGACACCGGCTGACCGCCCTGGGCCAGCGCCTGACTGGAGTGCGGCAGCGAGATGCCAGCCTGCTGGAACGCCCACATCACCAATCCGGAGCAGTCGAACCCGCCGGGTGCGGCACCGCCCCACACATAAGGCGATCCGACCTGGGTCAACGCCGCCTGCACGACGGTCGCGCGATCACCGGAAGGCGCTGGGGCTGATCCGGGTAGCCCCGGCAGCCCGGGCAATCCCCAGGGCGCTGGAGCCTCACCTGGCGGAGCCGCGTCCGGCGGCGGCGCACCAGGTGGTGCGGCCTCCGGAGCCGGCCCATTGGGCAGCACCGCCACCGCCGGGACCGGCCCGGGATCGGCGAGCGCTGTGCGCTGCTGGGGCGACAACGAGACGTACTGCGACTTGACGACGGCGATCTGGACCTGCAACTCGCTCTGCTTTTTCTGTAGGCCCGCCCGCACCGCGGCGGCCTGTTCGGCCGCATTCTTGGCCTCGGCGGCGGACTTGAGCGACGCCTGCTCGGCCTTGGCGGCCTGCTCTCCGGCGGCCCGGTAGCTGGTCATCTGGATGGACATTTGCGTCCCCAGCACCCGCTGCAGGGCCATCTTGTCGATGAGCTGCTGAGGCGACTCGGCAGTCATTATGGCGTTCATGCCGTCGGTGCGACCGCCCATGTACGTCGCGGCCGCCAGCTTGTTGACCGCCGTCTGGAACGTGCCCAGGCGCGCCTTCGCGGCCGCGGCGGCGGCCTGGTCATCCGCGAGCTTCGTGTCCGCCGCGTGTTGAGCGGCCAGCTTGGCGTTCAGGTCGAGCTGAGCGCTGTGCATCGCCTCGGCGGTCTGCTCGGCCTGGCGAGACAATTCGTTGAGTTTTGCGAGTGCGTCACCTGCGGGATCGGCCGCCACGTGGGGGGCCAGAGCACCGGATAACACGGTGAAGCCCGCAAGCGTTCCGATGCAACAACGCGTAACAACGCGCACGAACGGATACTTAAAGCCAAGCCTCAAAAGAAAGTTTCCTTAAAACTGCCGTCGGCGTGTCGCCATCGAGCCGGTTTAGGTCTCAAATAGGTTACGAAACGATATACGCGTTTGTCCAAAGGGAGCGGTTAAGAAAATAGAAAGAATTCTGTCAAAAGTTTGAGAAGCGCATTAGGGCCGCCTCATTGATCCATGTCTGTGTTTTTTTGGCGCGCAAGGCAATCAAGCGACACCGGATCCGCGATCGCGGCGGATCGGCACTAAGCGCAACCTGGGGGCCAGCCCGACCTCCGCGAGCACTTCCAGCGCGGCACGCTCGTCGTGCAACAACGTTTCCGGTACCCCGAGTAGGACGCTGACCACGCAATCACGGCAGGCCGGACCGCGCACCGCGCAGTCGTCACAGTCGATGACCACCGGTGTCCCCGGCGCGGGCACCGGGACGCTTTCGCCGTCGGGTCCGCTTCTGGAGGCGCTGATGTGTGCCATGGGGTCGGTCCTCTCGATCGAGCTCAGTCGGGCTGCCCGAACGCTAACCGCAGGCACCGACAACTTGCCGCGGCGTGGCGGCACCGGGGCTGTCGGTGCAGGTGCTTACGGTCACGACCATGGGTGTGACCGGCTCGAATCAGCTGAGTTTCGCCGGGCTGGAGTCGGCCCTCGATTCGGCCGGCGCACTGTCGCTACGTCAGACCACCTTCGTCGTGGTCGACCTCGAGACGACGGGCGGACGAGCGACGGGCACCGAGCAAAAGCCCCCGGATGCGATCACCGAGATCGGCGCGGTCAAGGTCCGCGGCGGCGTCGTGCTTGGCGAGTTCGCCACCCTGGTGGACCCGCAGCGCAGCATCCCCCCGCAGATCGTGCAGCTCACCGGCATCACGTCGGCGATGGTCTGTGACGCTCCGACCATCGACGCCGTGCTGCCGATGTTTTTGGAGTTCGCCCACGATTCGGTGCTGGTCGCCCACAACGCCGGATTCGACATCGGATTCCTGCGCGCCGCAGCGCAACGGTGCAACATCGCCTGGCCCCGGCCGCCAGTGCTGTGCACTGTCCGGCTGGCCCGCCGGGTGCTGAGCCGCGAAGAAGCCCCCAGCGTGCGGCTGGCCGCCTTGGCGCGGCTGTTCACCGCCGCCTCCCAGCCCACCCACCGCGCCCTCGACGACGCCCGCGCCACCGTCGACGTGTTGCACGCCCTCATTGAGCGAGTCGGCAACCAGGGCGTGTACTCCTACGCCGACCTGCGCGCGTATCTGCCGAACGTGACGCCGACCCAGCGCCGCAAAAGAGTGCTCGCCCAGGGACTGCCACACCGGCCGGGGGTCTATCTGTTCCGCGGGCCGTCGGGCGAGGTGCTCTATGTCGGCACCGCCGTGGACTTGCGGCGCCGGGTCAGCCAGTACTTCACCGGCGCCGACACCCGCGGCCGGATGAAGGAGATGGTCACGCTGGCCGAAGCGGTCGACCACGTCGAGTGCGCACACTCGCTGGAGGCCGGTGTGCGGGAACTGCGGATGCTGGCCGCGCATGCGCCGCCGTACAACCGCCGGTCGAAGTTTCCGCAGCGCTGGTGGTGGGTGGCACTCACCGACGAAGCGTTTCCGCGGCTTTCGGCGCTGCGTGCGCCGCGGCACGACCGCGCCGTCGGACCGTTTCGGTCCCGGGCCGACGCCGCCGAAACAGCGGCGCTGCTGGCGCGGTTCACCGGGCTGCGGACCTGTACCGCGCGGCTGGCCCGGTCGGCGCTGCACGGGCCCGCCTGTCCTCTGCTCGAGGTGTCGCCGTGCCCGGCCGCCCGCGACGTGACGGCCATCCAGTACGCCGCGGCGGTGGCGCGCGCCGCGGCCCTGATCGATGGGCTGGACAACACCGCGCTGGCCGCGGCCGTGCACCAGGTCACCGCGCTGGCCGAGCGCCGGCACTACGAGAGCGCCGCGCGCTTGCGTGACCGCACCGCCGCTGCTGTCGAGGCGCTGTGGCGGGCCCAGCGGCTGCGTGCGCTGGCCGCGTTGCCCGAGCTGATCGCCGCGGCGCCGGACAGCCCGAATGCTGAGGGCGGCTACCACCTCGCCGTCATCCGGCACGGCCAACTGGCCGCCGCCGGCACCGCCCCCCGCGGGGTGCCGCCGACGCCGGTGGTGGACGCCATCCGGGCCGGCGCCCAGGTGATCCTGCCCGCGCCGGCCCCGCTCGGCGGCGGGCTGGTCGAGGAGACCGCGCTCATCGCGCGCTGGCTGGCCGCGCCGGGGGTGCGCATCGTCCGCGTCTCCGGGGACGGGTGGGCTTCGCCGCTGCGGTCGGCGGGCGCCTGGGCGGCGTGGGCGACGTTGGCGCGCTCGGCTCGGCTGGCCGGCGAGCAGGACCGGGGCTCAGACCTGCTGGCTGAACCGCACCCATCGCGCGAGCAGCTGTTCGGCCGCGCCGGAGTCGATGGCCGCGCCGGCACGCGCCAACCCGTCCTCCCACGCGGGCAGCCATTCAGCGCGGCTGGATAGCCCGGCATGGGCAACGATCGCGCCGGCCGCGTTGAGCACGACGGCGTCTCGCACCGCGCCCTTGGCACCGGACAGCACCGAACGCGCTTCGGCCGCGTTGGCCTGCGCGTCGCCGCCCAGCAGCTCGTCGAGCTCGGCGCGGGCGAAGCCGAATCCGGCGGGATCGAAGGTCAGCTTGTCCACCGTGCCGGCCTGCACCCGCCAGATGGTGCTCGTCGTGGTGGTGGTCAACTCGTCGAGCCCGTCGTCGCCGTGCACGACGAGCACGCTGGAGCGGCGTGCGGCGAACACGCCCGCCATCACCTCGGCGAGGTCGGCAAACGCGCAGCCGATCAGCCCCGCCCGCGGCCAAGCCGGATTGGTAAGCGGCCCAAGGAGATTGAACACCGTCGGCACCCCGAGCTCGCGTCGCACCACGGCCGCGTGCCGGTACGACGGATGGAAAATCGGCGCGAAGCAGAACCCGATCCCCACCTCGGCGACGCTGCGCGCGACCTGCTCGGGCCCGAGGTCGATGCGCACCCCGAGCGCCTCCAGCGTGTCGGCGCCGCCGGACAGCGACGAGGCCGCGCGGTTGCCATGTTTGACCACCCGCACACCCGCGGCCGCAACCACAATGGCGGCCATGGTGGACAGGTTGACGGTGTTGACGCCGTCACCGCCGGTGCCGACGATGTCAACGGAGTCTCGGATGTCTCCGCTGTCGCTGCGGATCGCGTCTGTGGGCATCTGGCGTGCGTGGCTGAGCATGACGTCGGCCAGCTCACCGACTTCGGCCGCGCTGGGAACCTCCATCTTCATCGCCACCGCGAAAGCCGCGATCTGAGTCGGCCGGGCGTTGCCGGCCATGATCTGGTCCATTGCCCAGGCGGCTTGGCCCCGAGCCAGGTGCTGTCCGTCCGTCAGACGCCCCAGAACCTGCGGCCATGAAAGGTGTTCCACGCGCCGATGGTCCCACGATCACCAACCGCCCCAAAAGACGCTTGAGAAACGAGGCCGGAAACGACGCGTGCAACAAATTTCTGACCCGGGTAGTGCTCAACAACTACAAAGCGTCATACTTGCGGATGTGACGAGCGCTGTAGGAACCTCGGGTACTGCGATCACGTCGCGAGTTCATTCGCTGAATCGGCCCAACATGGTCAGTGTTGGCACCATAGTCTGGCTTTCCAGTGAGCTGATGTTCTTTGCTGGCCTGTTCGCGATGTACTTCACGGCACGAGCTCAGGCCGGCGGGAAGTGGCCGCCGCCGCCGACCGAGCTGAATCTGTATCAGGCCGTGCCGGTGACGCTGGTCCTGATCGCCTCGTCGTTCACCTGCCAGATGGGGGTGTTCGCGGCCGAGCGCGGCGACATCTTCGGGCTGCGCCGCTGGTATGTCATCACGTTTCTGATGGGCCTGTTCTTCGTCCTCGGCCAGGGCTACGAGTACTTCCACCTGGTGACCCATGGGACCACGATCCCCAGCAGCTCCTACGGCACCGTCTTCTTCCTGGCCACCGGCTTCCACGGGCTACACGTCACCGGCGGCCTGATCGCCTTCATCTTCTTGCTGGCCCGCACCGCGATGACCAAATTCACACCCGCGCAGGCGACCGCCAGCATCGTCGTCTCGTATTACTGGCATTTCGTCGACATCGTGTGGATCGCGCTGTTCACCGTGATCTATTTCATTCGATAGGAGTGAGCGGTTGAAGAAACTGGGGTTCAGTCGATTCGCTAGCCCGAATGGCCCGACTGGCCGGGGTGAGCCGATCGCCCGGCGGCGTTTGCGGCGCCGATTGTCGGGCGGCCTGCTGCTGCTGATAGCGCTGACCGTTTCAGGGGGACTGGCGGCGGTCCTCACCCCCTCACCCCAGGTAGCGGTCGCCGACGAGAACAACTCGGCGCTGCTGCGTACCGGCAAGCAGCTGTTCGACACCTCCTGCGTGTCCTGCCACGGTGCCAACCTGCAAGGTGTGAGCGACCACGGGCCCAGCCTGATCGGCGTCGGCGAGGCCGCCGTGTACTTCCAGGTGTCCACCGGCCGGATGCCTGCCATGCGTGGTGAGGCCCAGGCGGTCCGCAAGGATCCGATCTTCGACGAGTCGCAGATCGACGCGATCGGCGCCTACGTGCAAGCCAACGGCGGTGGCCCCACCGTGCTGCGCAACCCGGACGGCAGCCTCGCGATGAAGTCGCTGCGCGGCGATGACCTGGGCCGCGGCGGTGACCTGTTCCGGCTCAACTGCGCCTCGTGCCACAACTTCACCGGAAAGGGCGGGGCGCTGTCGTCAGGCAAGTTCGCGCCCGACCTCGGGCCCGCCAACGAACAGCAAATCCTCGCCGCAATGCTGACCGGCCCGCAGAACATGCCGAAGTTCTCCGACCGCCAGCTTTCCCTCGACGCGAAGAAGGACATCATCGGCTACGTCAGGACCGTCGCCGAAGAGCGCGCGCCTGGCGGCTATGGCCTCGGTGGATTCGGACCCGCGCCCGAGGGCATGGCCTTCTGGATCATCGGAATGGTCGCCGCGATCGGGCTGGCACTGTGGATTGGGGCGCGATCATGAGCGAAGCGCGGAAACCCGGTCTCGAACCTGACGAGGCCGCCTTGGCCTCGATGTCGAATAAGGAACTGCTGGACCTGGGCGGCAAGCTCGACGGCGTCCAGATCGCCTATAAGGAGCCCCGCTGGCCGGTCGAGGGCACCCGGGCCGAGAAGCGCGCCGAGCGGGGAGTCGCCCTGTGGCTTTTGCTGGGCGGCGCTTTCGGCCTGGCGTTGCTGCTGGTCTTCCTGTTCTGGCCGTGGGAATACAAACCCAAGGGGGCCGCCGGTAGCCTGCTGTATACGCTGGCTACCCCGCTGTACGGTCTGACCTTCGGGCTGTCCGTGCTGTCGATCGCCATCGGCGCCGTGCTGTACCAGAAACGGTTTATCCCGGAAGAGATTTCGATCCAGGAGCGACACGACGGCGCTTCCCGCGAGATCGACCGCAAGACGGTCGTGGCGAACCTGACCGACGCGCTGGAGGGCTCGACGATCAAGCGCCGCAAGTTGGTCGGCGCCTCGCTGGGCCTGGGCCTGGGCGCGTTCGGCCTGTCCACCTTGGTGGCGTTTGCCGGCGGCCTCATCAAGAACCCATGGAAGCCGGTCGTGGACACCGCCGACGGGAAGAAGGCCGTGCTGTGGACGTCGGGCTGGACCCCGCGCTATCACGGCGAAACCATCTATCTGGCCCGCGCAACCGGCGCCAGCGAAGGCGCGCCGTTCGTCAAGATGCGCCCCGAAGACATGGATGCCGGCGCGATGGAGACCGTCTTCCCGTGGCGGGAGTCGGACGGCGACGGCACCACCGTGGAGTCACACGAAAAGCTGTCGGCGATCAAGATGGGTGTCCGCAATCCGGTGATGCTCATCCGCATCAAGCCCAGCGACATGGGCCGCGTGGTGAAGCGTCAAGGGCAGGAAAGCTTCAACTTCGGCGAGTTCTTCGCCTTCAGCAAGGTCTGCTCGCATCTGGGCTGCCCGTCGTCGCTGTACGAGCAGCAGTCCTACCGCATCCTGTGCCCCTGCCACCAGTCGCAGTTCGACGCGTTGCACTTCGCCAAGCCGATCTTCGGCCCGGCGGCGCGCGCGCTGGCGCAACTGCCCATCACGATCGACTCCAACGGGTATCTGGTCGCCAACGGTGACTTCATCGAGCCCGTCGGACCGGCATTCTGGGAGCGCACAACAACATGAGCCCGAAACTGAGTCCCCCGAAGATCGGTGACGTCCTGGCCAAACAAGGCGAGGATATCGACACGCGCTATCACCCCTCGGCGGCCGTCCGGCGTCAGCTCAACAAGGTCTTCCCCACGCACTGGTCGTTCTTGCTCGGCGAGATCGCGATGTACAGCTTCATCGTGCTGCTGCTCACCGGCGTGTACCTGACGCTGTTCTTCGATCCGTCCATGACCGAGGTCACCTACCACGGCGTGTACCAACCGCTGCGCGGGGTCGAGATGTCGCGCGCCTATGAAACGGCGCTCGACATCTCCTTCGAAGTCCGCGGCGGCCTGTTCGTCCGGCAGGTCCACCACTGGGCCGCTCTGATGTTCGCCGCGGCGATCATGGTGCACCTGGCGCGCATCTTCTTCACCGGCGCGTTCCGGCGGCCGCGCGAGGCCAACTGGGTGATCGGGTCGCTGCTGTTGATCCTGGCCATGTTCGAGGGCTTCTTCGGCTACTCGCTGCCCGATGACCTGCTCTCGGGCATCGGGATCCGGGCCTCACTGTCATCGATCACGCTGGGAATGCCGGTGATCGGGACCTGGCTGCACTGGGCCCTGTTCGGCGGCGATTTCCCGGGCGCCATCTTGATCCCCCGGATGTATGTGCTGCACATCCTGCTGCTACCCGGCATCATCCTGGCGCTCATCGGGCTGCACCTGGCGATGGTGTGGTTCCAGAAACACACCCAGTTCCCCGGCCCGGGACGCACCGAGCACAACGTCGTCGGCGTGCGGGTGATGCCGGTGTTCGCGGTCAAGTCCGGCGCGTTCTTCGCGCCCATCGTCGGCGTGCTTGGCCTGATGGGCGGCCTGCTACAGATCAACCCGATCTGGAACCTGGGTCCCTACAAGCCATCCCAGATCTCGGCGGGCTCACAGCCGGACTTCTACATGATGTGGACCGAGGGCTTGGCCCGTATCTGGCCGCCGTGGGAGTTCTACTTCTGGCATCACACCATTCCCGCCGTGGTCTGGGTCGCGATCATCATGGGCCTGGTATTCGTCCTGCTGATCATCTACCCATTCCTGGAGAAGCGGTTCAGTCGCGACTACGCGCACCACAACCTGCTGCAACGGCCGCGCGACGTTCCGGTGCGCACCTCGATCGGCGCGATGGCGATCTCCTTCTACATGCTCCTCACGCTCGCGGCGATGAACGACGTGATCGCGTTCAAGTTCCACATCTCGCTGAACGCGACGACGTGGATCGGGCGCATCGGCATGGTGATCCTTCCGCCGTTCGTCTACTTCATCGCCTATCGCTGGTGCATCGGACTTCAGCGCAGTGACCGCGCGGTGCTCGAGCATGGCGTGGAAACCGGCATCATCAAGCGGCTGCCGCACGGCGCTTACATCGAGCTGCACCAGCCGCTCGGCCCGGTCGACGGCCACGGCCACCCGATCCCGCTGGAGTACCAGGGCGCCGCGGTTCCCAAGCGAATGAACAAGCTTGGTTCAGCCGGCACACCGGGCTCCGGGAGCTTCCTGCGTGCCGATCCGGTTTCGGAGGACAGGGCGTTGCGCGAGGCGTCGCACGCCTCCGAAGAGCGTGTGCTCACGGCGCTGCGCGAATACCAGGAGGCCATCACCGGTTCCACCGATGGCGAGCACGGCGAGCACTAGCCGCAGCCGGGAGCGCGGTTTCGCCGCTCGCCAGCAGGATCGCGCCTGGAAGCGGACGTGGCTGCGCAGGCGGGTCAGGATGGCCGTTTGTTTGCAGCGCCTAGCGTGGTGATTCTGTCGCGATGCCGAGATCTGCTGCGGCTGAAAGCATTCGAGTGTCGTAGGTGATGATCGCGCGCAGGGTGTCACCGGCGCGCTGTGCGGCAACGAGGTGGATGGCGTCCAGGCTGCGAAGGCGTAACGGGAGCAATGTGCCGGCGTCGTCGAGCAGTTGTCGGGTCAGCACGACCATGTCCAGTCCCCGCAGGAGGTCTCGGGCTCCAACGATGGCTTTGGGTCCGTTTGCGGCGACCGCCCGCACGAGTTCAGTGCGGGCCAAAGCCGCTGAGAACAGGGTGTCGTGGCTGCGCTCGGCAAAAAAGGCTTGCAGCGCCCCCGATTCAGGTTCGGTGACAACGAGTTTCACCAGCGCGGAGGTGTCCATGTAGGTTCGCATCGGACTAGCGTTCGTCGCGGCGCAGTTGCTCGAGGGCTTTGCTGGCGCTGTGCGGGTAGGTCTCGGGCCTGATGTCGTCAGCCTTCAACGAACGCGACGCCAACACGACGTCTCCAGCATTAATCAGGTCTTGCCACGGATCGCCCGACACGGGCACCAGGCGCGCGACCGGACGGCCCCGGTCGGTGATCTCGATTGACTCCCCCGCTGCCACGTCCTCGAGGTACTTGCTGGCGTTTTGACGCAGTTCGCGGACGCCGATACTCCTCATGTGCTACATGGTAGCGCATGAGGCCAAAGGGATGCGCAGACGGCAGCTTGGGCCGGACGGGCGAGTTGCGGCCCGCGCACTACTGCGCGGCGATCACTTGGCGTAGCTGCCGCACGTGGAACCACTCGATCGCCGGCAGCCCGGCGGTGACGGCCCCCGCCAGCCCGTAGGCGACCCACGACGCTCCGTCGTGACCGACGGCCATCAGATAGGTCGCCGCCGCGACCCCGATCAGCGCGACCCCTAGCGTGCCGGTCAGTGCGACGGTGCCGCGCAACCAGATCCGGTCCGCGGCTGAGCCCGGCGACTCTGCGGCCGGCGCCGACGGCTGGATCCTCGCGGGGCGTGCCCGGTCGGCCGCGGGACGCGCCGCGGGGTGCCCGGTCCTGACCAGCTGTCTGGCCGCACCGCGCGCCGATGCGCCCGCCAGTTGAGCCGGCGGCTCAGTGCGGGACATGCGGCGAGCCCGCACCAGCACCGGGATCGCTCCCGCGATGATCAGCGCCGAGACGATGATGACGGCGTACAACACCCACGGGGTGTGCTGGCTAGCGGCCGACTTGTGATAGCCCTGGCCCAGGTTCGCCAGCGCCACGGCGGCGGCCACGCTCACGCCTATCAGCACCAGCCAGACCGCCGCGCACGCCCCCACCAGAATGCGATCGACGACGTCGGGCGGAACGGTGTCCGACCCATGCCGGTATGCCGCATATCTACTCGTCATCAGCAGCTCGTCTGCGGTGCGTCGTTGTTGTTGGACGAGAGCACCGTTCCGTCGCTGGTGGTGATCGAGCAGTTGAGCCTGCTGACCCGGAAAAGGCTGGACGCCTCGAGAGATCCGACATCGGATTGCGAGATCGGTGTGACGGTAAAGGACCACGGGATGTACACGTTGTGCTGGGTCCGTCGCCGGCCAGAGGCGTCGACGTAGGTCACCGTGATGATGTCGCCCGGCACTTTGGTGCCGGTCACCGTATAGGTGACTTGCCGCGGAGCGGCCGGCGTCGTGGTCTCCGGCGGCGGGGGCGCCGCGGCGGTACTGGTCGCCGGCGGCGGTGCCGCTGTGGTCGGCGCCGGCGCCGGGGGTGGGGGTGGCGGAGGTGAAGGTGTCACCGTCACCGTCTGCGTCTCCGTAGCCGTCGGCGGTGGCGGGGGCGGCGGCGTGGTTGTCGTGATTTGGTCCTGCACGGGCGGGCCGGCCGGGGTGGTGGTCATGGTGGTGCCGGGGGCGGCGAGCTTGCTGGTATCGGTGCCCGCGACCAGCAGCGACACCGAAACCACGAGCGCGATCGCGGCCACGATGGCGGCCACACCGACCACCCACGGCCAGCGCGGGGCACGACGCTCATCGTCCCCGGACGGCTCGTCGTAGTCGTCGTAGTCGTAGAGCCTGAGATCGGCCGGCATATATGGGGCGCTCGTGAAGTGCTCGGACTCCGGAGCCGAATAGGCCCGCGAATATGCGTCGGTCTCGCTCGTGTGGTCGTGCGCCTCTATTTCGGCTATTTCGCCTATTTCGCCGCTGTGGTCCGGGGATCCCGGTTCTGGGACGGGCCCGCTGCCGGAATCCAATTCGCCGCTGAGCTCGCTGGCGGAATCGGCTTCCTCACGTCCCGGTCCCGGGGGATTCGGCCCGCTCATGTTTGCCTGCCCTGTCCAACTGCATCTCCAGCGCGCAAGGCCCCGCAGTTACCTCGTTGCGCGCACGCTGGGGAGCTTCTCATTGTGCTTGGGCAAACCCTACCGAACCGAGCGGGGCAAAGAAGTATCCGCGACATCGCCACCGATCAACTGATGCCCTGATTGTGACCATTATGGTGCCGATCAGTGCTTCTCGGGGCCTATGTAGTACTCGAAGACCAGGCCGGCCACCGAGGCCAGGATGAACACCACCCCGGCAACGATCAACCACGGCAGCCACAGGCCGATACCGACCGCGGCCACCGAGCCGGCCAACGCGACCAGGATTGGCCACCAACTGTGCGGGGCGTAAAAACCCAATTCGCCTGCGCCGTCACTGATCTCGGCGCCTTCATAATCCTCGGGCCGGGTGTCCAGCCGACGCGCCACGAAGCGGAAGAAGGTGGCCGTGATCAACGCCAGGCCACCGGTCAGCGCGAGCGCCGTGGTGCCCGCCCACTCCACACCACCATTGGCGAACATCGTCGTCAAAGTCCCATACAGCACCGCGACCAGGATGAAGAACGCGGCGACGAATTCGAACAGCCTCGCTTCGATATGCATGGGGTGTCCTAACCTGACTGCCTTCCGACCAACTCACCGCGGCGGGCGTCGAAGGGGTGCGTGCTTGTCGCTACCGGGGACTGGTTGATCGCCTGCAAAGCCTGCGCGTTGGTCTTTCCGTCGATGCGTTGCTGTAGGTAGGCCTTGAAGTCGTTGGCCGAGACCACCCGAACCTCGAAGTTCATCATCGAGTGATACGTTCCGCACATCTCGGCGCAATGCCCGACGAATGCCCCGGTCTTGGTGATCTGTTCGACCTGGAAAACGTTGACGGAGTTGTTCTCCGCGGGGTGCGGCATCACGTCGCGCTTGAACAAGAATTCCGGCACCCAGAATGCGTGGATCACATCGGCCGCGGCCATTTGGAATTCGATGCGCTTGCCGGCGGGCAGCACCAGCACCGGAATTTCGTCGCTCGTTCCCAGCGTTTCGACCTTGTCGAAGTTCAGATAGGTCCGGTCCTCGGTGTTGATCCCGTGCACCGGCCCGACCCGCTCTTCACCGTGGGCGTCTTTGCCCTCCGGCTTGGAGACCATGGCCTTCTTGCGCGCCTCGTCGGCACCCTCGTAGGTCAGGGTGCCGTCTTTGAAGTTGACCCGCTGATAACCGAACTTCCAGTTCCATTGGAAGCCTGTGACGTCGACCACGACTTCGGGGTCCTTGGCCATGTGCAGCATTTTCTCCTGCACCACCACCGTGAAATAGAACAACACCGAGATGATGAGGAACGGCGTCACGGTCAGCGCCAGCTCCAGCGGCATGTTGTAGCCAAACTGGCGCGGCAGCTCGGTGTCGGATTGCTTCTTCCGGTGGAAGGCGGCCGACCAGAAGATGAGGCCCCACACGATGACGCCGACCACAAGGGAGGCGATCACCGCTCCGACCCACAGCTCCCGGTTGAGGTGAGCCTCCGGGGTGATGCCCTCGGGCCAGCCCATGCCCAGGGCTTCCGACCAACTGCATCCGCTCAGGGTGACGGCCAGCACTCCCAGCGTGCCGACCAACGCCAGCCATCGGAACCGACGTGCGTGTACGGAGCCCACACCGCCGTCGGCGGGCTTCGAAAAACGGGCTGGCCCGCGAGGTGTCACGTTGGCGCCTCCTGTATCACAAGCTGGGCCGTTTGCGTCCGAGCCCCGAGTGCGGCTGGCGAGTCCGCAATTCTCGGCTAACTCGGATCCGAATACTACGCAGCGTAGACCACGACGCTCACGCGGGCGACGATGCGGGCCGAAACGGACCCTAAAGGGCGCACTCACGAGGCGTGAACGGCGCCGAGTGCTGGCATACTGGGGCGCCGTGTGTGGACTGCTGGCCTTGATAGCGGCGCCGACCGACGGCGAGAGCCCCGCTGCCGCGATCGAGGCCGACACCGCCATTGCTCGCGCATTACGACTGATGCGTCACCGCGGGCCCGACGAGCCCGGCGGACTGTTTGACCCCGACGGTGATGGGACCGTCGTATTCGGCTTCAATCGGCTGTCCTTCATCGACATCGCGCATTCGCACCAGCCGCTGAGGTGGGGGCCGCGGCAGGCCCACGACCGCTACGTGCTGGTGTTCAACGGCGAGATCTACAACTACCTCGAACTGCGCGAGGAATTGCGCACCCGGCACGGCGCTGTCTTCGCCACCGACGGCGACGGCGAGGCCATCGTCGCCGGCTACCACTACTGGGGCACCGATGTGCTGAGGCGCCTGCGCGGCATGTTCGCCTTCGCGCTGTGGGACACGGTGACCCGTGAATTGTTCTGTGCCCGCGATCCTTTCGGCATCAAGCCGCTGTTCATGGCGACCGGCAGCGGCGGCACCGCGGTGGCCAGTGAGAAGAAATGCCTGCTGGATCTGGCCGATTTGATCGGGTTCGACACTCGCATCGACGAGCGGGCAGTGCAGCACTACACGGTCCTGCAATACGTCCCGGAGCCCGAGACGCTGCACCGCGGGGTGCGCCGGCTGGAATCGGGCTGCTACGCCCGGATCCGGCCCGGCGTGGCGCCCGAGATCACCCGCTACTTCGTGCCGCGCTTTGCCGCCACGCCGATCACCCCCGGCACCGAACAGGCCCGCTACGACGAGATCACCGCGGTGCTCGAGGATTCGGTGGCCAAGCACATGCGCGCCGACGTCACCGTCGGGGCGTTTCTCTCCGGAGGAATCGACTCGACGGCGATCGCGGCGCTGGCCATCCGGCACAACCCGCGGCTGATCACGTTCACCACGGGTTTCGAGCGGGAGGGATTCTCCGAGATCGATGTCGCGGTGGCCTCCGCCGATGCGATCGGTGCCCGCCACATCGCCAAGGTGGTCAGCCCCGACGAGTTCGTCGCCGCGCTGCCCGAGATCGTCTGGTACCTCGATGAGCCGGTCGCCGACCCCGCGCTGGTTCCGTTGTTCTTCGTCGCCCGCGAGGCGCGAAAGCACGTCAAGGTGGTGCTATCCGGCGAGGGCGCCGACGAGCTGTTCGGCGGCTACACGATCTACCGGGAGCCGCTGTCGTTGAAGCCCTTCGACTACCTGCCGCGGCCGCTGCGGCGCTCGATGCGCAAGGTCTCCAAACCGCTGCCCGACGGCATGCGTGGCAAGAGCCTGCTGCACCGCGGGTCGCTCACGCTCGAGGAGCGTTACTACGGCAATGCCCGCAGTTTCTCCGACGCGCAGCTGCGCGACGTGCTGGTGGCTTTCCGCGAGGACTGGAACCACACCGACGTCACCGCATCGCTGTACGCCGAATCGGCCGGCTGGGACCCGGTGGCCCGCATGCAGCACATCGACCTGTTCACCTGGCTGCGCGGCGACATTTTAGTCAAGGCCGACAAGATGACGATGGCCAACTCGCTGGAGCTTCGGGTGCCGTTTTTGGACCCCGAGGTGTTCGCCGTGGCCTCCCGGCTTCCGGTGGACGCCAAGATCACCCGGACCACCACCAAGTACGCGCTGCGGCGGGCGCTGGAGCCCATCGTCCCGGCGCACGTGCTGCACCGGCCCAAGCTCGGGTTCCCGGTCCCGATCCGGCACTGGCTGCGCGCCGGGGAACTGCTGGAATGGGCGTACGCGATGGTGGACTCGTCGCACGCCGATCACCTCATCGACCTAGCCGCCGTGCGGCGGATGCTTGACGAGCACCGGACCGGCGCCGCCGATCACAGCCGCCGGCTGTGGACGGTGCTGATCTTCATGCTCTGGCACGCGATCTTTGTCGAGCACACCGTGGTGCCGCAGATCAGCGAGCCGGTCTATCCGGTCGAGTTATGAGGCCGAGCAGTCCCCCGCAAGCGGGAGGTGCCCCCAGCAAAAGCGCCGCGACACGCCGGTTTTCCGGTGCTTTTGTGTCTCGCGCTGACTAAGCCAGCACCGCGGTGATTTCGGCGGCGGCGTCGTCGCCGTAGGCGCCGGCCAAGCGAGTCTTCGCGACCTCGTGGTCCCACGCCCATTCTTGGGTTCCGGTCGACTCCAGCACCAGCACGGCGACCAGCGAGCCCAGCTGTGCCGAACGCTCCAGGCTCAGACCGGCGCTGCGTCCGGTCAGGTAACCGGCCCGGAATGCGTCGCCGACGCCGGTGGGATCGGTCTGGCTGGTCTCAGGCACCACATCGACGTGCGTGGTTGTGCCGTCGCGCTCCACGATGTCGACACCCTTGGGGCCGAGCGTCGTCACCCGCAGGCCGACCTTTTCCCGCACATCGTCCTCCGACCAGCCGGTCTTGGACAGCAAAAGCTCCCACTCGTAATCGTTGGTGAACAGGTAGGCCGCACCGTCGATGAGCCGGTTGATCTCGTCTCCGGACAGGCGAGGCAGCTGCTGGGACGGGTCGGCGGCGAAGGCCAGCCCGAGCTCACGGCACTCGTCGGTGTGCACCACCATGGCGTCGGGGTCATTGGCGCCGATGATGACCAGCTCCGGTTTGCCGACGGACGACACGACGTCGGCGAGCTTGATGTTGCGGGCCTCCGACATGGCACCGGGATAGAACGACGCGATCTGGGCCATGTCGAGGTCGGTGGTGCAGACGAAACGTGCGGTGTGCGCGGTTTCCGAGATCAGCACGTTGTCGCAGTTGACACCGTGGCTCTGCAGCCATTCGCGGTAGTCGCCGAAGTCATCACCGGCCGCACCGACCAGCGCCACGTCGCCGCCCAGCACACCGATGGCGAACGCGATGTTTCCCGCCACACCGCCGCGGTGAATCACCAGGTCGTCGACTAAGAAGCTGAGCGATACCTTCTGCAGGTGATCGGCCAGTAGGTGCTCGGAGAATCGGCCGGGAAAGCGCATCAGATTGTCAGTCGCAATCGAACCGGTCACCGCGATCGTCACGAAAATTTCACCCTTCCTTCGTTAGCCCGCCTAGCTTACCCACGGAAGTCGGGCCGCGACGGCTGCCCCGATGCAGCCCCGATGTAATCAAGGCCGCGGGCCGCGGTTGCGCTAGCCTGCCTTGAGAGTCACTGGGTTGCCGGTAGCACTCCGACAGCACCAAAGTTCAGCGGCAGCCAATCATCGGGACTCTTTGCCCCGTACACCACCGTAGGAGAATCACGATGGCCGGTCCGCACTCGCCGAATCCTACTGTCGGCGCCGACGGACCGCCGCCTCACACCGAGGGCGAACCCCACCGGCCTGCGCCCTTGGAGTATCCGGGCAACTACCCCGCACACCCGAAACCGCGGCGCAGGCGGCTGATCATCGGCATTCTGGTGGCGGTCGCGCTGGTGGCCGCGACAACGGCGGCAATCGTGTACGGGGTGCGCACCAACGGAGCCAACACCGGCGCCGCGTTCTCCGAAGGATCGGTCAAGACGGCGATTCAGGGGTATCTGGACGCTCTCGCACACCGCGACGTCGACACCATCGAACGCAACGCGCTGTGCGGCCTGTACGACGGCGTCCGGGACCGGCGCTCCGACCAGGCCCTGGCCAAGCTGAGCAGCGACGCGTTTCGCAATCAGTTCTCCGAGGTCGAGGTGACCGCGATCGACAAGGTCGTGTACTTGTCGCAGTACCAGACTCAGGCGCTGTTCACCATGAAGGTGTCGCCGGTCGCCGGCGGCCCGATGCACGGACAAGTGCAGGGCATCGCGCAGCTGTTGTTTCAGCGCAACCAGATTTTGGTGTGCTCGTACCTGCTGCGGAACGCGGGCTCGTTCAGTTAAATGAATCCCCGCAGGCGCACGAACCCGTGGCGTTGGGGTTGTCGATGGTGAAACCCTGCTTCTCGATGGTGTCCACGAAGTCGATCGACGCACCTTCCACGTAGGGCGCGCTCATCCGGTCCACCGTCAGGGTGACCCCGCCGAACTCCACGGTCAGATCGCCGTCCAGGGTGCGGTCATCGAAGAAGAGGTTGTAGCGCAGCCCGGCGCACCCGCCCGGCTGGACCGCGATCCGCAGCGCCAGGTCGTCGCGTCCCTCCTGGTCCAGCAGGGACTTCGCCTTGGTGGCGGCAGCCTCGGTCAAGATCACGCCATGGGTCGTCGTAGCGCTCGACTCGTTCTGCACGGTCATTGCTTCTCCTACATGCCTCACTTGATGTATCCCGGCGGATGTTCCACCCGGGGAAAGTCCACCCCATCAACGGTACCTTGCAGCGCCGCTATTCCCGAGTCGCTCCGCCACAACAGACGCCAAACCCATGAGCTGATTGGCCGCATCGGCCTGCGCCAACCGCACCGAACCGGCGTACTCGGCGATCGATAAGGCGGCCATGATGCCCGCTAATCGCGACGCAGACTTGTCCAGGGACACCTGTCCGGCGAGCACCACCACCGGAATCCCCAGGGGACGGGCCGCGTCGGCGAGCGAACCGACCACTTTCCCGTGCAGGGACTGCTCGTCGAACTGGCCCTCACCGGTGACGATCAGCTCGGCGACGGCAAGGTTTTCGGCCAGGTGGGTTTGTTCGGCGATGATCGCCGCGCCGGACTTGCATCGGCCGCCCAGCGCTAGCAGCCCGGCGCCGATGCCACCGGCGGCGCCAGCGCCCGGCTCCCCGCTGACGTCCCGTCCGGCCGCCGCTTCCAGTTCGAGTGCCCACGCCTCGAGGCGGACTTCGAGCGCGGCCACGGTCGGCGTGTCGGCACCCTTCTGCGGCGCGAAAACCCTGGCCGCACCCCACGGGCCCAGCAGCGGGTATTCGACGTCAGAGGCGGCGATCAGCTCGACTCCGGCCAGCTGTTCGCGGGCGGCTTCCAGGCCGCCGAGCTCGGCAACCATCCCCTGACCTCCGTCGGTGCACGCACTGCCTCCCAGCCCGACCACGATCCGGCGCGCCCCGGCCCGCAGCGCCTCGGCGATGAGCTGCCCGACTCCCCTGCTGCTGGCTGCCAGCGCAGTTTCCGGCGTGGGCGGGCCGTCGAGCAAGGCCAGGCCGCACGCCTGCGCACACTCCAGGTAGGCGGTTTTCGACCCGCCATCGAACACCCAGGCGGCTTCCACCGGGGTGTCCAGCGGCCCGGACACCCGCAGCCGGCGCGTCTCCCCCAGCTGGCCGGCCAGCACTTCGACGAAACCCGGGCCACCGTCGGACTGCGGGGCGATCATGAACCGATCGCCCGGACGTGACCGCGTCCAGCCCGTCGCGATGGCAGCGGCCGCCTCGGTGGCCGAGAGACTGTCGCCGTAGCAATCCGGGGCCACCAACACCAGCATCGCCGGCAACTGGAGACGACCGGGCGCGAGGCCATTGTCAGCATCATCCGAGGCCATCGAGCCGTCGTCCATCACAGGTAGCCGTTCATCAACCGTAAGCGTAGGGCCAAGGGACACACTGGCGCATGCACAGTCGGGGCGCCCTTACGGGACCTTTCCGCGCCGGGTGATCCGCACAGTAACCTGGCGACTGTGAAGCTGCTGGGCCGCAAAAAGGGCCATGAAGAAGGCGCCGCTGAATTGGCGGGATTGGCGACACCCGACGACTTAGACGCCGATTCGGGGGCGGCACCGCGCGGGTCACGCAAGACCGACCCCAAGGGCCGGCCCACGCCCAAGCGCGACGAAGCGGCCCGGCGTGGCACGAGAAAGGGCCCGATCGCGCCCGCGCCCAGGACCGCCTCCGAGGCGCGCGCCCGGCGCAAGTCACTGGCCGGCCCCAAGCTGAGCCGCGAGGAGCGCAGGGCCCAACGGGTTAGCAACCGGGCCAAGATGACTGATCGCCGGGAACGGATGATGGCCGGCGAAGAGGCCTACCTGCTGCCGCGCGACCAGGGGCCGATCCGCCGTTACGTCCGCGACGTGGTGGACTCCCGCCGCAATCTGCTCGGCTTGTTCATGCCCTCGGCGCTGGCTTTGCTATTCATCTCGCTGGGTGTGCCTCAGCTGCAGCTGTACATGTCTCCCGTCATGGTGGGTCTGATGGCCGTGATGGGTGTCGACGCGGTCATCTTGGGCCGCAAGGTTGGCAAGATGGTCGATGCGAAGTTTCCGACCAACACCGAAAGCCATTGGAAGCTAGGCATGTACGCCGCGGGACGGGCTTCGCAAATGCGCCGGATGCGCGCGCCCCGACCCCAGGTCGAGCGCGGCGGCAGTGCTCGTTAAGAATCGCCCGAAAGCCGTCTGACCCCGGTGCGCACCCTGGTGCTCGGCGGGATCAGGTCGGGTAAATCCCGGTGGGCGGAGGAAGCCATTGCTACGTCACTGGCACCCGATCAGCCGGTGCGATACCTGGCCCCGGGGCCGGCCGGCTCTGCAGACGCGGCGTGGGCGCACCGGGTCGCCGAACACCGCGATCGTCGGCCCGCGCATTGGTCCACCGTCGAAACCGATGGAATCGCAACCCAATTGCGGGAGTCGCGTACCCCGACGCTCGTCGACGATCTCGGTGTCTGGCTGACCGGCACGCTGGACCGCCATCACGGCTGGGACGGCAGATCGGTGCCGGTTGCCGTCCGAGCCGAGATCGAAGACGTGCTCGCCGCGGTCGGCGCGTTTGCATCGACGCTGGTGCTGGTGAGCCCGGAGGTCGGGTTGACCGTGGTGCCGGCTACCGGCTCCGGCCGCCGGTTCGCCGACGAACTGGGCACCCTCAACCAGAGGATCGCGGCGGTGTGCGACCGGGTGGTGCTGGTGGTGGCCGGGCAGGCCGTTCCGATCAAGCCGTCGGGAATCTGATGGAATTCGCGCCAGTGCCGCCGCCCGATGCGGGCACCGCCGCAGCCGCCCGCGCCCGCCAGGACACGCTGACCAAGCCGCGCGGCGCGCTGGGCCGCCTCGAGGACCTCTCGGTCTGGGTGTCGTCGTGCCAGGGCCAGTGCCCGCCGCGGCAGTTCGAGCGCGCCCGGGTGGTGGTGTTCGCCGGCGACCACGGTGTCGCCCGCGCCGGGGTGTCGGCGTACCCGCCGGAGGTGACCGCCCAGATGGTCGCCAACATCGACGCCGGCGGAGCGGCGATCAACGCGCTGGCCGGCATCGCCGGCGCGACGGTGCGTGTCGCGGATCTGGCCGTGGATGCCGACCCGCTGTCACAGCAGATCGGCGTCCACAAGGTGCGGCGCGGCAGCGGGGACATCGCCGTGGCGGACGCGCTGACCGACGACGAGACCACCGCTGCGATCGCGGCCGGGCAGCAGATCGCCGACGAGGAGGTCGACGCCGGCGCCGACCTGCTCATCGCCGGCGACATCGGGATCGGAAACACCACGCCGGCGGCGGTTTTGGTCGCGGCGATGACGAGCGCCGAGCCCGTCGCCGTCGTCGGCTTCGGGACCGGGATCGACGACGCCGGCTGGGCCCGCAAGACGGCCGCGGTGCGCGACGCCCTGTTCCGAACGCGGTTGGTGTTGCCCGACCCGGTCGGTTTGCTGCGCTGCGGCGGCGGCGCGGATTTGGCCGCAATGGCGGGCTTCTGTGCGCAGGCTGCGGTGCGGCGCACCCCGCTGATACTCGACGGCATGGCGGTTACCGCCGCCGCGCTGGTCGCCGAGCGGCTGGCGCCCGGCGCGCGGCAGTGGTGGCAGGCCGGGCACAAATCCACCGAACCCGGACATGCCCTGGCCCTGGCAGAGCTGGGCTTAGACCCGATTGTTGACCTGCGGATGGGGCTGGGTGAGGGTACCGGCGCCACGGTGGCGCTGCCGCTGCTGCGCGCCGCGGTGGCCGCGCTGTCATTGATGGCTACCTTCACCGAGGCCGGTGTATCCACCCGGTCCCCGACTGACTCACCGTGATACGTTCGCTGGCAACGGCTTTCGCCTTCGCGACGGTCATGCCCGTTCCCGGGGGCGCTGCCATGGGCCGTGGCGCCATGACCGCGCTGCCGGTGGTTGGCGTCGCGCTGGGCGCTCTGGCCGCGGCCGTCTCGTGGGCCGGCGCGCTGGCCTTCGGCCCGTCCAGCCCGCTGCCCGGACTGCTCGCAGTGGCAGCCCTGCTGCTCGGCACGCGCGGCCTGCACATCGACGGTGTGGCCGATACGGCCGACGGGCTGGGCTGTTACGGGCCACCGCAGCGAGCACTGGCGGTGATGCGCGACGGGTCCACCGGGCCGTTCGGCGTGGCGGCCGTCGCGCTGGTGATCCTGCTGCAGGGGCTGGCATTTTCGGTGCTCAGTGCGTCGGGCATTGTCACTGCCGTGTTTGCCGGCCGGGTGGCTGCGGTGCTGGCGTGTCGCCGATCCGTGCCGGCGGCCGAGGGCAGCGTCCTGGGGGCCCGGGTCGCCGGCACACAGCCCTTGCCGGTGGTGGCGGCCTGGCTGGCGGTGCTGCTGGGCGTTTCAGTGCTGGCCGGTCCGCGGTTGTGGCAGGGGCCGGTCGCGGTGCTGGTGGCGGTGTGCTGTGCTGCGGTCCTGGTCGCGCATTGTCTGCGCCGGTTCGGCGGCATCACCGGCGACGTGCTGGGCGCCGCGATCGAACTGACCACGACGGTGAGCGCCCTGACATTAGGAGCGCTCGCGGGGTTGGCGCGGTTCTAGGCCGAGACACAAAAGCCCCGACACGCCGGGCGCGAAGGGGCTTTTGCGACTGCTCGCGCCGCCTAGCCCAGGCGGCCCATCCAGCCGTGCGTGTCGGCGAAGGTGCCGCGCTGGATCCCGGTCAGGGTGTCGCGCAGCGCCATCGTCACTTCGCCCGGTTGGCCGTCGGCGACGGTGAATTCGGTGTCGCCGTACTTCACGCACGCGACCGGGGTGATGACGGCGGCGGTGCCGCAGGCGAACACCTCGGTGATTTCACCGGCGGCGGCTTTTTTCTGCCACTCGTCGATATCGATCTTGCGTTCCTCGACAGCGAAGCCCGCGTCAATGGCCAACTGCAGCAACGAATCCCGCGTAATGCCGGGCAGCAGCGAGCCGGACAGCTCCGGGGTGACCAGGCGGGCCGATCCGCCGCTGCCGAGCACGAAGAACAGGTTCATCCCGCCCATCTCTTCGACATAGCGCCGCTCGACGGCGTCCAGCCACACCACTTGGTCGCACCCGTTCTCGGCGGCCTGGGCCTGAGCCAGCAGCGACGCCGCGTAGTTGCCGCCGAACTTGGCCGCACCGGTGCCGCCCGGGCAGGCCCGCACATACTCCGTCGACACCCACACGTTGACGGGATTGATGCCACCCTTGAAATACGCGCCGGCCGGCGACGCGATCAGCAGATACCGGTACTGCTTGGACGGGCGTACCCCCAGTCCCGGTTCGGTGGCGAAGATGAACGGCCGCAGGTACAGGGCTTCTTCCCCACCGGCGGCGGGCACCCAGGCGTTGTCGACAGCGATGAGCTGACACAGCGATTCGATGAAAAGCTCGTCGGGCAGTTCAGGGATGGCGAGGCGCCGCGCCGACGAGCGCAGCCTGGCGGCATTGGCCTCGGCGCGGAACGACACGATCGACCCTTCCGCCCAGCGGTACGCCTTGAGCCCTTCGAACACCTCTTGCGCGTAGTGCAACACGATCGCCGACGGATCCAGCTGTATCGGGCCGTAAGCGGTAACCCGCGCGTCGTGCCAACCCTTGCCCTCGTCGTAGTCGATGGACACCATGTGGTCGGTGTGGTATTTGCCGAAGCCCGGCTCGGCCAGAATGGATTCACGTTCGGCGTCCGTCGCCCGGTTTGACGCGCGCGTAACCGTGAACTCGAGTGAGCCGCTGGTCATGGCGCCGATTGTATATCCGCGCGCGAATGGGTTTTTGCCACGCGAATGCTCGTCCGCTATCGGGTCTTCACATCGACGAAGGGCGGACGCACCACTTCACACTCGACCGCGCGGCCGCGCACGTCGACGGTGATGTGCTGGCCGTCCTCGATGCCGGCGTCGGTGTCGACCAGTGCCAGCCCGATGCCGACCTGCAACGTCGGGGAGAACGTTCCCGACGTGGTGACTCCGACCTCGGTTTCCCCCGCGCGCACGGCCAGCCCCGGCCGCAAGACGCCCCGGCCGACCATGCGCAGCCCCCGCAACAGCCGCCGCGGTCCGGCCTCCTTCTCGGCCAGCAGCGCGTCGCGGCCGAAGAACGCGTCCTTCTTCCAGCCGATCGCCCAGCCGCATCGGGCCTGCAGCGGCGAGATGTCGAGGGAGAGTTCGTGCCCGTGCAGCGGGTAGCCCATCTCGGTGCGCAGCGTGTCGCGGGCGCCCAGACCCGCCGGCTCGCCGCCCGCGTCGGCGACCGCCGTCACCAGCGCGTCGAACACCACAGCCGCGGACTCCCAGGGCGGCAGCAGTTCATAGCCGTGCTCGCCGGTGTACCCGGTGCGGCAAACACGCACCGGCACAAGGGAATACGAGGCGTCGGCATAGCCCATGTAATCCATGGCGGTGGGCAGCCCCAGCGCGCTCAGCACGTCGGTCGACCTGGGCCCCTGCACCGCCAGCACCGCGTACGAGCGGTGCAGATTGGTAATCGTCAGACCAGCCGGTGCGGCGGCCTGCAGCGCGTCGACCACCGCGGCGGTGTTGGCGGCGTTAGGCACCAAAAAGATCTCGTCGTCGTCGACGTAGTAGGCGATCAGGTCGTCGATGACGCCGCCGGATTCGGTGCAGCACAGTGTGTATTGCGCCTTGCCCGGCCCGATGCGACCCAAGTCGTTGGTAAGCGCCGAGTTGACGAACTGCGCCGCGCCCGGACCGCGGACCAACGCCTTGCCGAGGTGGCTGACGTCGAACAGGCCGACGGCGTTGCGGGTGGCATTGTGCTCACTGACGGTGCCGGCATACGACACGGGCATCAGCCAGCCGCTGAACTCGGCGAAGCTGGCGCCCAACTCGCGATGGCGCTCTTCCAATGGCCCGTCCAGTAGTTCAGTCACGGCGTCCCACCCTAATCCGCGGCGCTGCTGGCAGACTTGGGCAGGTGTCCGATTCCCAGGACTTCCCCGACTTCCAAGCGCTGGAGGCGGCCGGGATCGCCGATCCGCGCGGCCGGGCCGACCTGATCAAGTACCTGGACGGACTTGGCTTCACCGTCGAGGAGATGGTCGAAGCCGAACGGCGCGGCCGGCTGTTCGGGCTCGCCGGGGACGTCCTGTCGTGGTCAGGGCGCCCGACATACACGTTGCAGACCGCGGCCGAGGAACTCGGGATCGCAGCCGAGGATGTCGCGCGGGCATGGGCCTTGCTCGGCTTGACCGTCGCCTGTCCCGATATTCCTGCGCTGAGCCAGGCCGACGTCGACGCCCTGGCGACCTGGCTGGCGCTCAAGACGGCGGTGGGCGAGAGCGGCGCCTACGGTCTGCTGCGAGTGCTCGGCGCCGCGATGGCCCGGCTCGCGGAGGCCGAGTCGACAATGATCCGCGCCGGGACGCCGGACATTCAGATGGCCCACACCCACGACGAGCTCGCCACCGCGCAGGCCTACCGTGCCGTCGCCGAGTTGATCCCCCGGCTCGGGACCCTGATCGACACCGTGCACCGCCACCATCTGATCAGCGCCCGAACGCACTTCGAGGGTGTCCTCCGCGACACGTCGGCGGCCGTGGTGTGCGGCATTGGTTTTGCCGACCTGTCCAGCTTCACGGCGCTGACCCAGGCGTTGACGCCCGCGGAGTTGTCCGAGCTGCTCAACCAGTTCGCCGGCGCCGTCTCCGACGTGGTTCATGCCGACGGCGGCCGGGTGGTGAAGTTCATCGGCGACGAGGTGATGTGGGTGAGCGCGTCGCCCGCGCGGCTCGTGCAGGCGGCGGTTGATCTCGTCGACCACCCCAAGGCGCGCCAGGAAGGACTGCAGGTCCGCGCCGGTCTCGCTTACGGCACGGTCCTGGCCATCAACGGGGACTACTTCGGGAACCCGGTCAACTTGGCCGCCCGACTCGTGGCGGCGGCCGCACCGGGACAGATTTTGGCCACCTCAGAGCTGCACGACGAGTTGCCCGACTGGCCGGCGGTCGCCCAAGGCCCGTTGACGCTCAAGGGGTTTGACGTCCCGGTGACCGCCTTCGATCTGCACACCGGGACGCTGCCGACCTAGCCCCGAGCCCCGGTGACTAGGGTGAATGCCCGTGACCACCACCGAATCGGGCTACCAGGTCCCTGCTGTAAACGTCGCCACGTCGCTGCCGAAGCGCGCCGCGGGTTCATCGGTATTGATCGTGCCGGTCGTCTCGACCGGTGAGGACGACCGGCCGGGCGCAGTCGTTGCCGCCGCCGAGCCGTTCCTGACCGCCGATGCGGTCGCCGAAATCGAGGCCGGCCTGCGGGCGCTGGCCGCGACGGGCGGCAGTGAACAGGTGCACCGGCTCGTGGTGTCGTCGCTGCCGGTGAGCAGCGTGTTGACGGTCGGCCTGGGCAAACCGCGGTCGGAGTGGCCGGCGGACATCATCCGTCGTGCCGCCGGCGTGGCCGCCCGGTCGCTTGGCAGTGCCGAGGCGGCGATCACCACGCTGAGCGAGTTGCCCGGCGACGACCTCTGCTCGGCCGCGGTTGAGGGGCTGATCTTGGGCAGCTACCGGTTCGATGCCTTCCGGAGCGGTAAGACGGCGCCGAAAGACGATGGGCTGCGCAAGATTACGGTGTTGGCGAGCAGCAAAGACGCCAAGAAACCGAGCGCGCACGGTGCGGCCGTCGCGACCGCGGTGACCACCGCCCGCGACCTGGTCAACACTCCCCCGAGTCACCTGTTTCCCGCCGAATTCGCAAAGCGTGCAAAGGCTTTGGGTGAATCGGCGGGTCTCGAGGTAGAGGTGCTCGACGATAAGGCCCTGAAGAAGGCCGGCTACGGCGGGGTGATCGGTGTCGGCCAGGGCTCGTCGCGGCCGCCGCGGCTGGTGCGATTGATCCATCGAGGCTCGAAGCTAGCCAAGAACCCGAAGCGGGCCAAGAAAGTGGCCCTGGTCGGCAAGGGCGTCACCTTCGACACCGGCGGCATCTCGATCAAGCCGGCGGCGTCGATGCACTACATGACCTCGGACATGGGCGGAGCGGCAGCGGTCATCGCAACGGTGGTGCTGGCCGCGAGGCTGGAACTGCCGATCGACGTGATCGCTACCGTGCCGATGGCCGAGAACATGCCGTCGGCCACGGCGCAGCGGCCGGGCGACGTCCTGACGCAGTACGGCGGAACCACGGTCGAGGTGCTCAACACCGACGCCGAGGGCCGGCTCATCCTGGCCGACGCCATCGTCCGGGCGTGCGAGGACAATCCGGACTACCTGATCGAGACGTCCACGCTGACCGGTGCGCAGACGGTGGCGCTGGGCGCCCGCATACCCGGGGTGATGGGCAGCGACGAGTTCCGCGACCGGGTCGCCGAAATCTCGCAACGGATCGGCGAGAACGGTTGGCCGATGCCGCTGCCTGACGAGCTCAAGGACGACCTGAAGTCCACCGTCGCCGACCTGGCCAACGTCAGCAACCAGCGCTTTGCCGGCATGCTGGTGGCGGGGGTCTTCCTGCGCGAATTCGTCGCGGACGGCGTGGCCTGGGCGCACATCGACGTGGCGGGTCCCGCCTACAACACCGGCAGCGCGTGGGGCTACACGCCCAAGGGGGCCACCGGGGTGCCGACCCGCACCATGTTCGCGGTCCTGGCCGATATCTCTGAAAATGGTTAGCGAAGGGCTAGCAAAGGGCTGGGCCCACGGCCTCGCCGCCGACCACGCGTTTAGCCGCGGTACAAATCGGCTAACCATGCACGGTCCGCAATCTTTCTGAAAGGCGCGAGCTGTGAGTGTACGACGGTTGATCATGGTGGTAGGCGCGGTGCTTCTGCTGGCGGGAGTGATCGGGCTGTTGATTCCGGTGTCTGTACCGGATGGCAACGGTGGGTCAATTGGGTGCGGCAACGCGATCGCTTCCAATCTGCAAAGTGCCCGCAGCGCAAACGACAAGACCGGAGCAAACATCCCGATCGTCGGCCAGTTGGTCCCGCACACCGACTACGTCTCCGAGTGCCAGTCGTCGTTGTCGAGCCGACGTTCGTGGTCGATACCGCTGGCAGTCGTCGGGCTAATCGTTGTCGTCGGCGCCGCACTCCCGGAGCTGCAGGCCCGGCGCCCGCGAGCCGCCACTGGTGGCGGCCTGTCCGGGACCGGCTAGCCGCGCAGCGCTGGCCGCTGGAACCAGCGGACCCTCTGCCGCCACGAGTGCGTTGAGCTGAACGCGAAAACGACGCCACACAGACACGCGAACAGCCACACCAGGGCCGCGCCGACCGGCCCCTGGAACGGCGGAACCAGCGCGGTGATGGCCCGCACCACGCACGTCGCGATCCCGGAGGCCGTCGCGAACAGATAGACACTGGCCACGCGCCTCGATCGTGGATCTTTTCGCAGGATCAGCAGTGCGCGTGAGCCCAACAGCAGCAGATAAATGAGGGTTGCACAGAGCAGCACCCAGTACACGGTCAGCCAGAAGTCGGTGCGCAGGTCGAAGAAGTCGCGCGCATAGGTGCGGCTGCCGCAACTGAGCGAGAAAGCGGCCAGCAGCAACGGAATACACAGAGTCGCCGGCCGCTCCACATACTGCTTGAACGACGCCTGCATGGTGTTGTCGTCACCAAGGCGGCCAAGTGCGTTGTAGACGATCGCCGAGGCCGCGACGATGTAACAGTCGTGCCCGAGGTAGCTCTGCAGGTTCCACTCGCCGGTGAGACGATGCAGAGCAACCCCGATGGTGTCGGAGGCCATCGGCGACATCAGCGCGACGGCGCATCCTTGTAACGCGAAGTTGAGCGTGGCGGCCACTTCCCACCGGCAATGCCAGGTGAGGCGCCGTATCCACAGGCTCCACGAAATGGATGCCAGGGTGATGATGATGATGAGAGCGGTAAGGGCCACAGCTACACCTCGGCAAGATCTCTCGGGCCAGCTACAGCGGCGGCGCGTCGGGCCGGGGGCGCAAGTCGGCGATCGTTGGTCGTTTCCGGACGGTCTTCACCGCCGCGTCGGTCAACACGGTTGTTGGATGGACCGGATGCGCCCGATGGGAATGTCCCCGAATCTCGTCGGCCAGCGAGGCGATCTCCTCGGGGTCGATGAACCGATACCGAGTCAACAGCTCGGCACGGTTGATACGCAGGTTGCCCGCCGCGGTACACAAGTTGTCGGCGGTGACCAACGTTCCCTTGTCCAGCTGGTCTTAATACGTCGACCGCGGCAACTCCATCGCGGTCCAGATCTCTTCCCTGCTGAGGGAGCGCCCCGCCAAGTACGAGAAGACCGTAGCGAGGTCTTTGCGAGTGTCGTCGGGGTACATTCGTGCACCGTATCCGATTTCTCGGACACTTTGACACTAAAAGTACGACTATCGCTAAATCTGTGAACTGCATCTGCATTGCGGCCTCAGATTCCATTCAATCGGACCGGCCATCCTCCTCGTTATTCAGCGCACGCCCAATAAATTGCTCGGCGTCGGTCAGCCAAACATTTTGTAAGGAATCGATTCGCCGTTTTTTGGAGGCGTCGCCCGGGAAGGCAAAAAATCGCTGAACCTGCCCCTCGGATCCGTGGGGTCTTCGCGGGAGACGTCGCGACGTTGATCGCCGATCGCGACCAGTTTGTCGGTGTGACGAGAAGGGGCGGATATCGGCACCTTGCCGGGATAACGATTGGGTCCGTCCACGATCAACAGATCCCTGATTCTGCCCATGATGAACAGCTCAGCGTCGGAGAAGAAGCCCAGATCACCGGTTCTCAGCCACGGTCCTTCGGGAGTTCCGGGCGACGGAGCGAGAAGCCTGGCACGGAAGGTCCGCTCGCTCTCGTGATGCTTCTGCCAATAGCCCATCGCGACGTTGTCGCCGTGCACCCAGATCTCACCGGCCGTCTGCGGCGAGCACTCGATCCTGCTCTAGGGGTTGACAATCCGCACGGCCGGCGACCATGGGATCCCGTAGCTGCTGCCGACCACGGAAGACGTCGTGAGAATGACAGCGGGCGACGTGTCGCGCAGCACCGCAAGAACCAGCTCATCGCTGGACCCGCCCAGCGGAAGCGAAAGCGGAACCGCGACAAGTCCGGCCTGCAGTGCCCCCAGGAACGCGGCGACGTATTCCGGCCCGTGTGGTGCCAGTATCACCGCCCGGTCACCGGTCGACCCACGGACGCTGAGCGCCTGTGCAACGCTGAGCACTCGCCGATAAAGCTGAGACCATGTCAGGCTTTCGGAAACTCCTTCCCAATCCTGCTCGTAGTCAACAAATGTGAACGCCGTGTCATCGGGCTGCAGCCGGGCACGATCGCGCAGCATAGCCGGGATACAGGACTTCACACGCGCTTCGTGCCCATCACAACCTGTCATGTGGACCGTGCCGCGCCTGGCGAGGGGAGTGCTATCACTGCGGCCACCTTAATAGTTCGATTCGGACCACGATATATACAACATCGGTACAACATGGCCCTAAACACGTGGGGGTAATGCATAATAAGTCGAATTTTGCATGGTGGTCAAAAAGCAGAAATTCGATGTACTTTTTGTTACGTCCAACTAATTGGACGCAACGACCAATAAATTGGATATTGTCGCGATATTCCCGCTAGTGGGCATCAAATTGATTGCTGAAAAATCCAGAGAACCGGATATTGATAGCCCGCATACGCCGCGAAGCGCCGCCCGCTAGATAACCCGGCCGCGCGCGGTGCTGCGCAGCGCCTGCGGCAGCACACGCGAAATGCCGTACAGCGCATAGGCTTCCGGCGCCACCGGGCGGATCGGCTTGTTCTTCTTCACCGAAGACAGGATCGCGTTGGCAACCTTGTCCGGCCCGTAGCGGCGCAACGCGAACATCTTGTCGATCTGCCCCCGCCGGTCCGAGACGTGCTCGTCGTCCTTCCCGAGCGGTGCGTCGAACCGGGTGGTGTTGATGATGTTGGTGTTGATGACACCAGGACAGATCGTGGTCAGCCCGACCCCGGCGGCGTCGAGTTCGGCGCGCAGGCAATCAGAGAACATAAAAGTCGCGGCCTTGGATGTGCAATAAGCGCTCAACGACTGCAGCGGGGCGTAGGCGGCCATCGACGACACGTTGACGATGTGGCCGCCGGTGCCACGCTCCACCAGCCGCCGCCCGAACGCCCGACAACCGTTGACCACGCCACCGAGATTGATCTCCAGCACGCGATCGAACTGCTCGCGCGGGGTGTCCAGGAACCGCCCCGCCTGCCCGATGCCGGCGTTGTTGACGACGATGTCGGGCACGCCGTGTTCGGCGCTGACCCGCTCGGCGAATGACTCGACCGCGTCGGCGTCGGATACGTCGAGCACGTAGGGGTACGCGACACCGCCGCGCGCGGCGATCTGCGCCGCGGTGTCCTTGACGGCCGCCTCGTCGATATCGCTGACCACCACCTCGGCGCCCTCGCGCGCGAAGGCGAACGCGGTCTCGCGGCCGATCCCGCTGCCGGCGCCGGTGACCGACACCAGGGTGTCGCCGAAGGCCTCGCGCGGGCGACCTACCTGCGCGCGCAGCAGGGCGCGGCTCGGCGGTTTGCCGTCGGCCAGGTCGGCGAACTCGCGCACCGCCGCCGCCATCACCTGCGGGTGCGACATCGGTGAAAAGTGACCGGCTCTGATGTCGCGGCGCCACAGCCGCGGCACCCACCGCGCGGCCTCGTCGTACCCGTAGGGGCGCACATACTTGTCTTGGGTGTTGACGATCAGCTGCACCGGCACGTCGAAGACGTGCTCGCGGGGGCGAGAACTGAGTGCCCGAAAGTAGTTGGCGGGGTAGGTCTTTATCGAGCGGGCGGCATCTTTGGCCAAGTTGTCGGAGTGATGAATCTGATCGACGGGGATGTTGTCGACCGCGTTGCGCCGCAACGCTGGGATCGACAACGTCAACCGAAGGAACAGCGGCGCCAGCAGCGGTATCGAGAACAGCGCCATATAGCTGAACCGCAACGTCTGGCTGATCGACCGCGCGAATCGTCGCGGGCGCCAGGGCTGACGCAGACCCCTGAAGATGTAGTCGACCAGAATGTCCTGGCTCGGTCCGGACACCGACGTGAACGACGCGACCCGATCACTGGCACCGGGCCGGGTGAGGTACTCCCACATGCCCACCGAACCCCAATCGTGGGCCAGCACGTGCACCGGCCGCCCGGGGCTCAGCTCGCCGGTGACCGCGGCGAAGTCGTCGGCGAAGCGGGCCATGGTGTAGGCCGAAACAGGCTTGGGCACCGACGACAGTCCGACACCGCGGTTGTCATACCGGATGATCCGGAACCGCTCGGCCAGCAGCGGAACGACGCCGTCCCACAACACGTGTGAATCGGGGAAACCGTGCACCAGGACGACGGGCGGACCCTCGGGGTTGCCGTCTTCGTAGACCGCGATGCGGACACCGTCCGCGCTGTCGACGAACTGGGGTGTCTGTTGCATTTCCGACATCCGACCTCCCTGGACCCGCTTCGACCTGGATGTGTGTCACCGAAGCCGCATGACAGGATAGTTACGACATCTAGTTGGTTCCACCCGCGGTACCACACGGTGTGGTAAGCCAGATGTCGGTTTGAGCCGACCGACGACCGATCGAGGAGTCAAACGATGGCCTTCTCAGTCCAGATGCCGGCACTCGGTGAGAGCGTCACCGAGGGCACGGTCACCCGGTGGCTCAAGCAGGAAGGCGACACGGTCGAACTCGACGAGCCCCTCGTCGAGGTGTCGACCGACAAGGTCGACACCGAAATCCCCTCGCCGGCCGCGGGTGTGCTGACCAAGATCATCGCCCAGGAGGACGACACCGTCGAGGTTGGCGGTGACCTCGCCGTCATCGGCGACGCGTCGGACGGCGGCGCAGAGGCACCCGCGGCGCCGGCCGCGCCCGAGGCGCCGGCGGCAGCGCTCGAACCTGAGGCCCAACCCGAAGCTGAGGCGCAGCCGGAACCCGCAGCGCCGGCCCAATCGGAACCCGAGCCCGAACCCGAGCCGGCAGCGGCCGCCCAGCCGGCTTCCGCTGGGGGCACCGCGACGCCGGTGCTGATGCCCGAGCTTGGCGAGTCGGTCACCGAGGGCACGGTGACCCGCTGGCTCAAGAAGGTCGGAGATCCGGTTCAGGTCGACGACCCTCTGGTGGAGGTGTCCACCGACAAGGTGGACACCGAGATCCCGTCGCCGGTGGCCGGCGTCCTGCTCAGCATCACCGCGGACGAGGACGCCACCGTCCCGGTCGGCGGCGAGCTGGCACGGATCGGTGCGGCGTCCGACGCCGGCGCCCCGTCCGCTCCCGAGCCCGCCCCGGCTCCCGCGCCGCCCAAGCCGGAACCCAAACCCAAGCCCGAGGCCGCGGCGGCACCCGAACCGGCCGCTCTGTCGGCGCCTGCGCCCAAGGCCGAACCCGTACCGCCTCGGCCGGCTTCTGAAGCCGGAAGGGATGCCGGAACCGACGGCGCGCCGTACGTGACTCCCCTGGTGCGAAAACTGGCCAACGAGAACAGCATCGACCTCGCCGAGATCACCGGCACCGGTGTCGGTGGCCGGATCCGCAAGCAGGACGTGCTGGCCGCAGCGGAGCGGAAGAAGCAACCCAAGCAGGAGCCGACACCTGCCGCGCCGGCTCCCGCGGTCGCCAAGGCCACCGATCCAGCTAGTAAGGCAGGCGCGCCCGCACCCGCGCTGGCTCACCTGCGGGGCACCACGCAGAAGGCCAGCCGGATCCGTCAGATCACCGCCAACAAGACCCGCGAATCACTGCAGGCCACGGCGCAACTCACGCAAACCCACGAGGTCGACATGACCAAGATCGTGGCGCTGCGGGCCGCGGCCAAGGCGGCCTTCGCCGAGCGCGAGGGCGTGAACCTGACCTTCCTGCCGTTCATCGCCCGGGCCGTGATCGACGCCCTCAAGATCCACCCGAACATCAACGCCAGCTACAACGAGGACACCAAAGAGATCACCTACTACGACGCCGAGCACCTCGGCTTCGCCGTCGACACCGAGCAGGGACTGCTCTCCCCCGTCATCCACAACGCCGGTGACCTGTCGCTGGGCGGGCTGGCCAGGGCGATCTCCGACATCGCCAACCGGGCGCGGTCGGGCAACCTGAAACCCGACGAGTTGTCCGGCGGCACTTTCACCATCACCAACATCGGCAGCCAGGGAGCGCTGTTCGACACCCCGATCCTGGTTCCGCCACAGGCCGCCATGCTTGGCACCGGCGCTATCGTCAAACGCCCGCGGGTGGTCGTCGACGCCTTCGGCAACGAGTCGGTCGGGATCCGCTCGATTTGCTATCTGCCGCTGACCTATGACCATCGGCTGATCGACGGCGCCGATGCCGGGCGCTTCCTCACCACCATCAAGCACCGGCTCGAAGACGGAGCTTTCGAGGCCGATCTGGGGCTGTGACGGGGTGGCCAAAGCCGTAGTCGCAATAGCGGGTTCTTCCGGTCTGATCGGTTCGGCTTTGGCAGCGGCGCTACGAGCCGCCGACCACCCGGTGCTGCGCATCGTTCGCCGGATACCGGCGAATTCCGAAGAACTGCACTGGAATCCCGCGAGTGGCGCGTTCGACGCCGACGCACTGGCCGAGGTCGACGCCGTCGTCAACCTGTGCGGCGTCAATGTCGGCCAGCGGAGGTGGTCGGGCGCCTTCAAGCAGAGTCTGCGCGACAGCCGCATCACACCCACGGAAGTGTTGTCGGCCGCAGTCGCCGACGCCGGCGTCGAAATCCTGATCAATGCCAGCGCAGTGGGCTACTACGGCGACACCAGGGCCCGCGTCGTCGACGAAACCGCCTCGGCGGGAAAGGGTTTCCTGGCCCAGCTGTGCGTGGATTGGGAAGCCGCCACGCTGCCGGCCCAATATGCCGGGACCCGTGTCGTGTTGGTCCGCACGGGCTTGGTGGTGGCCCCGGGCGGTGGTGCACTGCGCCCGATGCGGCCACTGTTTTCGGTGGGTCTGGGCGCCCGGCTGGGCAGCGGCCGCCAGTACATGTCGTGGATCAGCCTCGAAGACGAGGTGCGGGCGCTGCTGTTTGCCATCTCGCAACCCGCGCTGTCCGGTCCGGTGAACCTGACCGGGCCCGCTCCCGTCACCAACGCCGAATTCACCACCGCATTCGGTCGTGCGGTCAACCGCCCCACCGCGCTGGCGATGCCCGGCTTCGCCGTGCGCGCCGCGCTCGGTGAGTTTGCGGACGAGGCGCTGCTCACCGGCCAGCGCGCGATCCCGGCCGCGCTGGAGCGCGCCGGTTTCCAGTTCCACCACAACACCATCGGCGAGGCGCTGGGCTACGCCACCGCGCGACGCGACCACGACTAGACGCTTTGCCGCCCAGCTGGGCGCACGCCCGCTTGCGGGGGGCCACGCCGGTCAGCGGCCGGAGGCGTCAGCCGGCCCGAGTCCACCCGAAGGCCTCAACCGGCGCGTCGATGCCGGGCAATTCCCGCTTCCCACGATCAGGCGGCCACCGCCCGGGGTCAGGCGGCGCCCGCCGCGATATGCCGCTTCCCCCACTCGCACATAGCCTTGGTGACCGGCCGCAATGACATACCGTATTCGGTCAGCGAATATTCAACGCGGGGCGGCACTTCCGGAAACACCTCCCGACGCAAAATTCCGTCGGCCTCCAACTCACGCAATTGCCGAGACAGCACGCGTTCGCTGATTCCCGTTGTCTTACGCCGGAGTTCGGCGAATCGATGGGTACCGCCGTTCATCATGTGGAAGATCAGCACGGCTTTCCATTTGCCGCCGATCACCGCAAGCGTGGCTTCCACCGGACAGCCGAAGTCGTTGTCCACACTAACCTCCCGGTCAGTAACGCACCTCAAGGTGCGTTCTTGTCTGCGTCCTCGCCCGGCCATAGCCTCGCCTAAGGTCGACGCGGTCTGCGAGCAGCAGTATCCCGCCGGGTGGAAACCATCGCAAGGGAGCCGAGAATCAAGATCGCAATAATCGGAGCCGGCAATGTTGGCAGCGCGCTGGGGAGCGCGTGGAGTGCCGGGCACGACGTCACCTACGGCGTGCGCAACCCCGACAATCCCAAATATGGCGACCTCGGCTCACCGGTGGTCACCAATGACGCCGCCGCCAACGGCAGCGACGTCGTGGTGTTGTGCACGCCGTGGGAGAACACCCAAGAAGCCGTCCAGGCATGCGGCGACCTGTCCGGCACGGTCCTCATGGATTGCACCAATCCGCTAACACCCGACCTGACCGGGCTGACTGTCGGGCACACCACCTCCGGTGCCGAGCACGTCGCCCGGTGGGCACCCGGCGCCCGGGTGTGCAAGGCGATGAACCAGATTGGCACACCGCTGATGAACCATCCCCGGTTGCCGGGCACACCAGTGATGTTCTTATGCGGTGACGACGGCGCCAAGGACGTCGCCACCGCGCTGGTCGCAGAACTGGGCTTCGAAACAGTCGATGCCGGAGACCTGACCGTGGCCCGGCTGCTGGAGCCCTACGGCCTGCTCTGGATTCACCTTGCGCTGCGGCGCGGGTTCGGCACGAATTTCGCCTTCGCCCTGCTCCGGGACACAGCTGACGAGTGATTCCGACAGATAAGGGGGTTTAACGTGTCTTCAGGGGTCGGGGCGTCGGAACTCGAACGGAACCGTCGGTTGGTGATTGACCATTTTGACGAGTTCGTGAACAACAAGGACCTGGGCGCGATCGACCGGAATATGTCCGTCGACTTCTACGACCACGACGGTCCGGGGGGAAGGCCGAGCGACCGCGAGGGTGACCGCATGATGATGGCGGCCCTGCACGAGTCGATCCGCGACCTCCACGTCGAGGTCGTCGAATCGCTCGCCGAAGGTGACAAGGTGATGGTGCGCAACGTCTGGACCGGCACCGACGCGCACACCGGTAAGCGTGTGGAATTCCACGGGTTCGTACTGTGGCGGCTGGCCAATGGCAAGATCGTCGAGCGCTGGGCAACGGTGACTCCGATACAGGAGCTCACTGGCCGCACCGTCCGGTGGTGACGGGTTTCTCGGCGGGTGACGCCACCACCGGTGTGGGCCGGTCCCCCGCGAGCCACGCGCCAGCCGGAGGTCGCTGAGGGCCATGGGACCTTACAGATTTCACGTCCTGAGGCGACCAATGCCGACGCGCGAAGCCGCGCCCGGGACCACCTGAGTAACCTCGCGACAATGAGCTCCATCCGCTCGAACCTGGGCGCGATCGACGTCCGCCAGCTGGGGACGCTCGACTACCTCGCCGCCTGGCAGCTGCAGCGCGATCTCGCCGACGCCCGAGTGGCCGGCGGCGCCGACACGCTGCTGCTGCTGGAGCACCCGCCGGTCTACACCGCGGGACGGCGCACCGAGCCGCACGAACGGCCAACGGACGGTACTCCAGTGGTGGACACCGACCGCGGCGGCAAGATCACCTGGCACGGTCCCGGGCAGCTGGTCGGCTACCCGATCATCGGACTGGCCGAACCGCTCGATGTGATCAATTACGTTCGGCGCCTTGAAGAATCGCTGATCAGGGTATGCGCCGACCTGGGCCTGGACACGATCCGGGTCGACGGTCGGTCCGGGGTGTGGGTGCCGGCCGGCGCCGGGCGGCCCGAACGCAAGGTGGCCGCCATCGGGGTTCGGGTGGCGCGTGCGACGACCCTGCACGGGTTTGCGCTCAACTGCGATTGCGATCTGGGCGCGTTCGCCGGCATCGTGCCGTGCGGCATCCGCGACGCCGGGGTCACGTCGTTGTCGGCCGAACTCGGACGCACGGTTGCCGTTGACGAGGTCCGGTCGGCGGTCGCCGACGCCGTCTGCAACGCCCTGGACGGCGTGTTGGTGGTGGCCGCGCATACCGCCGCGCCCACCGCCGCCCGCGTAGCATCGGCTTAAACTGGCAGGGTGACCGTAGCTCCGGAAGGCCGGCGGCTGTTGCGCCTCGAAGCGCGCAACGCGCAGACCCCGATCGAGCGCAAGCCGCCGTGGATCAAGACGCGGGCCCGGATGGGACCGGAGTACACCGAACTCAAGAGCCTGGTCCGTCGCGAAGGCCTGCACACCGTCTGCGAAGAGGCGGGCTGCCCCAACATCTTCGAATGCTGGGAGGACCGCGAAGCCACCTTCCTGATCGGCGGCGACCAGTGCACCCGCCGCTGCGACTTCTGCCAGATCGACACCGGAAAGCCGGCCGCCCTGGACCGCGACGAACCCCGGCGGGTCGCCGAGAGCGTGCGAACGATGGGGCTGCGCTACGCCACCGTCACCGGCGTGGCCCGTGACGACCTGCCCGACGGCGGGGCATGGCTCTACGCCACGACCGTGCGCGCCATCAAGGAGCTCAACCCGTCGACCGGTGTGGAGCTGTTGATTCCCGACTTCAACGGTGAGCCCGCCCGGCTTGCCGAGGTTTTCGAATCCCGCCCGGAGGTGTTGGCGCACAACGTCGAAACCGTGCCCCGCGTCTTCAAAAGGATTCGGCCCGCCTTCGCCTACCGGCGCAGCCTCGACGTGCTCACCGCCGCGCGCGACTTCGGTCTGGTCACCAAGAGCAACCTGATCCTCGGCCTGGGCGAAACCCCCGACGAGGTGCGGACGGCTCTGGCCGACCTGCGCGATGCCGGCTGCGCCATCGTCACCATCACCCAATATCTGCGCCCGTCGACCCGCCATCACCCGGTCGAGCGCTGGGTAGCGCCCGAGGAGTTCGTCGAGCACGCGCAGCACGCCGAAGGGCTGGGTTTCTCGGGGGTGTTGGCCGGGCCGCTGGTGCGGTCGTCGTACCGGGCGCGCCGGCTCTACGAGCAGGCGCGCGCCTCCTCGGCATCGCTCTAACCGGCGCTGACCGTATCCTTGGTGACTATGGCTAAACCGCGAAACACCGCTGAGAACAAGGCCGCCAGGGCCCAGGCAAAGGCCGCCGGCAAGGCGGCCGCCCGGCAGCGGCGCGCTCAGCTGTGGCAGGCGTTTAACTTGCAGCGCAAGCAGGACAAGCGCCTGCTGCCGTACATGATCGCCGCCTTCGTGCTGATCGTGGGAGTCTCGGTGGCGGTCGGTGTGTGGGCCGGCGGGTTCACCATGATCACCATGATCCCGCTGGGCGTGGTGCTGGGCGCGCTGGTGGCCTTCATCATCTTCACCCGGCGCGCTCAGAAGAGCATCTACCGCCAAGCCGAGGGCCAAACCGGCGCGGCGGCCTGGGCGCTGGACAATTTGCGCGGCAAGTGGCGGGTGAGCCCGGGTGTGGCCGCCACCGGTAACTTCGACGCGGTGCATCGGGTGATCGGCCGCCCCGGCGTCATCTTCGTCGCCGAGGGATCCGCGGCCCGGGTTAAACCGCTGCTGGCGCAGGAGAAAAAGCGCACCGCGCGATTGGTCGGCGACATTCCGATCTACGACATCATCGTCGGCAATGGCGAAGGCGAGGTTCCGCTGGCCAAGCTCGAGCGTCACCTCACCCGCCTGCCGGCCAACATCTCCGCCAAACAAATGGACGCGCTGGAGTCGCGGTTGGCCGCGCTGGGCTCGCGGACCGGTGCCAGTGTCATGCCGAAGGGGCCGCTGCCCAACGCCGGCAAGATGCGTGGCGTGCAGCGCACGGTGCGCCGCCGGTAGCGCCGTGGCGATCGCGAGCGCGGCGCAGCCGGGCGAAGCGGGTCGCCACCATCGAGGTTTAGCGCCGCACCACCGCGGTCCCGGTCACCCGATCCTGCAGCCCGCGCCCGTCCGCATCGACGAACAACGCCGGGACGACCAGCGCGATGAGCAGCCCCCGCACCGCCAGCCGGCCAAGCCCGACAGGCACGCGGCCGTCGATCACCACCACCTGCAGACCCAGGGACAACTGACCCGGCGTGAACCCGAACAGGCGCACCGCCACCACACCAAGCAAAAACCAGATGACCAGGATCGCGGTCGACAACGTCGCTTTCGAGATGGCGCCGACACCCAGGGCCAGCAGCGCCAGGCCGTAGGAGATCAGCCAGTCGATCAGCAGCGCCACCAGCCGGCGCCCCATCGAGGCCAACGAACGCGGCCCGCTCCGCGGCAAACCGAGCGTTTCACCGGGGTAACCTGGCTGCGATCCTGCCGTCATCGACGCAATCCCGGGTCCCGGCTGATAGCACAGCCGGTTACGATCTTGCAGGCCATGGCCTCACAATAGGGCCGGGGTTACCCGGGTTGCGTTGCGGGCGGCGTGGTCACGTAACGTCGGCGCAACATGGGGTTGATCCAAGAGCAACAACAACTTCATAGCGTCTGCCGCGGATCACCAAGCAAAGGAGCCTTCTGTGACGGAAAAGACGCCCGACGACGTCTTCAAACTGGCCAAAGACGAAAACGTTGAGTTCGTCGACGTCCGGTTCTGTGACCTGCCCGGCATCATGCAGCACTTCACAATTCCGATTTCGTTCTTCGACCAGAGCGTGTTCGACGACGGCTTGGCATTCGACGGCTCGTCGATTCGCGGGTTCCAGTCGATTCACGAGTCCGACATGCTGCTCCTCCCCGACCCGGAGACCGCGGTCATCGACCCGTTCCGCACCGCCACGACGCTGAACCTCAACTTCTTCGTGCACGATCCGTTCACCTTGGAGCCGTACTCGCGCGACCCGCGCAACATCGCACGCAAGGCCGAGAAATACCTGGTCAGCACCGGTGTCGCCGACACCGCGTACTTCGGCGCCGAAGCCGAGTTCTACATCTTCGACTCGGTGAGCTTCGACTCGCGCACCAACGGCTCCTTCTACGAGGTCGACGCGATCTCCGGGTGGTGGAACACCGGAGAGCCAACCGAGTTTGACGGCAGCCGCAACCTCGGCTACAAGGTCCGCCCCAAGGGTGGGTACTTCCCGGTCCCCCCGGTCGACCACTACGCCGACCTTCGTGGCGAGATGCTGACCAACCTGATCAACGCCGGCTTCAGCCTGGAGAAGGGCCACCACGAGGTCGGCACTGGCGGGCAGGCCGAGATCAACTACAAGTTCAACACCCTGCTACACGCGGCCGACGACATGCAGCTGTACAAGTACATCGTCAAAAACACCGCGTGGCAGAACGGCAAGACCGTCACGTTCATGCCCAAGCCGCTGTTCGGCGACAACGGGTCCGGCATGCACACCCACCAGTCGCTGTGGAAAGACGGCAACCCGCTGATGTACGACGAGACGGGCTACGCCGGTCTGTCGGACACCGCCCGCCACTACATCGGCGGCCTGCTGCACCACGCGCCGTCGTTGCTGGCCTTCACCAACCCGACGACAAACTCCTACAAGCGCCTGGTTCCTGGCTTCGAGGCCCCGATCAACCTGGTCTACAGCCAGCGAAACCGCTCCGCGTGCGTGCGTATCCCGATCACCGGCAGCAACCCGAAGGCCAAGCGGCTGGAGTTCCGTTGCCCCGACTCGTCGGGCAACCCGTACCTGGCGTTCTCCGCCATGCTGATGGCGGGCCTGGACGGCATCAAGAACAAGATCGAGCCGCAGTCGCCGGTCGACAAGGACCTCTACGAGCTGCCGCCGGAAGAGGCCGCCAACATCCCGCAGGCCCCGACCCAGCTGGCCGACGTCATCGACCGTCTCGAGGCAGACCACGAATACCTCACCGAGGGAGGCGTGTTCACGCCTGACCTGATCGAGACGTGGATCAGCTTCAAGCGCGAGAACGAGATCGCACCGGTCAACATCCGGCCGCATCCCTACGAGTTCGCGCTGTACTACGACGTATAAGCCCGCTAACCCGCTGACCGGCACTTACGTCCCGATTAGGTGACTTTCGTCCGCAGTCTGTCCGCAGCAACACCGACTGAGTCCATCCGCTCCGCGAACACGGTACCGATTGCCGAGCGGGTGGACTCATCGGCATGCAGTGTTAATGTCGACCGACGAAGGTTCCGCCACCTTGGTGACGTTGTGCGATGGCTGCCGAATCGGTTGCGTTGATCTAGGGTTCGGGGTCTGGTTCTGAGTTCGCCGAGAATTTCCAGATCTTCGGGTAAAACTACGTCGGGCTGCTTTTACACCGCCGGTAAGACACGACGCTCTATTCTCCGAGAGTGGATCATGCAAGTGAACGCGGGCCCGGGCCCGGTTCACCCCCGGACTCCGCCCGGGTCATTGCGGGCGCGTTGGCCGCTTATGCGTTGATCCGTGACATTCTGAGCGCGCCGGATGCCTCGCCGAAAGCGATCTGATGACTGCCCAACCGCATCAGAACGCGCAGGCTCTGGCTGATTGCGCGAGCGAGCAGCTGCACCTGTCCGGCCGAATTCAAACCCATGGAGCGCTGATTGCCGCCGATCTGCAAGATCGCCGAATCACGTACGCCAGCGCCAACACGCCTGAGTTGATCGGGACGCGACCAGATCAGCTTTTCGATTCGCCGGTGATGAGCATCTTCGCCCCCGATGAACAGCAGCGGCTCGAGCAGGGGATCGAGCAGACTGGCTACAGGCCTTCCTCGCCCGATCTGTATGGGATGTGCCTGGCAGCTGCATTCGACGGCAAGGTCGATGCGATTCTGCATCAAGTCGGCGGCCAGATCGTCATCGAGATCGAGAGGGCGCACGTGGATGATCAAGCCGATCTCGTCCCGGTTCTGTATGCCTCACAGGCGATCGGCGAGGCGACGAGCGTGCCCGAAGTTGAGGCGGCCGTTGTGAGCGCAATGCGCGCACTGACCGGATTCGACCGCGCGATGGTCTACCGGTTCCATGAAGACGAGCACGGAGAGATCGTCGCTGAGGATCGTCTTCCAGGACTGGTCCGGTACCTTGGGCATCATTTTCCGGCGAGCGACATTCCGCCCCAAGCCCGCCAGATTTACACCCGCAAAGCGTCGCGCTACATTCCCGACGTCGACGAGGGCGACGTCGCCTTGATCGCATCGCCGCGCATGGCCGGCACAAGTCTTGACCTGAGCCGCGCTGCGCTGCGAAGCGTTTCCCCTATCCACCTCGAATACATGCGCAATATGGAGACAGCAGCGAGTGTTTCGTTCTCCATGGCCGACGGAGGCCGGCTGACAAGGCTCGTCTCGTGCATATCTGAAAACCCCCGATGGCTCTCGCGCTCGAGGCGTAGGTGGTGTGAACTGGTAGTCCTGCAGGCGAAACTCCAAGTCTCTGCAGCTGAACAGATCTCCAGACTGAGCGATGCGGCCAGCCGCGAATCTATCCGGACACGGCTCAGGGCAGCGATGCACAGCGCGCCGACTATTGCTGAGGGACTCACGTCGGCTTCCGGTGACCTGCTGGAGCTCTGCCAGACAGACGGCGCAGCTGCATATGCGGACGGGCGATACCGGTCAATTGGCGCAGCGCCATCCGAGGAT